>DASSUD010000058.1:0-4176 GCA_035707385.1 Acidimicrobiales bacterium
TGGCCAACGGGGTGGTGGCCCACCACGCCGACGACTGCATCGGCTGCCAGTACTGCACCTGGAACTGCCCCTACTCGGTGCCGGTGTTCCAGCCCGACCGCCGGATCGTCACCAAGTGCGACATGTGCCTGCCCCGCCTCGACGCCGGGCTCAAGCCCGCATGCGTGGGCGCCTGCCCGACCCGGGCCCTCGACGTCGAGCCGGTGGACGTGGCCGCCTGGCGGGCCGACCCCGCCGGGGCCGACGCCCCCCACCTGCCGCCGGCGGGCCTGACCCGCTCGACCACCCGCATCGACCTGCCCGCCGGCGACCTGTCGGGGACCGTGGCGGCCTCGGACGTCGATCTGCACCCCGAGGACCCTCACTGGCCGCTGGTGACCCTGACGCTGCTGACCCAGGTGGCGCTGGGGATCAGCCTCACCGCCGCCGGCCGCGCCGACCGGCTGGCGGCCGCCGGGGTGGCGGGCCTGGCCCTCGCCGGCTCGCTCGCCCACCTGGGCCGCCCGATCCATGCGGTGAAGGCGCTGCGCAACCTGCGCCGGTCGTGGCTGTCGCGGGAGGTGGCGCTGCTCGGCGCCTACGCCGCCCTCGCCCTCGCCGCCGTGGGGGCCCCCGCCCTGGCTCCCGCGGCGGCGGTGGTCGGCGTGGCCGGGGTGTGCGCCAGCGGCCGCCTCTACGTGGTGCCGGGCCGGCCGTCGTGGGACACGCCGCTCACCGTCGTGACCTTCCTGGTCACGGCCCTGGCCACCGGGCCGCTGCTCACCGGGCACACGCTGCCGGCGGTGGGGGCGGTCGCCGCCCAGCTGGTGGCGTGGCTGGCCAACCTGGCCCGGCTGGCCCGCGACCCCCGGCGGGAGGCCACCGGCACCGTCACCCTCTACCGCCACCCGTTCGCGGGGCTGACCGCCCTGCGCTGGGCGCTGGCGGCCGGGGGCGTGGCCCTGGCCCTGGCGGGGGTCTGGCCCGCGGCGGCCTTCGCGCTGGTGGCGGCGGGCGAGCTGGCCGGTCGCTACCTGTTCTACGTGACCGTCGTGCCGCTCAACATCCCCGGACCCTGGCGGCGGCAGTGAGGCTCGACCGGCTCCGGCACCTGGTGGGCCTCGGCCACGGCGGCGAGCGCTACACGTACGCCCACGACGACCTGGTCGGTCCGGTCAGCGCCTCCCGGGCGCCCGATCGCTGGGTGCGCACCACCTGCGGCTACTGCTCGGTGGGCTGCGGGATGCTGCTCGGGGTGCGCGACGGCCGGGCGGTGGCGGTCACCGGCGACCCCGACCACCCCGTCAACCAGGGCCGGCTGTGCCCCAAGGGACTGTCCGAGCACCACACGCTGGCCGCCCCGGGCCGGCTGACGCACCCGACCGTCGACGGCCGGCGGGCGGGCTGGGACGAGGCCCTCGACCGGGTGGCCGGCGGGTTCCGCCGGCTGGTGGCGGAGCACGGCCCGGAGTCGGTGGCCGTGCTGTCGACCGGCCAGCTGGTGACCGAGGAGTTCTACGCCCTGGGCAAACTGGTCCGCCTCGGCATGGGCGTGCGGCACTTCGACGGCAACACCACGCTGTGCATGGCGTCGGCCGTGTCCGGCTACAAGTTGAGCTTCGGCAGCGACGGCCCTCCCGGTGCCTACGACGACTTCGCCGAGGCCGACGTCATTCTCCTGATCGGCGCCAACGTCGCCGACAACCACCCCCTGCTCGTGCCCCGGGTCCTGGCCCGGAAGGGCACGCTCATCACCGTCGATCCCCGGGTGACCAAGACGGCGATGATCGCCGACCAGCACCTGGCGGTGCGGCCCCGCAGCGACGTCACCCTGCTCAACGGGATGATCAAGGTGCTGCTGGACGAGGGGCTGGTCGACGTCGCCAGGGTCCGGCAGGTGGCCGACGGCCTCGACGAGCTCGTCGACCACGTGCGGGCCTTCGACCTGGAGCGGGTCGAGCGGGAGTGCGGCGTGCCCGCCGCCGAGGTCCACCGGGCGGCCGTCTCCTTCGGGACGGCCCGGCGGGGGCTGGCGGCGTGGACGATGGGCGTGAACCACTCGGTGCAGGGCACCGAGACGGTGGCCCTCATCAACACGCTGTGCCTGCTGACCGGCAACGTCGGGCGGCCGGGGGCGGCCCCGTTCTCCATCACGGGCCAGTGCAACGCCATGGGGACCCGGGAGGCCGGGTTCACCGCCTCCCTTCCCGGCTACCGGCCCTACGACGACCCGGCCGCCCGGCGCGAGCTGGCCGGGCTGTGGGGGATCGACGAGGGCCGCCTGCCTGCCGAGCGGGGGCGTGCCTACCCCGACATCGTCAACGGCGTCATCGACGGGCGCATCAAGGGGCTGTGGGTCATCGCCACCAACCCCGTCGTGTCCTTCCCCAACCGGGAGCTGCTGGAGCACGCCCTCGGGCAGCTCGACCTGCTGGTGGTGCAGGACGGGTTCGAGACCCCGACGACGGTCCTGGCCGACGTGGTGCTGCCCGCCGCCATCTGGGGCGAGAAGGACGGGACGTTCACCAACTCGGAGCGGCGCGTGTCCCGGGTCCGGGCCGCCGTGGACCCTCCGGGCGAGGCCCGGTCGGACTTCGCCATCGTGCTGGCGCTGGCCGAGCGGCTGGGGGTGCGCGACGAGCTGTTCGGGGGCTGGACCGCGCCGGCCGACGCCTTCGCCGAGTGGCGCCGGGTGTCCGCGGGCCGGCTGTGCGACTACAGCGGCATCACCTACGAGCGGATCGACGCGGCCGGCGGCGTGCAGTGGCCGTGCCCGACCGGCGACCCGTCGGTCCCACTCGGGGGCACGCCCCGGCTCTACGCCGACGGGCGGTTCCCGACCCCGACCGGCCGGGCCCGCCTGCACTGCGTGACCCCCAAGCCCATCAGCGACCGGCCCCGGCGCCTGTACCCGCTGCTGCTCAACACCGGGCGCACGGTCGAGCACTGGCACACCCGCACCAAGACCGGGCGCGTCGAGGTGCTCGACCGCCTGGCGCCCGCCGGCTGGGTCGAGGTCCACCCCGCCGACGCCCGCCGCTACCGCGTCCACGCCGGCGACCTGGTGCGGCTGGTGTCGGAGCGCGGCGCGGTCGACCGCATCCGGGTCCGCGTCACCCGCACGGTCCGCGAGGGCGAGGTGTTCGTCCCGTTCCACTTCGACGAGCAGTGCGCGAACCGGCTCACCCTGAACGAGTTCGACCCCATCTCCCGGGAGCCCAACTACAAGCAGTGCGCGGTACGCCTGGAGCCGTCCCGGCCCTGAGCCACCGGGATCACTCCGCAGTGCGGACGCCGTCACCGGCCGAACGCGCCGGCCACGCCGTAGGCGTCGAGGACACCCAGGCGGTGGAACCGGAACATCCACCGGTGGCGCTGGTCGAAGCGGCGGTCGGTGACGTCCATCGAGCCGTCGGCGACCCAGCGGGCGTCGAACGGGCGGTAGCCCTCGGGCAGGGCGTCCCGGTCCGACGTGCTCGCCGCGAACCACTCGACCAGGCCCGCGCGCCACGAGGGCGTGACGGCGTCCCGGACGTAGAGCGTCGTCCACTGGTGGCGGTCCCGGCCGCCCCAGCTGGCGTGCCACAGCATCGGGTCGAAGGCGATCACGTCGCCGGGCTCGGTCGCCAGGACCTGGGCCGGGACGTCGGGCACGTCCCGCTCGATCGAGCGCAGGTGCCGGCCGAGCGCCTCCTCGGGCAGGCGGTGGCTGCCCGGCAGGACCCGCAGTGCGCCCGTGCTGCCGTCCAGCGGCTCCAGGTAGGCGACGAGCTTCACCGCCCGGACGCGGATGTCGGTGTCGCTGTGCCAGCCGGCGTTGCCCGCGAAGCGGATGCCCTGGGTGTCGACGGGGGAGGGGAGCACGGCCCCGCCGACCAGGCGCTCGGCCAGGCCCGCCAGGCGCCGGCCGTCGACGAGGTCGACGGTGCGGGGCGCCCACGGTCCCAGCAGGCAGACGTAGTGGCCGGGCATGCCCGGTCCGGTGGGCCGCTGGTAGTAGCGGTCGCCGTGGACCGCCAGCATCGTGGCCACGAGCTCGGCTCGCAGGTCGGCTACCAGAGCGGGCTCGAGGAAGCTGCGCAGGACGAGGTAGCCGAAGCAGCGGAAGCGGTCGACGTCGGCGTCCCCGGTCCAGGCGTCGAAGGGGTCGGGCGGCTCGTGGGACAGGTCGGCGCGCGCCGCGAGCTCGGCGGCGAG
>DASSUD010000059.1:0-8251 GCA_035707385.1 Acidimicrobiales bacterium
CCACGCCGGTCAGGCCGGCGGCCACGCCGCAGTCGCCCTCGCACTGGAGGTCGACGAACGCCCAGCCGATGAGGCCCCCGCACAGCCCGCCGACCAGGATGGACACGAAGGCCAGCACCCGGGCGGCGGGGGAGGGCAGGGCGCTGGGGGCGTAGTCGTCGGCGGCGGGCTCGGCCATGGCGCGCACATGCTACGGCCCGCCGGCCCGCCCGCCCGCCCTCAGGTCACCCGCAGGGGGGCGACGCGGCCGCCCGTGGCCCGCACCAGGTCGGCGGGCGCCACCCCGAACACGTGGTGGGGCGTGCCCGCCGCCGCCCACACCTCGTCGTAGCCCAGCAGGTCCTCGTCGACGAAGGTGGCCAGGTCCCGGCGGTGGCCGAACGGGGGGACGCCGCCGATGGGGTAGCCGGTGGCCTCCCGGACCCGGGCGGCGTCCACCCGGCCCACCGGGGTGCCGGCCCGCCCGGCCGCCTCCGCCAGCCGGGCCTCGTCCAGCCGGTTCGGGCCGCTGACCAGAGCCACCACCACGTCGTCGCCCACCGCGAACACGAGCGACTTCACGATCTGGCCGACGCCGACCCCGATGGCGCGGGCCGCGTCCTCAGCCGTGCGGGTGCCGTCCGGGAACTCGCGTACCTCGACGTCGAGGCCGAGGCGCGCCGCGGCGCCCGCCACCGCCCGGGCGTTGGCATGCAGCGGGGGAGGTTCCATGCGCCCACGGTGCCACACTGTCCGGCATGCGACGGTGGCTGGTGGGAGGTGGCCTGATCCTCGGCGAGGGCGGCCTGCTGCTCGTGCGCAACCGCCGGCGCAACGGCGACCACGACTGGAGCCCGCCCGGCGGGGTCATCGACGAAGGCGAGACCCTGCTCGACGGGCTGACCCGCGAGGTCGAGGAGGAGACCGGCGTCGTCGTGTCGGCCTGGCACGGCCCGGTCTACGAGGTCGAGGTCGAGGCCCCGGGCCTCGGCTGGCACCTCCGCGTGGAGGCGCACGTGGCCGTCGACTACGCGGGCGCCCTGCGCATCGACGATCCCGACGGCATCGTGGTCGACGCCGCCTTCGTCGACCCCGGCGACTGCGGCGACCATCTCGCCACCTGCCGCCGGTGGGTCAGCGAGCCGCTCGGCGCGTGGCTGGCCGAGCGCTGGGACGAGCCGCGGCGCTTCCGCTACCTCCTCGACGGCGACGACCCCGCCCGGGCGGTCGTCACCCGGCGGTGAGCGCGCCGCGCACCATCCTGCACGTGGACATGGACGCGTTCTTCGTGTCCGTCGAGCTGCTGCGGCGCCCCGAGCTGCGCGGCCGGCCGGTGGTCGTCGGCGGCACGGGGGCGCGGGGGGTGGTGGCCGCCGCCAGCTACGAGGCCCGAGCCTTCGGCGTGTTCTCGGCCATGCCGAGCGCGCAGGCCCGCAAGCTGTGCCCGCAGGCCGTGTTCCTGCCGGGCGACCACGCGCTCTACGGCGAGGTGAGCGGGCGGGTCATGGACATCTTCCGCGCCACCACGCCGCTGGTCGAGCCCGTCAGCCTGGACGAGGCGTTCCTGGACGTGACGGGCGCCCGCCGGCTGCTGGGCGACGGTGCCGCCATCGGCCGGTCCCTGCGCCGCCAGGTCGAGGAGCAGGAGGGCCTCACGTGCTCGGTGGGCGTGGCCGCCACCAAGATGGTGGCCAAGCTGGCGTCGGAGGCCGCCAAGCCGCGGGCCACGCCGACCGGCCCGAAGCCGGGCGAGGGGGTGCGGGTGGTGGCGCCCGGCGAGGAGGTCGCCTTCCTGCGCCCGCTGCCGGCCCGGGCGCTGTGGGGCGTGGGCCCGGCCACGCTGGCCAGGCTGGAGCGGCTCGGCGTGCGCACCGTGGGCGACATCGCCGAGCTGCCCGAGGCCGCGCTCGTCGGGGCGCTGGGGCAGGCCAACGGCCGCCACCTGTGGCTGCTGGCGCGGGGGATCGACCCCCGGGCGGTCGAGCCCGACCAGAAGCTCAAATCGATCGGCCACGAGGAGACCTTCGCCCACGACCGCCACGACGCCACCACGCTCGGGCGGGAGGCGGTGCGCATGGCGGACGCGGTGGCCTGGCGGCTGCGCAAGGCGGGGATGGTGGCCCGGACGGTCAGCATCAAGGTCCGCTTCCGCGACTTCCGCACCATCACCCGCTCCACCACGCTGCCCGCGCCGGTCGACGACGGGCCGGTCGTGGCGCAGCACGCCCTGTCGCTGCTCGGCGCCGTCGATCCTGCGCCGGGGGTGCGGCTGCTGGGGGTCACCGTGTCCGGGCTGATCGAGGGCGCCGGCCGCCAGCTCAGCTTCGACGACGCCGGGGCGCCGTCGTGGCACGACGCCAGCGGGGCGGTGGACGCCATCCGGGAGCGGTTCGGCACCGGCGCCATCGGACCCGCGGCTGCGGTCGGGCGGGACGGCTTGCGGGTCAAGCGCCGCGGTGACGGCCAGTGGGGACCCGACGACGGCCCGGTGTCGCCGGATTGGAACGAGGTTTGACCACTTCTGGGGCATTCACGCGTTGTCGTTCGCCCGGCCCTGTGGAACACTTGATCGTGCCGGGTCGGTCAGCCCGGCGTACGGCTTCGATAGGGGCGTGAGGTGCCGCTTTCCGAGGACGAGGAACGAATCCTCCAGGAAATTGCACAGCGGTTCTACGAGGACGATCCCTCCTTCGCGCGCGAGGTCAGCGAGACCACCCTCTACCGCCACACCGTGAGCCGCATGAAGTGGTCGGTGGTCGGGTTCGTGGCCGGCGCCGTGTTCCTCGTCGCCAGCCTCTCGACCTCCTACCTGCTGTCGTTCGCCGGCTTCCTGATCATGCTGGCGTGCGCGCTCGTGTTCGAGCGCAACCTCCGCAAGCTCGGCCGCGCCGGGCTCGACCAGTTGACGCGCACGGTCCGGGCCAACGGCCTGCGCGACGCCCTCGGCGGTGCCGGGCGCCGGGTCCGCGAGCGCTTCAAGCGCGACGAGCCCGAAGACGAGGACTAGCGCGCCCCCGAGCTACGGCGGCACCGATTTGGCGTCCCTCACGGCGCCATCCGGACGTGAGAGCCGCCAAATCCTCATGCCGGTCCCTGTGACGCCATCAGTCGCCCGGCCCGCGGGCGGCGGAGCCGGCGGGCGTCGAACCAGCCGGCGATCCGCTGGGGCCAGGGCAGCCGGCGCTCGGCCTCGGCCACCAGGGCCGCCGACCCGGCCTGGGCGCGGGTGGCCTCCTCGTCGGTCGGGCTGACCTCCGCGTAGGCGATGCGCTCCATCGTGTGGGCCATGCCCCGGGCCACGTCCGCCGAGCCCGGCAGCGCGACCCCCAGCCGGGCGGCCGTCTCCGAGATGGTGAGCGACGGGGACAGGGACACGCCGGCGTAGCCCGCCCGCTCGGTGGCGGTCCGCCACGCCAGTCTCACCCGGTCGGCCGGCGTCGCGGCCCGGCGCCGCCGCAGCGCCCGCTGGGCCACCAGCGACAGCGGCACCAGGACCACGTAGGCCACCGCGGCCAGGCCCAGCACCTTCAGCGCGTCGGCCACCGGGTCGGGGATCAGCGGGGTGTCGCCGGCGCCGGAGTCGCCGGCGCCGGCGCCTTCGCCGCCGGTGCCCAGGTCGGGGATCCGGTCGTCCGTGACCACGTCGTCGCCCTCGCTGCCCAGCCCGTCGGCGTTGGGGTCGGGGGCGGCCGGACCGGCGGCGCCGGTGCCCGCGTCGGCCTGCTGCTCCGCCACGCCCAGCCACTCCGAGGCGCCCGGGGGGCCCCGGGTCGGCGTCGGCTCGAAGGGAACCCAGCCGTACTCGCCCAGGTAGACCTCGGGCCAGGCGTGGGCGTGGACCCCGCGCACGCGGTAGAGGTTCGGGTCCTCGGAGTCGCGGACGCCGGGGGTGAAGCCGACCGCCACCCGGGCGGGGATGCCGAGGGTGCGGGCCATGGCGGCGAACGCTCCGGCGAACTGCTCGCAGTAGCCCCGTCTGGTGCCGAACAGGAAGGTCTCCAGCGCGTTGCGGCTGTGCCCGGGCCCGATGTTGAGGTCGTAGTCGAACGTGCGCAGGTAGTCCTGCAGGGTCTTGGCCTTGTCGTAGGGGGTCGCGGCGCCGGCCGTGATCCTCACGGCCTCTTCCGTCACCCGCTCCATGTCGCCGGGGAGCTGGAGGAAGGTTTCCTCGATGTCGTCGGGGATCTCGGTCGAGGCCGACCGCAGCGCGTCGGGCTTGAACAGCGGCAGCTCGGAGCTGACCTCGTAGCTGAAGTTGTCGGAGGTGGCCATCCGCCGGTCGACCATCAGCGTGCTCGACCGCTCGTCGAAGTCGGCGGGCTGGTCGTCGTTGCCGGTGTCGATGGCCCGGGGCTCGTACGCGGCCGGCAGCCACACGGAGCTCAGCTGGGTGATCTCGTACGTCTGCTGCACGGTCTCGGTGCGCGCCGCCCCCACCAGCGCGCGGGGCAGGTCGCCCGAGGCGTCGTCGGTGCTGTAGGCGGACTTCCACATCTCGCCGTCGAACTGCTCCAGCGCGGTCAGGCGCCAGTACCACGGCCGCGTACTGGTGACCGTGAACAGCTCGACCTGCTGCTGGTCGACCTGCCTGGTCCGCAGCGACACCATCGGGCTGGGCACCACCCGGGTGGGCCTGTCGCGGTTGATGTCCCGCCACGCCACGAGGGCGTCGGAGTCGGCCCCGGGGAACTGGGGCCCGACGATGGCCCCGGCGACGACGGCCAGGCCGGTCAGCAGCGCGCCGGTGCCGAGCAGGGACCAGCGACCCTGGGTGCTGTGCCGGCTGGCCCACCGCGAGGTGCGCTCCTGGTTGTAGGTGCGCTGCAGCAGCACGAACAGCAGGGCGGCGCCGGCGAAGAGGGCGGCTCCCGCCACCGGGCTGCCCGGGCCGCCGAGGGCCGCCGCGAACACGAACAGCGTGGTGGCCGGCAGCAGGGCCTCGAACGTGGCGTTGACCCGGAAGGCGGCCCAGTCCGCCACGTAGACGATCAGCCACACGGCCGCCCCGCTGGCGGCCAGGAAGCCGTTCTCCACGGGGGCGGGCGCCTTCACCTTGCCGAACAGCTTCCACGCCGCCTGGAGGTCGTCGCCCGCCTGGGACAGCGTGTCACCGGTGGGCAGCAGCCACCGGGCGGTGTCGGGGAACCGTGTCCAGGTGAGGAAGATGACGGCCGCCGCCGCCGTGATCAGCGCGGCCGGCACCAGGTGGACCCGGGCCCGGCGCAGCCCGGCCACGGTGGCGTGCGCCACCAGCGCGGCCGCCACCAGCGGGCCCCGGTAGGAGCCGTCCTCGAACAGCCGGTGCATCCCGACGATGGCCGTCACGGTGACGAAGGCCAGGGCGGCCTCGTTCGCCAGCAGCAGGTGGTCGCGGCGGCGGCTCACCACACGCTCCCGGCGGGCACGCCCCGGCGGCCGGTGGCCATGGCCCGGTCCCAGGCCTTGGCGAAGGGCACCTGGGCGGTGACCCGGATGACCGACACGCCGGAGCCGGGTGGCTCGGCCGCCTGGCGGGAGCCGGCGTCGACGCGCACGCAGGCCACCATGCCGAAGCGCTGGCGCAGGCCGGCGGCCGCCTTGAGCTCGTCGCCGGTGGCCCGGGCCACCACCACGACCAGCGCGCCCTGGCCGTCGCGCTTGACCAGGTCGAGCATGGCCCGCAGGCTGGCGCCGCCGCTCAGCTCGACCACCGCCAGGTGCTCCAGCAGGGCCTGGACGTGGACGCTGCCGGCCCCGAACCCGGAGTCGGCGCCGTCGGTGGTGGCCAGCCGGATCAGGTCACGCCGGGCGCTGTTGGCGGTGACGATGCTGGCGGCCGCGGACACCGCGGCCTCGAGCGTGGCGGCGTCGTGGGTCGAGCGCCGCACGTCGAGCAGCACGGTGGTGCGGCCCTGCCAGGGCTGCTCCTGCTGGCGGACGAGCAGCTCGTCGTGGCGGGCGGTGGAGGGCCAGTGGATGCGCCGCAGGTCGTCGCCCACCACGTAGGGCCGCAGGGCGTAGAAGTCGTCGCCCACCCGGCCGATCGAATGGGGCTGGAGCAAGCCGGCCATCGGGTCGTTGCCGGTCGTGAACGGCACCGGCCGGATCTCGTCGATGGCCGGGTAGACGGTGACCTCGACCTCCGGCGCCGCGGCCGTGTGCACCTGCGCCAGCCCGAACGGGTCGGTGACCACCACCCGCAGGGGCCCGACCCGCACGATGCCCCGGCGGTCGGTGGGCAGCCGGTAGGAGGCGGTGGACGCCGCGCCCTGGTCGAGCGGCGGCACCAGCAGCTCGGCCCCGGCCGTCCCCGACACCGGGTCGCGCAGGCGCAGGACGGGCGTCTCCTGGCGGCGCAGGTTGCGGATGCGCACCTCGACCCGGCTGAGCTGCCCGGCATGGACGTGCGCGGGGAACACGCCCCGGTCGACCTGGAGGTCGAGCCGGGTGAGGCGGACGTACAGGAGCGCCACCACGACCAGCCCGAGCGCCACGCCGCCGAAGACGTACAGCTCGGCGATGCCGAGCAGGCGGGCGAAGGCCAGGAGCGCGATGCCGCCCCACAGGCACAGCCAGCCCTGGCGGGTGAGCACCGTGCCCCGCCCTCAGTGCCCGCCGGGGACGGGCACGGCCCGCAGGACCTCGGCCAGCGCATCGGCGGGGCTGATGCCCTGGAGCTGGGCCTCGGGGGTGACGATCAGCCGGTGGGCCAGCACCGGCACGGCCAGCGCCTTGACGTCGTCGGGGATCACGTAGCCGCGACCCTCGGCCGCGGCCCGGGCCTTGGCCACCCGCTGGAGGGCCAGGGTCGCCCGGGGCGAGACGCCGAGGGCCAGGTGGGAGCTGCGCCGGGTCGCCTGGGCCACGTCGACCAGGTACGCCTTGAGGCTGGGGGCCACGTGCACCTGGCGGGTGGCGTGCGCCAGCCGCCCGATGTCGGCGCTGGTGACGACCGGGCCGAGGTCGGCGAACGGGTCGTGGTCGCCATGGGCGTCGAGGATCTCGAGCTCGGCGTGCGGCGACGGGTAGCCGACCGACACCCGCATGAGGAACCGGTCGAGCTGCGACTCGGGCAGGGGATAGGTGCCCTCGTGCTCGATGGGGTTCTGGGTGGCGATGACCATGAACGGCGGCGACAGCGGGTAGGTCACCCCGTCCACCGTCACCTGGTTCTCGGCCATGGCCTCGAGCAGCGCGGCCTGGGTCTTGGGCGAGGCCCGGTTGATCTCGTCGGCCAGGACGATGTTGTTGAACACGGGCCCGGGCCGGAAGTCGAAGGAGTTGTCGCCCCGGTTCCAGACCGTCAGTCCCACCACGTCCGAGGGCAGCAGGTCGGGCGTGAACTGCACCCGCCCGAAGCTG
Source organism: Acidimicrobiales bacterium (assembly GCA_035707385.1). GTDB lineage: Bacteria > Actinomycetota > Acidimicrobiia > Acidimicrobiales > VFJN01 > ZC4RG19. Next base: position 7,321 of record DASSUD010000059.1, read on the forward strand.
CACTCGATCGAGGTGGCGAGCGACTTGGCCAGGTTCGTCTTGCCGACCCCCGGGACGTCCTCGAGCAGGAGGTGCCCGTCGGAGACGAGGCACAGCAGCACCTGCTCGATCACGTCCCTCTTGCCTTGGATGACGCGCTCGATGTTGTCGACGATCCGGCCGTAGTACTCGGAGAAGGTCGCCCCCCGGGGTGCCGCGGTCTCGATGCTGGCCACAGCCTCGGTCTCCCTCCGTCGCGTGGGTGAGCCCAGCCAGGTTACGCCGTTCCGTGCGCAAACCTGACGGCGGGACGGCGCGGTACCGTCCCCGGCCTGTGGAGACGGCGCTGGCCATCGACATCGGCGGGACCAAGCTGGCCGTGGCCCGGGTCGACGGCGCCGGCGGCGTGGCCGACCGGCGCCACGTGCCCACGCCCGCGCGGGCCGGCCCCGAGGAGCTGTGGGCCACCCTGGCCGGCCTGGTGGCCGGCGTGCGGCGGGGCGACGAGGTGGTGGTGGGCGTGGGCTGCGGGGGCCCGATGGCGCCCGGGGGCGAGACGGTGTCGCCGCTGAACATCCCGGGCTGGCGGGACTTCCCCCTGCGGGAGCGGCTGGCCACCCTGACCGGCCTCGGGGTCCACGTCGACAACGACGCCAAGGCCCTGGCCCGGGGCGAGGGCTGGGTGGGCGCGGCGCGGGGCGTGCGCGACTACATCGCCATGGTCGTGTCGACGGGGGTCGGCGGGGGCCTCGTGGTCGACGGGCGGCTGCTGGACGGCGCGGCCGGCAACGCCGGCCACATCGGCCACGTGATCGTGGCACCGGACGGCCGGGTGTGCGCCTGCGGGGCCCGGGGGTGCCTGGAGGCCGAGGCGTCGGGCCCGTCGATCCTGGCCGCCACGGGCGTGGCCCCGGCCGAGGCGGGCGGGGAGGTGCGCCGGCGCACCGGGATG
>DASSUD010000060.1:0-8141 GCA_035707385.1 Acidimicrobiales bacterium
CAGCAGGTCGTCGAAGTCCATCGACCCGGCCCGGAGCAGCCGGTCCTGGTACTCGCGGAACACCTCGGCGATCTTGCGCTCGAACAGGTTGCCGGCCCGCTGCGCGTAGGCCTGGGCGTCGACGCCGTCGTTCTTGGCCGCGCTGATGGTTGCGTGGATCGACCGGGGCGGGAACCGCTTGGTGTCGAGCCCCAGGTCACGGATCACGTAGCCGGTCAGGCGGACGGCGTCGGACTGGTCGTAGATCGTGAACTGGCGGGGGAAGCCCAGCTTGTCGGCGTCGCGGCGCAGCATCCGCACGCACGCCGAGTGGAACGTCGACACCCACATCTTCTCGGCCACCGGCCCGACGAGGGCCGCCACCCGCGACTTCATCTCGTCGGCGGCCTTGTTGGTGAACGTGATGGCCAGGATCTCGAACGGGCTCACGCCCTGGTCGCGGATCAGGTGCGCGATGCGGTGGGTGAGCACCCGGGTCTTGCCCGACCCCGCCCCTGCCACCACGAGCAGCGGCCCGTCCGCGTGCGTGACCGCGTCGGACTGCACCGGGTTCAGGCCGGTCAGCGTGCCGAGCACGTCGGTGGGTGCGCCGTCGGGAGGTGCCATCGCCCACCCCATCGTAGGGCCGCCCCGTGACAGCCAGCGGGACCGGGACCGGAGGGTGCATGCTGGGCCCATGCCGCCCGTCGAGAAGGTGCCGTACGACGAGTTCGGCCTGTTCCACGAGAACGCCGCCGAGTTCGGGCTGCCCTACGAGGGGCCGCCCTCGGTCCACCGGGACTCCTTCGAGGTCGGCCCCGGCCGCCGGCTGAGCGCCCTGGTGTGGGGCGTGGCGGAACCCGAGCTGGTCCTGCTGCACGGGGGCGCCCAGAACGCCCACACGTGGGACACGGTGGCCATGGCCCTCGGGAGGCCGCTGGTGGCCTTCGACCTGCCCGGCCACGGCCACTCGGACGGCGGCGAGGGCGGCAGGCTGGACCCGGTGGGCAACGCCCGGGACGTGGCCACCGCCATGCGGGCGCTGGCCCCCGACGCCCGGGCGGTCGTCGGGATGTCGCTCGGCGGCGCCACCGCCCTGGCCCTGGCTGCGCACGCCCCCGACCTCGTGCGGTCGCTCGTGCTCGTCGACATCACGCCGGGGGTCGACGCCCGCAAGGCCTCCTCGATCATCTCGTTCGTCAACGGTCCCGAGAGCTTCGACAGCTTCGACGACCTGCTGGCCCGCACCATGGCCTTCAACCCCACCCGGTCCGAGTCGTCGCTGCGCCGGGGCATCCTCCACAACGCCCTGCAGCGGGACGACGGGACCTGGGTGTGGCGCTACGCCCGTCACCGGCCGGTCACCGACGCCGCCACGCCGGAGCCCACCGCCCCCCTCACCGCCGAGCCGGACTTCGGCTCGCTGTGGGACGTCGTCTCGGGCCTGACCGTGCCGCTCATGCTGGTGCGGGGGATGCTCCCGCAGTCGGTGGTCGACGACGCCGACGAGGCCGAGCTGCTGCGCCGCCGGCCCGACGCCCGGGTCCACCACGTCGAGGGCGCCGGCCACAGCATCCAGGGCGACAAGCCGCTGGAGCTGGCGGCGCTGCTCGACGACTTCGTGGGCTGACGGCGCACCGGGTGGCGGTCACCGCTCCGGCTTGCAAGGATCGGCGCCCGTGAAGGTGGACAAGCTGACCGGGACCGACGGGTTCATCGTCTACGACCTGGCCGACGCCACCACGTCCGTCGGCGTCGTCAGGCTGGCGCCCAAGGTGCTGCGGGACGGGGCCGAGCTGCTGGCCCGGTCGGTCACCTACGCGTTCGCCTCGTTCGGCGTCGCCGGGCACGGCGGCGCCTCGGGGGCCGTCAACGCCAAGCCCGAGGCCCGGGACGACGCCGTCGCCGCCTTCGTCGACGAGGTGCGGGAGCGGGCCGAGGCCGGGTCGCTGGCCCTCGCCCCCGGCACCGGCCTGACCGAGGCCGACCTGGCGCCCCTGGGCTGGACCGCGCCCGACCCGGCCGTGGTCGCGGCCGGGGCGCTGGCCGCCGCCCGGGTGGCCGGCCCCACCGACTGGCGGACCGCGGCGGTCGCCGGGCCCGGCCCCGTGGCCGAGGCGGCCGTGGCCCAGCTCGCCGAGGCGGGGGCCACCGTGGTGGACGGGCGGGTCGACGCCCCATGCGACGTGCTGTTCGTGGCGGGCAAGGCCGGGGTCGTCGACCACCACGCGGCCGCATCGGTCGAGGCCCGCACCGTCGTCCCGCTGACGCCGGCGGCCGTGACGGCCCGGGCGCTGGCGGTGCTGCGCAAGGGCGACCGGGTGGTGATCCCCGACTTCCTGTCGACCGCCGCCCCGCTGCTGGCCACCTACGACGCGGCCGGGGGCGACCCGGTCCGGCGGGTCCACGCCGCGGTCACCGACCTGGCCGACCACGGCACCGGCCTGTGGCTGGCCGCCGCCCTGCGGGCCGAGGAGAACCTGGCCGCCTGGACCACCGAGAAGCCCTTCGGGCGGCCCCTGGCCTGAGTCAGCCCTGCATCGGTCCGCGGCGCCGCCGCGGGGCCGGTCGCTCGCCCACCAGGGCGTCCTCCAGGCGGGAGGCGGCCTGCTCGCGGCGGGCGATGCGGCGCCGGCGCCGCCGGTGGACGGCGAGAGCGGTCACCACCAGCAGCGCCCCCGTCACGAGGGCGCCCACCAGGGCGACCCACAGCGGCAGCGTGAAGTCGAACCACAGCCAGTCGAACTCGGTCGACCCCCGGTTCTGGACCAGGAAGACGAACGTGGCCGTGGCCAGCACCAGGCCGAGGGCCGCGCCCGCGTTGAACGCCCGCTCCGGCCGGGTCCGGACCTCGCGCAGGTCGGTGGCCAGCGCCGCCGGGGGCCGGGTCGGGTCCCCGACCGGCTCGGTCCGGGCGGCCGGATCCGCCGGCGGCGGTCGGCGGTCGGGATCGGCGTCGGGCGGGATCGTCATGGGTGCACCTGGTCCCCGCCTACCCGCCGAGGGGCGGTGCGAGTCAGGCGCCGAGCAGCCGGGTGCGGAACAGGTCGAGCACCCGGTCCAGGGCGTCGCGCGTCGGGTGGCCCGGCTCGTCCACCAGGTCGTCGGTCAGCACCGAGTGGGCCGCCCGGCGGATGCCGTGCGGGTTGCCGTCCGACGAGTCGATCTCCACGCCCACGAAGCCGTCGCCCAGCTCGTCCCGCAGGCGGGCGAAGCGCTCGCCCGGGGACATCCGGTCGCAGGTGAACCGCAGCCCGAGGACGCCGACGCCCGCGGCCGCCCGCTCCCGGACCCTGGCCAGGTCGGCGGGGTCGAGGCCCAGGTCCCGCTTCTGGGCGCCCGTGAGGCCGAACGGCAGCGACGGCTGGCTGAGGACCGGGGCCGCCACCGCGTCGTCGACCATCATCGCCAGGGCGAACCCCCCGGTGAGGCACATGCCGACCGCCCCCACCCCCGGTCCGCCGCAGCGCTCGTGCTCGTCGCGGGCCAGCGCCCGCAGCCACACGGTCACCGGCGACGTCCTCCCGGTGGCCCAGACGGTGAACTCCCGCGACACGCAGGCGAACGCGACGGTCTGCAGCCCGTTCACGACCGACGCGGGGGCGCCCGGCTCGCCGAACAGGTGGGGCAGGACCGCCGTGCAGCCGATGGCGGCCACGCGGTCGGCGAAGGCGACGACCTGGGGGGTGATCCCGGGAACCTCGGCGATGACGATCACGGCCGGGCCCTGGCCCCGCCGGAACACCCGGCGCTCCTTGCCGTCGTGGGCGAAGGTGTCCTCGGTGTAGTCGGCCAGCGGCATGGCCGGACGCTACCGCCGGCGGTCGGGCCACGGCCGTGCCGCTCGGCGTCGGCACCGGTGGCGGGCCGACCGTATACTCGCCCGCCGTGTCTCGAGTCGCGACGGGGGTCCCGTCGGAAGCCGGGGCGGGAGCGACTGGGGACCCCGGCGACGCGCCGGACCAGCCGGTTCGCTCGTGGTCCGAGCGACGCCTGCCGGTAGGCGTCGGCCTGTGCGCGCTCGTCGCGCTGCCGCTGGTGGTGGCGGCCGTCGCGCTGCGCCGGCCGCCGTGGTACCCCGTGCTCGACCTCGCCATGACCGAGCTCCGGCTGCGCGACGTCGGCTCGTCCGACACGCCGCTCATCGGGCTGCCCGGCAGGATCGGGCCCGGGCTCGCCGAGCAGGGCAGCCATCCCGGGCCGCTGAGCTTCTACCTGCTGGCGCCGCTGTACCGCATCCTCGGGTCCTCGCCCTGGGCGATGCAGGCCGCCACCGTCACGCTGAACGTCGCTGCCCTCTCCTCGGCGGTCGCGATCGCCGTGCGCCGGGGCGGTGCCCGGCTGGGCGTCGGCGTGGCCGCCGTGCTCGCCCTGCTGGTCGCGGGCTACGGGCCGACGATGCTGACCCAGCCGTGGAACCCCTACCTGCCCTTGTTGTGGTGGGTCGTCCTCCTCCTCGCCGTCTGGTCGGTCACCTGCGACGACTTCGCCATGCTGCCGGTGGCGGTCTTCGCGGCGACGCTCTGCGCCCAGACCCACGTCTCGTACCTCGGCCTGGTGGCCGGCCTGGGCGCGCTCACCCTCGCGGCGCTCGTCCTCGCCTGGCGGCGGGCCCCGGCCGGGTCGCCGGCGCGCCGCGCCGTCGTCCGCTGGTCGGCGTGGGCGCTGGCGGTGGCGCTCGTGCTGTGGCTGCCGCCCCTCGTCGACCAGGTGGTGAACGACCCCGGGAACACGCGGGCGATCTACGACCACCTGGCCACCCCGGCGGAGCCGCCCCTCGGTCCGGTCCGCGCCATCGAGGTCGTCCTGCTCCACCTCGACCTCCCCGCCTTCCTGGTCCGGGACTCCGGCTGGGTCGGGGCGCTGCCCGATCCTTCCGCCGATCCCCGCGGCTCGCTGATCCCCGGCCTGGTGGTCCTGGTCGCCTGGGCCCTGGCCTGGCTGGTGTCCCTGCGCCTCGGGCACCGTGCGCTCACCCGGTTGCACCTCGTCGTCGCCGTCGCCCTCGCCGCCTCCGTCGCCTCCACCAGCCGGATCTTCGGCAAGGAGTGGTACTACCTCGTGCTGTGGGCGTGGGGCGTCGCCGCGCTGCTCGTGCTCGCGGTCGGCTGGACGGCGGTGGCGTTCGTGCGCGACCGGGCCGGGCCCGGTCGCCGCCGGCTCGTGACCACGCTCGCCACGGCCGCCCTCGCGGGCCTCGTCGTGGTGGCCTCGGTCGCGCTCACCGTCCGCGCCGTCGACACCGATCCGCCCGACTCCCGCCTGTCGGCGACCCTCGGGGCGGTGCTGCCGGGCGCCGTGAGCGCCCTCGAGCGAGGCGAGGGCGCGGCCACCGGACGCGACGGCCGCTACATGGTCTTCTTCAGCGACATGATGTACTTCGGGTCGCAGGCCTACGGCATCGTCAACGAGCTGGAGCGGGCCGGGTTCGACGCGGGCATGCCCGAGTTGCTGCACGTGCCGGTCACGGACCAGCGCGTGATCAACGCGGAGGACGCCACGGCCGCCGTCGTGATCGCCAACGGCCAGAACATCGACCGGCTGCGCGGCGCTCCGGGGGCCGTCGAGGTGGCCTACGTCGACCCCCGCGACGCCGGCGAGCGGGCGGAGTACGCCCGCGTGCGTGCGGCGCTGGCGAGGGACCTGCGGCGCGACGGCCTCGACGAGCTGGTGCCGCTGGTCGACGGCAACCTGTACGCCCTGGCCATCGAACCCCGCGCCTCCCGGCGCGTGCTGCGCGGGACGAGCCGGCTGCTGGAGCTGGGGGCACCGACGGCGGTGTTCGTGGCGCCGGCCACGGTGGCCGTCTGACGTCAGGGGCGCGGCGCGCCGGGCGTCACTCCCACTCGATGGTGCCGGGGGGCTTGGAGGTGACGTCGTAGGCCACCCGGTTGACGCCCGCCACCTCGTTGATGATGCGGCTCGACATGGTCTCGAGGACGTCGTAGGGCAGGCGGGCCCAGTCGGCGGTCATGGCGTCCTCGCTCGTCACCGCCCGGATGATGACCGGGTGGGCGTAGGTGCGCTCGTCGCCCATGACGCCCACCGAGCGGATGTCGGGCAGCACGGCGAACGACTGCCAGATCTCGCGCTCCAGGCCGGCCTTGCGCAGCTCCTCCCGCACGATGGCGTCGGCGTGCTGGAGCATGGCCACCTTCCCGGGCGTGACCTCGCCGATGATCCGCACGGCCAGGCCCGGGCCCGGGAACGGCTGGCGCCACACGATCTCGGCCGGCAGGCCCAGCTCCTCGCCCACCCGCCGGACCTCGTCCTTGAACAGCGCCCGCAGCGGCTCGACCAGCTCGAAGGTCATGTCCTCGGGCAGGCCGCCGACGTTGTGGTGCGACTTGATGGTGGACGCCCCCGTGCCGCCCCCGGACTCGATGACGTCGGGGTAGAGCGTGCCCTGGACGAGGAACCGGGCGTCCTCCAGGCCCCCCGCCGCCTCCTCGAAGATGCGGATGAACAGCTCGCCCACGATCTTGCGCTTGTCCTCGGGGTCGGTGACCCCGGCCAGCCGCTCGAAGTAGCGGTCGGCCGCCCGCACGTGGACCAGCTCGATGCGCTGGTGGCGCTGGAAGGTCTCGACCACCTGGGCGCCCTCGCCCTGGCGCAGCAGCCCGGTGTCGACGAACACGCAGGTGAGCTGGGGGCCGACGGCCTTGTGGACGAGAGCGGCGGCCACGGCCGAGTCGACGCCGCCCGACAGGGCGCAGATGACCCGGGCGTCGCCGACCTGGGCCCGGACCGCCGCCACCTGCTGCTCGATGATCGACGTCATCGTCCAGGTCGGCCGGGCGCCGGCCAGGTGGTGCAGGAACCGCTCCAGGACCTGCTGGCCGCACGGCGTGTGGGACACCTCGGGGTGGTACTGCACGCCCCAGATCCGCCGGGACGGCGATTCGAGCGCGGCCACCGGGGCGCCCGCCGAGGTGGCGGTGGCCGTGAACCCGTCGGGCACCCGGGAGATGCCGTCGAAGTGGCTCATCCACACGGTCTGGGCGACCGGCTGGTCGGCCAGCAGACCGTCGCCACCGGTGCCCGTGACCGACAGCGCGGTGCGCCCGTACTCGCCCTGCCCGCCCCGGGCCACCTCGCCGCCCAGCTGCTGGGCGATGAGCTGGGCGCCGTAGCACAGCCCGAGGGTGGGCACGCCCAGGTCGTAGATCCCGGGATCGAGGAGGGGGGCGCCCTCGACGTGCACCGATTTGGGGCCACCGGAGAGGATCAGCGCGGCGGGGCGCCGCTCCCGCACCTCGGCGGCGGTGATGGTGTGGGGCACGATCTCGGAGTAGACGTGCGCCTCGCGCACCCGGCGGGCGATGAGCTGGGCGTACTGGGCGCCGAAGTCGACGACCAGGCAGGTGTCGAACTCGGCGGCCAGGGGCTCGGAGGCCCCGGTGGGGGTGACCTCGCCGGCGTGGCTGCCGCCGTCCACCTCAGCGGTCCCCGACGACGACGAGCTCGGCCTTCTGCAGGTCCTTCAGCGTCTCGAACCCGCACAGCGCCATCGAACGGCGCAGCGCGCCGGTGAGGTTGAGCCCGCCCGAGGCGTCGTGGGCCGGCCCGTGCAGGATCTGCTCGAGCGTGCCCTGCGTCTCGACCCGCACCCGCTCGCCGCGGGGCAGCGTGGCGTGGACCGCGGGCATGCTCCAGTGCCAGCCCCGGCCGGGCGCCTCGGTGGCGGCCGCCAGGGGAGTGCCGATCATGACCGCGTCGGCGCCGCAGGCCACCGCCCGGGCGATGTCGCCGCCGGTGGTGACGCCCCCGTCGGCCACGACGTGGCAGTAGACGCCGGTCTCGTCGAGGTGGCGCATGCGGGCGGCCCGGGCGTCGGCCAGCGCGGTGGCCAGCGGGACGCCGATGCCGAGCACGTCACGGGTGACGGCGGCCGCCCCCGAGCCTGCCCCCACCAGGACGCCGGCGGCGCCGGTGCGCATGAGGTGGAGGGCCGCCTGGTACGACGTGCACCCACCCACCAGCACGGGCAGCTCGTAGTGGCGGATGAAGTCCTTGAGGTTGAGCGGCTCGACCGTGCGGGCCACGTGCTCGGCCGACACGATGGCGGCCTGGATCACCAGCAGGTCGGGCTCGGCCCGCAGCACCGCGTCGGCCAGCTCGAGCGTGCGGTGGGGGGTGACGGCCACCGCGCAGGTGACCCC
>DASSUD010000061.1:0-6671 GCA_035707385.1 Acidimicrobiales bacterium
CGCCGACTCCAGCTCGATCAGGCACCCGAGCACGCGACCCTCGGCCGCCGACAACTCCATGAGAGGCGATGCTATGTGGCGGCGCCCCCACCGGTGGGCACTAACTTGCGCCGCCATGGGGATCGACCGCGCCGGTGTCACCTTCGCCTCGCTCATGGCCCTGGGTCCCGACCTGGCGGTCTCCACCGCCCGCCTGGCCGAGGAGCTCGGGTACACGAGCTTCTGGACGGCCGAGACGACCGGCCCCGAGGCGTTCTCGATCCTGGCCGCCGCCGGCGCCGCCGCCCCCGGCCTCGACCTCGGCACCGGCGTGGTGGCGCTCCAGCTCCGCACGCCGATGCTGGTGGCCATGGCGGGGGCGACGCTGCAGGCGCTGCACCCCGAGCGCGACATCCTGCTCGGCATCGGCATCTCGTCGCCGGTGGTGACCGAGCGCTGGCACGGCGTGCCCTACGGCGACCGGCCACTGGCCCGGGTGCGCGAGTACGTCACCCTGCTGCGGCAGTGCCTGTCGGGCGAGAAGGTCGACTTCGCCGGCGACTTCTACCAGGTGAAGGGCTTCCGGCTGGGGGTGCGGCTCGGCGAGCGCCGGCCGAGGATCGTGGTCGGCGCCCTCAACCCCGGGATGCTGCGCCTGGCCGGCGAGCTGGCCGACGGTGTGCTGCTCAACTACCTGCCGGCCAGCCACGTGGCCTGGTCGGTCGACCAGGTCCGCCGGGGCGGCGACGCCACCGTCTACGCCTTCGTCCACGCCGGCCTGTGCGACCGGGAGGAGGGCGTCGAGCTGGCCCGGCGCGACCTGTTCTCCTACGCCGTCGTCGACAGCTACGCCCGCAACTTCGAGCGGGCCGGCTACGGCGACGAGGTGGCCGAGATCCGGGCCCGCTTCGCCGAGGGCGACCGGGCCGGGGCGCTCGGCGCCGTGTCCGACCGGATGGTCGACGGCATCGACGTCATGGGCGACGCCGGCACCGTGCACGCCACCATGCAGGCCTACGTGGACGGCGGCGTCGAGGTGCCGGTGCTGATGCCGTTGCCGTGGGGCAAGGACCGGCGCGCCTCGGCCGAGGCCACCATCCGGGCCGCGCTCGGCAAGGGCTGACCGTTCCGGCGTCCCTCGTCCGCAATCTGCATCGTCAGGGACGCCAGAACGAGAGCTGCTCGGTCCGGGCGGCCCGCTCGGCCACCGGCTCCCACAGGTGCCCGCCCCGCGGCCCGCGCACCCGGACCTCCAGGCGGGCCGCCACCAGCGCCCGGCTGGCGCCGCGCCCGTCGCGGACGCCGACGCTGCCGTCCCGCTCCCGCCCGACGACCCGGCCCTCGCTCCAGCGGGCGCCCTCCCGCTCCCGCCAGCGGACCCGATCGCCGCGGGCCAGGCCGAGCTCGACCAGGTCGGTCGCGTCGGTCACGGCTGGGGGACGCCGCCGCCCGCCAACCGGGCGGTGAGCCGGCGCATCCCGGCCAGCCAGCGGTCCCGGTCCGCGGCGCGGCGCTGCTCGAAGGTGGCGACCTCGGGATGGGGCAGGATCAGGAACCGCCCGTCCCGCAGGCCCTCGACCACGGCGGTGGCCACCCGCTCGGCGGTGAGGACGCCCTGCACGGCGGCCGCGCCCGCGGCACCCGTCGTCGGGGCCGGGGCCGCGCCGGGCGGCAGGCCGCCCCGCAGCATGGCCGTGTCCACCGCCATCGGGCACAGGCACGACACGCCGACCCCCTGGTCCCCGTAGGTGATCGCCAGCCACTCGGCCAACGCCACCGCCGCGTGCTTGGTCACCGAATACGGGGCGTCACCCGGCTGGGTCAGGAGACCGGCGGCCGACGCCGTGGCCAGCAGGTGGCCGCCGCCCCGGGCCAGCATCCGGGGGACCAGCGCCCGGGCGGCGTAGACGTGGGCCATGAGATTGACCGACCAGGCCAGCGACCACGCCTCGTCCGCGACCTCGACGCCGCCGGGGGAGGTGATGCCGGCGTTGGAGGCGAACAGGTCGATGGGCCCGACCTCGTCCTCCACCCCGGCCACCAGCGCCTCGACCTCGGCGGCCGCGGTGACGTCCACGACCCGCGACGAGGCTCGCTCCCCCAGCGCCTCGGCGACCGCCCGGGCGCCCTCGGGACGCCGGTCCACCACCACCACGTGGCGGGCGCCCTCGTCGAGGAAGGCGCGGCACAGGGCGGCCCCGATGCCGCCCGCCCCGCCGGTCACCACGCAGATCCGATCGCGGAGCTCCACGCCCCGCATCGTAGGACCGCGCTAGGTTCCGGTCGCGGCTCGAGAAGGGGCGAGCCTGCTCAAGGGGGACAGAACCATGCGCACCGCACCGTCACCACACGGGCGACCCGGTCGGCTGCGGGCCCGCCGCCGCACCCTCGCCGCGGCGTCGGCCCTGGTGGCCATGGTCACCGTGCTCACCGTCGTCCCGCCCGGCGGTGCCGCGCCCGGCGAGCGGGGCGGGGGCAACCGGTTCACCATCACCGTGCTGTCCGGACGGCCCGACCAGGTGTCGGGCGGCGACGCCCTGGTCGAGATCCGGCTGCCCACGGGCGTGACGGCCGCCCAGGCGCTGGTCACCCTGGACGGCACAGACGTCACCTCGGCCTTCGCGGCGACGGGCGACGGCACGATGCAGGGCCTGGTCACCGGCCTCGACGAGGGTGACAACGTGCTGGCCGTCACGTCCACCGCCGGCGGGCGCCACCGGCGGCCGGCCCGGCTCACGCTGACCAACCACCCCAGCGGCGGCCCCATCTTCTCCGGGCCCCAGCAGCAGCCCTTCGTGTGCACCACCGCCCGGGGCCGCTTCGACGGCCGGCCCATCCTCGGCCAGCCACTGGTCGACAACCAGGACAGCTTCGGCATCCCGGTGGCCGCCGAGGGGCCCGACGGCACCTACCCGGCCGACGGCCGGGGCTACCCCACCGCCGACGCGCAGATCGTGGGGTGGAGCGGCGACTGCGCGGCCGAGACCCGCTACGGCTACGTGTACCGCTCGACGACCGACGGGCGCTTCCACTGGCTCGACGACCCCGCGGCCCCGCCGGCCGACGTGGCCACCACCACCACGCTCGACGGGCAGACGGCGCCGTTCGTGGTCCGCTGGGAGCGGGGCACCGTCAACCGCTTCGTCTACAGCGTGGCCATGCTGGCGCCGGTGGGCGAGACCGACCCGAGCGCCCCCGACGACTCGCTGTGGAACCGGCGGCTGGTGTTCAGCTTCCAGGGCGGCGTCGGGATCGGCCATTTCCAGGGCACGACGAGCGAGGGCGCCATGCTGCCCGCCGACCTGCTCGGCGCCGGCTACGGCGTCATGTGGTCGAGCGGCACCCGCACCAGCACCCACTACAACCTCCAGGTGGGCGGCGAGACCGCGCTGATGCTCAAGGAGCTCACCGTCGAGGGCCACGGCGTGCCCGACTACACGGTGGCCGTCGGCGGGTCCGGCGGCGCCATCCAGCAGTACGTCTACGCCCAGAACCACCCGGGCCTGATCGACGCCGCCATCGCCCAGTACTCGTACCCCGACATGGTGACCCAGACGATCCACGTCGGCGACTGCGAGCTGCTGGAGCACTACTTCGACGCCACCGACCGGGACAACCCCCGCTGGAAGGACCCGGAGGTCCGCCAGGCCGTCATCGGCCTCAACGGCACCAACTTCCCCAAGAACCTGTCCTCGGGCGAGATCGCCCAGTGGAACGGCCTGTACCAGCTGTACGCCGCGTTCGGCTACCAGGTCATGGACCGCGACCCGGCGTCGCCGGCGCCGGCGCTCATGGAGTGCAAGCCCGGCTGGTTCGGGCTGACGCCCCTGGCGCTCAACCCGACGTTCACCGACGTCGACGACCTCGACAAGCTGGCCCAGGGCGCCGAGGGCGTCGAGTGGACGCACTGGGGCGACACGAAGAACATCTACGGCGTGGGCGAGGACGGCTTCGCCCGGGTGCCGTGGGACAACGTCGGCGTCCAGTACGGGCTGGAGGCGCTGCGGTCCGGGGTCATCACCCCCGCCGAGTTCTTCGACCTCAATGCCCAGGTCGGCTCGTGGAAGGAGACGGGCGACATGGTGCCCGAGGGCTTCCCGTTCCAGGGCCCGCTGACGCCCGAGAACTTCGACCCGTGGAGCTCGCGCAACATGAACCTCAGCCCCGACGGCGGCGCCACCCCGGCGGCCCGGCGGGAGGGCGACCCCGACGCCATGGCGGCGGCCTACACCTCCGGCATGGAGTTCCAGGGCGACATCGACATCCCGGTGATCGACTGGCGCCACTACCTGGAGGACGAGCTGGACATGCACAACACCCAGCAGTCCTTCGCCGCCCGCCAGCGCATGCTCAACGCCGACGGGGACGCCGCCAACCAGGTCATCTGGTTCACCGACGCCCGCCCGGCGGTGGCCTTCGACCAGACGCCGATGGCGTTCGCCGTCATCGACGAGTGGATGGGCAACATCGCCGCCAACCCCGGCGGGGGCGTGGCCGGCAACAAGCCGGACGCCGCGGTCGACTCGTGCTTCGACACCGGCGGCGCCCTCATCGCCTCCGGCGAGGGCGTGTGGGACGGCATCCTCGACGGCGGGCCGGCCGGGGCCTGCACCGAGCGGTTCCCGGTGTACTCGTCGTCGCGGCGCCAGGCCGGCGGCCCCTACGAGGGCGGGGTGTGGAAGTGCGATCTCCAGCCGGTCGACCGGGCGATCGACACCGGCGTCTACGGCGACTGGGCGCCCACCGCCGACGAGCGGGCCCGCCTGGAGCAGGTGTTCCCCGAGGGCGTGTGCAACTGGGACAAGCCGGACGCGGGGCGGCCCCGGGGTCGCTGAGCGCCGGTAGCGTCGCCCGGATGGACCGGGCCACCGTCGAGATCTACCAGCGGTCGGCCGCCGAGTACGCGGCCCGGCGCCGGGCGCAGCACCCGGACCGGGCCGCGGCGTTCGCGGCCCGGGTCCCACCCGGCGCGGTCCGGGTCGACCTGGGCTGCGGCCCCGGCCACTACCTGCCCCACCTCGGCGCGCCGGTGGTGGCGGCCGACGCGGCCCCGGCCATGGTGGCGGAGGCCCGGCGACGCCACCCGGGGACGCCCGGGGTGGCGTGCGACCTCGGCACCCTGCCGGTGCGGGCGGGGTCGCTGGGCGGGGTGTGGGCCAGCAAGTGCCTCCAGCACGTGGACCGGGGCGCCCTGCCGGGCGTGCTGGGCGGCCTCCATCGGGCGCTGGCGGTGGGCGGGGTGCTCGACCTCACGGTGTTCGCCGGCGAAGGCGAGGACACCAGCGGCCCCGACGACGACTTCCCCGGCCGCCGCTTCACCTGGTGGGAGCCGGAGCCGCTGGCCGACCTGCTGGTGGGCGCCGGGTTCACGATCGAGGAGGCCACGGCCGACTCCGGCCACCCCCACGCCCGGCTGACCGCCCGGGCCGTTCGGGCCCGGACCCTGCCCGACACGGTGGCGCCCGGGATGCGGCTGCTGGTGTGCGGGCTCAACCCCAGCCTGTACGCCGCCGACGCCGGCATCGGGTTCGCCCGCCCGGGCAACCGGTTCTGGCCGGCCGCGCTGGCCGCCGGGCTGGTCACGGTCGACCGGTCCCCGGAACGGGCGCTGGCCGACCACGGCATCGGCATGACCGACATCGTCAAGCGGGCCACCGTGGCGGCCGCCGAGCTGAACCGGGCCGAGTACGTGGCCGGGCTGGAACGGGTCGAGCGCCTGGTGCGGTGGCTGCGCCCCGGTGCGGTGTGCTTCGTGGGTCTGGCCGGGTGGCGGGCGGCCGTCGACCGCCGGGCCCAGGCCGGAGTGCAGCCCGGCGGCCTGGGCGGCGTCCCGGTGTACGTGATGCCGTCCACCAGCGGCCTCAACGCGGCTTGCTCCCTCGCCACCCTCACCGACCACCTGCGGTCGGCGGCGGCCCTGGCGGGGGGCGGGGCCGGGGCCGGGTGACGCGCTTCAGTCGCCCATCTCGCCCAACCGGGCCTGGGACTCGTCCGCCGCCCACGAGAACACGCCCGTGGACATGGTGGACAGCTCGTCGGCCGCCCGCCGCGAGAACACCGCGGCCCGGACCCGGTGCACGCCCGCGTCGTCGGGGGCGGCCTGGGCGGCCATCTCGGCCAGGTGGCCGGCCAGCCGCAGGTCGCCGGCGGCAGCCAGGGCCTCGGCCCGGTCGGCCAGCGCCGCGGCACCCCCGGCCAGGTCGGCCAGCTCGCGGGCCAGGGCGGCGTCGGGCGCGGGCTTCAGGTGGGCGGGGTTGCCGTCGTACCAGCCGCCGTAGAGCCGCCAGACGGTGCGGACCACGAACTCGGGCTCGTCGTACACCGGGCGCAGGTAGGGCCGGTCCAGCAGCCCGTCGGGCGCCCGCACGGTGTGGACGATGTCGTCGAGGCGGGCGCCGGCGTTCATCATGGCCAGCGTCTCGTCCACCAGATGGTCGAGCAGGTCCGCGGTGTCGCCCAGGGCCTGCTGGATCCGCTCGGCTCCGGCGATGGGCCAGCCGTGGCCGGGCAGCAGCAGCTCGGGCTCCAGCGCGGCCATCTCCCGCAGCGCGATCGCCCACTCCCGCGGGTAGCGCTGGACCTTCTGGGGGTTGCCGCAGTTGGGCGAGGCCCAGATGAACATGTCGCCGGTGCACAGCACCCGGCGCTCCGGGAGCCACACCCAGGTGTGGTCGTCGGTCTCGCCCTTGCCG
>DASSUD010000062.1:0-2012 GCA_035707385.1 Acidimicrobiales bacterium
GGATCCCGCCGGGGACGCTAGAGGTTGTGCTCAGAATTGTCAACAATCTCGGCGCCACCACCACAGGCTCAGGCCGGCCGCGAGAGCGAAGTGGGCGGCGACCGCGAGCCAGCCGGGCCGGTACCCGCCCGTGGCGTCGACCACGGCACCGAACGCCGTCGGGCTCACGATGAACCCGGCGAAGAACCCGGCGCTCACGACCCCCGTGGCCCGCCCGACGTGCGCGGCGTCGACGTCGCGCACCGCGGCCAGCATGCCGACCGCGTTCCAGGCCGCGGCGCTGGCCCCCAGGCACACCGCCGCCGCCCACAGCGACCACGGCGGACCGGCCTCGGCGTGCCACAGGACCAGCGTCGCCAGGGTCGACGCCAGGCCTAGGGCACCCAGCACCGGGGCGGCCCCCGCCACGCGGTCCCCGATCCAGCCCCAGGCCAGCCGGGCCACGATGCCGGTGAGGGAGAACACCGCCAGGACCGCGCCGGCCGCGGTCTCCCCCATCCCTGTCCGCTCGTTGGCGTACAGCGGGATGTAGGTGGTCACCGCCGCCACGCCGCCGCCCATGAGGAAGGCGTAGACCGTGAGGTAGGGCACGATGCCGGCGCGCCACCGGAACGGCGCCGCCTCGTCGAGGTCGGGCCCGCCGGGGGAGGTCCCCCGGGGCACCACGTCGAGCGACAGCCACAGCACAGCCACCGCCGCGCCCGCGGCCAGCGCCACCGAGGCCCGCCAGCCTGCGGCGGCCGCCACCAGCGGCAGGCCGAGCCCGGCCGCGAAGCCCCCCACGTGCACGCCGGCCTGCTTGGCCCCCACCACCAGGCCGCGCTGGCGGAGCGGCGTGTGGAGGGCGACGAGCCGGTTCGTGACCGGGTTCGACGCGGCCTGCACGAGCCCCGACGGGATCGCCAGCACCAGGAACAGCGCCACCGTGGTGGCCACCGCCAGACCGAGCAGCGCCGCCGCGCTGACGCCGAAGATGGCGGTGACGATGGCGGTGACGACGAGGCGGCCGTCGACCCGGTCGACCAGCCGGCCGCTGGGCAGGGAGGCCAGCGTCGCCACCACGAAGCTGAGCGTGACGAACAGGCCGAGCTGCGACGGGGACAGCGACAGGTCGGGGACGAGGTAGGGGCCCAGGGCGCCCACCACCAGGGGGGTGAGCGCCCCGAACACCATGGCCAGCGTGACGACGGCCGCCACCGCCAGCGGCGGCGGCTCGCCGCCCCGCCGTCTCAGCCGGCGTCCCAGACCAGCTCGTCGAGGTCGGGCTCGCCGTCGAGCAGCCCGTAGTCCACCGCCAGGTCGGCGACCAGCTGGAGCTTCTCCCTGTCCAGCTCGGGCTGCCAGTTGGCCAGCGCCAGGTCACCGACGACGTCGGGCGGCGTCTGCGTGTTCGCCTCGATGCTGGCCCGCATGGCCTCCTCGTCGGCCCCGTCGTCGAGGGAGCGCCGCATGGCGCGGTCGAAGGCCTCGACCAGGTCAGGGTTCTCCTCGATCCAGGCCTCGGCGGCGAACATGCCGGCCAGCGGCATCGACGGGGTGGTCGAGTACATCGGGTCGGCGATGTTGACCAGCCCCGCCGCCTCGCCGAGCGTCACGAACGGCTCCGCCTGCCAGGCCACGTCGACGTCCCCCGCCTCGACCGCCGCGTTCATCTCGGGGAACGGCAGCTCCACGAACGAGATGCCGGAGTCGTCGACGCCCGCCTCGCGCAGGGTGGTGCGGATGTTCACCTCGGCCACGTTGTTGAGCGTCGTCACCGCGAAGCGCTTGCCGGCGAGGTCCTCGACGCTGTCGATGCCGCTGTCCGGCGCCACCAGCAGGGCGTTCGTGCCCCGGTCCTCGGTGTCGGCGCCGTTGACCACGTTGGTGACGATCTGCACGTCGACCCCGTTCTGGCGGGCCAGCATCAGGGACACGTAGTTGCCGAACGCGAACTGGTAGTCGTCGTTCAGCACCGCGGGCACCAGGGCCGCGCCACCCTGGCCGACCTCGGTCGTGACCTCGAGCCCCTC
>DASSUD010000063.1:0-4713 GCA_035707385.1 Acidimicrobiales bacterium
CCGGCGGACCTCGGCGTCGCTGACCTGGGTGAAGTCCCCGTACCAGGGGCCCACGGCCCGGAAGTCGGGCGGGGTCAGCACGCACTCGACCCGGTCCGCCGCCTTGCCGACCAGCGCCGCGGCCTCCGGCGCGGCGACCGGCACCGCCGCCACCAGCTGGTGCGGCGCCCGGCGGCGGACCACGTCCAGCGCCACCCGCATGGTGGCACCGGTGGCCATGCCGTCGTCCACGACCACCACGGTCCGGCCCTCCAGCGTCGCCGGCTCCCGGCCGCCGCGCAGGTCGCGGGCCCGGCGGGCCAGCTCGGCGGCGTGCCGGCGGGCCAGCTCACCCACGTCGTCGGTGGTCAGGCCCGCCGACGCGATCACGCCCGGGTTGAGCGCCACCCGGCCGTCGTCGGCCACCGCCGCCAGTGCCAGCTCCTCGTGGCCCGGGACACCGATCTTGCCCACCACGAGCACGTCGAGCGGCGCCCCGAGGGCGCCGGCCACCTCGGCCGCCACCGGGACGCCGCCGCGGGGCAGCCCCAGCACGACGACGTCGCCGCCGGCCAGGTCGGACAGCAGGGCAGCCAGGCGGCGCCCCGCGTCCCGGCGGTCGGCGAAGTGCACGGGCATGGTGAACGTGTTCCCGGTCCGGCCGCCCGCGACACCCCGGTGGCGGGAACCGGGCTCAGCGCGGCGGGCTCAGCAGGGCCTCGGTCGCCGCGCACTGACGGGCGAAGCGCGGCAGGCCGTGGCGCTGCGCCGAGCGCCGGGCGGCCACCACCAGGTCGCCGGCCGCGGCCACGTCTCCCGGCCGCCGGCGCTCGGCCAGCGCCCGGGCCAGTGCGACCTCGGGCTGGATGGCCCGGCACGCCACGATGCCCGCCCCCCGCGCCTCGTCGACCGCCTGCTCCAGGTGGGCGACGGCGTCGTCGAGGCGGCCCAACACCTGCTCCAGCTGGCCGACGTACAGCGACGTCGGGCCCAGGTACAACGAGGGCGTGACCTGGAGGTGGAGGCCGAGCCACGGCTGCAGCAGCCGCAGCAGCATCGGGGCCCGGGCCCGGGACCCGAGCACGACGCACGCCTCGGCGATCATGCCGAGCACCACCGCCTGGTGGCAGCCGTACAGCCGGCCGGGGGCCTCGAAGTCGTCGTCGAACAGTCCCGAGAAGAACCAGGCGGCCTCGTCCGTCCGCCCCACCTCGGCGTAGTGGCGGGCCAGCGCGGCCCGGTACGACACGTCGACGATCAGCAGCTCCTCGGACACGGCGTCGACCATGGACCGCACGACAGGCTCGAACTCGGACTCCCTGTCCTGCAGCGAGATGATCGCGAAGCGCTGGGCGCCGTACACGCCGCCGATGGTCTGCCCCTCGCCCAACGCCACGTCGTAGAGCGGGTCGGCCTTGGCCTCGGCACCGGGAAGGTTCCCCTCGACGATGCGCTCTCGCACCTCGTACATCGCCGCCACGCCCTCGTACCAGGGCATCCGCAGGCTCTGGGCCAAGCGGCGGACCGCTCGCAGGCCCGCCCCCCGGGCTTCCCTGTCGCCCAGGTACCAGGCCGTCTCCAGCAAGTCGATCTCGGCGTCGATCTCCAGCTCCTGGTTGGCGGCCGCCCGGGCCGCGCCCAGCTGGCGCTGCGCGGTCTCGACGGCCCGGTGAACGTCCGCCGTGTCGAAGCAGCGCCACCACAGCGACCCGAGCGCGATGGACAGGACGGCGGGGTCGCCCGTCTGCTCGGCCAGCGCCACCGCCCGGGCCGCGTGGCCGGCCGCGGGGAACTCGACCGCCGGCATCTGGGCCAGGTTGGCGTGGAGGCGGGCGGCCACCGACGGCTGCGCCTCCGTGTCGACCCAGCGCAGGGCCTCGTGCACCAGAGACGCCGCCAGCTCGTCGCGGCGGGCGATGCGGGGCGGCCCGCAGTAGGCCAGTGCGGCCCGGACCAGGCGCGGGCCGTCACCCATCTCCCGGGCGATCGACAGAGCCTCCAGCATCGGGGCCTGGCCCGGGGCCAGCTGGCCGTTGCGCATGCGGGCCTCGCCCAGGGCGTGGAGGACGTCGCAGCGCCGGCGCCGGTCGGCCCCCGGGTCCATGGCCAGCAGGGACACCGCGTGGTCGTAGTGGCGGGCGGCCTCGCCATGCGCCAGGAGCGACGTGGCCCGGGCACCGGCCCGCAGGGTCACGGGGACGGCCTCGTCCACGTCGGCCGGGCGGGCGCCCACGAACCAGTGGTGGGCGGCCTGGTCCAGGCGATGGTCGTCGGAGCCGGACAGCGCCCGCGCCACCCGGCGGTGCCGCTGGCGCCGCAGGTGCAGCGGCACGTCCTCCACCAGCACCTCGCGCACGAGCGCGTGCACGAAGCGCAGGCTGCGACCCGGCGAGTCGACGATGGTGGCGTCGACCGCTGCGTCCAGGGCGTCCTCGACCTCGGCGACGCTCACGCCCGCCACCTCGGCCACCAGCGCCGGGTCGATCTCCCGCCCGATGAGGGCGGCGGTCGAGAGCACGTCGAACTGGGCGTCGGTCAGCGACCGCAGGTGGCTGCGGACCACGGCGGTGATGGTGGGCGGCAGCCGCTCGTCGCCGAGGCGGGCGATCTCGCCCACGAAGTACGGGTTGCCGTTGGTGCGGAGCGCGATGCGGTCGACGGTGGTGGCGGGCGCCTCCTCGCCGGTGATGGAGCGGATCAGCGCGCCGACCTCGTCGACCGCCAGGCCCCGCAGCCCGATGGTGGCCACCGACGCCCGGGTCAGCTCGGCCAGCGTGGCGGTCAGGCGGTGGTGCCGGTCGACGTGGACCTCGCGGCAGGTGACCACCAGCAGCAGGCGCGACCGCGCCAGCAGGGGCGTGAGGTGCTCCACCAGCAGCAGCGTCGACTCGTCGGCCCACTGGATGTCCTCGAGGACGATCACCATCGGCTGGCGCTCGGCCCGGCGCAGCAGGAAGCGGCAGGCGGCGTCGAACAGGCGGAAGCGGGCGCCCTCGTCGTCGGGTGGGACCACCGGCTCGCCACGCGCCCCGCCCGGCGCGGCGCCGGGCACCGGCACCAGCCGGGCCAGCAGGCCCGCGTCGGCGCCCTCGCCCAGCTCGCCGCGGCCGCTGGCGTCGGCCGCCGACCGCAGCACCTGCAACCACGGCCAGAAGGCGGGCGCCCCGCCCGCCTCGGAGGCCCGGCCCCACACCACCGCCAGGCCCCGGGCCGCACAGTCGCGGGTGGCCTCCTCGACCAGCCTGCTCTTGCCGATGCCGGCCTCACCGGTGACCAGGGCCACCCCGCCCTCGCCCACGCAGGCCCGGTCGATGGCGGCCCGCAGGCAGGCGAGGTCGGGCCCGCGGCCCACGAACGGCCGCTGTCCGGAAGCGCCGCCCGCTGGGGCGGCCCCCTCGGCGGGCTCGACGGCGACGGTCGGGACCGCGGGCCGGGCCCCGGCGTCCCGGGCGGCCCCGGCGGGGAGGCCACCGCCGGGGGCCTCGTCGCGGGAGGTCACGTCGACCACCCGCAGCCCCGCCACGGCCCGCGGGGACCGGGGCGACGCCAGCAGGTCGTCGTCGCCGTCGATGATGCGCCGCTCGAGGTCGAGGATCTCGCTGCCCGGCTCGATGCCCAGCTCCAGCCCGAGGATGCGGCGCACCTCGCGGGCGGCGCCGAGGGCGTCGGCCCGGCGCCCGGCACCGTGGCGGGCCACCACCAGCTGGGCCCAGTAACGCTCGTGGAGCGGCTCGTCGACCACGAGGCGCTCCAGCAGCGGCAGGACCTCGCGGTGGCGGCCGAGGGCCAGCAGCGCGTCGGTCCGGCCCTCCTGAGCCACCCGGTGCAGGCGGCGCCAGTGGTTGAGGGCCTGGTCGGCCCACCCCGCGCCCGCGAACTCCGGCAGCGGGTCGCCCCGCCACAGCTCCAGGGCACGGTCGAGCGCCGCCACGCGCTCGGTGAGATCCGGCTCGTCGATGCCCGCCATGACCAGCTGCTCGAACTCGGCGGCGTCGACGTCCTCGGCGATCACCAGCTCGTAGCGCCCGGCCCCGGACGCGAACGGTGCCCGGCCTGCGGCGGCCCCCAGCTGCTTGCGGAGCTGCGAGACGTAGGTCCTCACCGTGCCCGGCGCACCCGGCGGGGCGTTGTCACCCCACAGGGCGTCGACGATCGACTCGACCGAGATCGCCTGGCCGGCCCGCAGCACCAGCAGGGCCAGCAGGGCGCGCCGCTTGGGCCCACCCAGGTCCAGCGGGCCCTCCGGTCCGTGCGCCTCGAAGGCGCCGAGCACGCGAAATCGCACCCCGACATGCCCCATCGCCGGAGAGGCTACGACCCTCACCGAGCGGAGTCTACGCGCTACCCGCGACGGCATCGATCCCGTATCGATCGTTTGTCGACACGGCGTCGAAGGCGCGTCCCATCGCCGGGACGAGCATGACCCGGTGCGGCGATCTGGCGGGCGGTTCGCCGCACGGCCGGTCGGGAGCGTCCTCTCCCCCGTTCCCGACCGGCCGGCACAAGCGGGTGCCCGGAGCGGGAGTCGAACCCGCACGCCCTTTCGGGCAGATGGGTTTGAGCCATCAGCGTCTGCCATTCCGCCATCCGGGCAGGGCTACGAGCGTACCCTGCGGGCATGCGCCGGCTGATCCTCGTCCTGCTCGTCACCGGCCTCGCCGGGCTCGTCCTCTACCGCCGCCGGGAGATCGACCGCTGGGAGCGCCGGCTCGGCATCGGCCGCTACGACCCTCA
>DASSUD010000064.1:0-10866 GCA_035707385.1 Acidimicrobiales bacterium
CACGCCGCAGCCCGTCGCGGCTCCGTCGCCCGACGCCCCGGCCGGGCCGGCCCTGCCCACCGGCGCCCCCGCGGCCGACGGCGTCCCGGCCCCCGCGGCGCCCGCCCCCGCGGCCAACCGCGCCGCCCCGGCGGGCGCCGACGCGGCCGGGCCCGCGGCCCGGGCCACGCCGGAGTCGGGCAGCGACCTCGGCCCCTTGTCCACCCTCGCCCGGGTGGCGCTCGGCCTGGCCGCCATCGCCGGCGTCCCGGTGGCGCTGGCCTTCAGCCGCGGTCCCCGAGACCCCGCCCGCCGGACGCGGATCCCGTTCCTGGGCGGGCGCTTCGCCTGAGGTCCTCGCCGGCCCGGCGGCCCACCCAGGTGGGGTGCTCGGCCAGCGCCAGCAGCTCCTCGTCGCCGGACGAGTCGCCGTAGGCCCACAGCTCGAACCCGGTGGCCGGGCCGAACCGCTGGTCGGCCCACACCCGCAGGCGGGCCACCTTCTCCGGGCCCCGGGTGTTGAGCTGGCCGACCAGCTCGCCCGTCAGCAGGCCGTCGGCACCGGCCACGAGCTCGACGGCCAGGGCGGCGTCGAGGCCGAGCCGGGCGGCCAGCGGTCGCAGGTAGGCACCCAGAGACGCCGACACGATCACCACCGCGTGGCCCTCGGCCTGGTGCCAGCGCACCCGCTCGACCATCTCGGGCCGCAGCAGCTCGACCAGCGTGGGCACGTAGGCCTCGCCCAGCCGGGCCAGGCGGTCGGCGGGTACCCCGCGGAACAGGTGGCCGATGACCGCCACCTTCAACGCGTCCCGGTCCCGGGACCGCACCGCCGACCGGGCCGCGGCCGCGAGGACCCGGGGCGTCCCCCGCACGTGGCGCAGGAACGGGACCAGCGTGTCGCGGCGCGCCAGCGTGCCGTCGAAGTCGAAGGCGGCGACGCCCGGGCGGTCACTCATGGGCGCTCACCGCTCCCTCGCTCACGTGCGGCCCAGGACGGTCCGCAGGGCGGCCGTCACGTCGGTGTGCCCGAAGCCGAAGCCTGCCCCCACCAGCACGTCGGGCCGGGCCCGCTGGCTCGCCAGGATCAGCTCGTCGGCCATCTCCCGCCCCATCGCCAGCCGGAAGGCGAACGCGGGCGCCGGCACGGCCGAGGGCCGGCCCAGCACGGTGCCGAGGGTCCGGGCGAGCTCGGCGTTGGTGACCGGCTCGGGTGCCACTGCGTTCACCGGTCCGGCGACGTCGTCCCGGTCCAGGAGGAAGCGGATGGCCGCCACCTCGTCGTCCAGGGTGATCCAGCTCACCCACTGGCGGCCGGACCCCAGCCGCCCGCCCACGAACAGGCGGAACGGGAGGGCCAGGCGGGGGAGGATCCCGCCCTGCGCATCCAGCACGATCCCGCTGCGCAGGTACACCGTGCGGATGCCGGCCTCGACCGCGGGCGCGGCGGCCGCCTCCCAGTCCTGGACCAGCCCGGCGAGGAAGCCCCGGCCGGGCGGGCTGAGCTCGGTGACGACCTCGTCGCCCCGGTCGTGGCCGTAGTAGCCGACGGCCGACCCGGACACGAGGACCGCCGGGCGCGGGTCGAGCCCGGCCAGTGCCCGGGCCAGCAGGTCGGTGCCCCGGGTGCGGCTGTCGTGCAGCTCCCGCTTGCGCTGCTCGGACCAGCGCCGGTCGCCGATGCCGGCCCCCGCCAGGTGGACCACGGCGTCGACGCCCGCCAGGGCACCGGCGTCGATGGTGCCGGCCGCCGGGTCCCAGCGCACGGCGCCGGGCTCGTCGGTGTCCCGCCGCACGACCGGGCGCACGGTGTGCCCCGCGTCGCGCAGGGATCGGGCGAGCGCGCTGCCGATCAGCCCGCTCGCGCCGGTGATGGCGACCTGCATGGTCTCTCCTCGTCGGTGGAGGAATGGGTACGGTACGCGTTCGAGCGGGTCCCACCGAACAGATGCGGAGGTCGGCGAGTGGCCGGTTTGTTCAAGGAGTTCAAGGACTTCATCAGCCGCGGCAACGTCGTGGACCTCGCAGTGGCCGTCGTCATCGGCACAGCTTTCACCGCCGTGGTGAACGCGGTGGTGTCGGGTCTGATCACCCCGCTCATCGGGATGATCGGGGGCACGCAGTTCGACGAGATCGAGTTCGAGATCAACGGCAGCACCTTCGAGGTTGGCCTCGTGATCAACGCCCTCATCTTCTTCATCGTGGTGGCGGCAGTGGTGTTCTTCCTGGTGGTGAAGCCCCTGAACGTCCTCGAGGCGCGCCGCAAGCGGGGCGAGGAGCCGGTCGAGCCCGAGGCGCTGTCCGACGAGGCCACGCTGCTGGTCGAGATCCGCGACCTGCTGGCCGCCGAGGCCGGTCGTGGCGCCGGCGGGCCCGCCGAGCCGACCCCGCCGACCCGGGGGCTGTGAGGGTCAGTCGTCGTCCCGCACCCCGCTCAGGTAGAGCGGGGTGCCGAGGTCGTCGACCAGGCTGAGCTGTGTCTCCAGCCAGTCGACGTGCTCCTCCTCGGAGGTGAGCATGCCGGCCAGCAACTCCCGCGTCCCGTTGTCGCCCAGCTCGACGGCGAGGGCGATGCCCCGGTTGAAGCGGTCCACGGCCTCGCGCTCGACCTCGAGGTCGAGGCGGAGCTGCTCGACGGGGTCCTCGCCCAGGCGCACCGGCCCGAGGCGCTGGAGGTTGGGCATGCCCTCGAGGTAGAGGATGCGCTCGATCAGCGAGTCGGCGTGCTTCATCTCGTCGATCGACTCGTGGTACGAGTGGTCGGCCAGCTGCTTGTAGCCCCAGTTGCGCTGCATCTTGGCGTGGCCGAAGTACTGGTTGACGGCCGTGAGCTCGGCGGTCAGCACCTCGTTGAGGAGCTCGATGATCTCGGGGCGCCCTTGCATGGGTGGATGGACCTCCGGGTGGCCGCTCGGGCCGGGACCGTTCTCGGGGGGAGGTCAGGCCGCCGGCTCTACCGGCTCCACCGTCACGTGCGTGGCGAGGAGCACGCCGATGGTAGGGCGGCAGGAGCCACAGCGCGAGCCGGCACCGCAGCGATCGGCGATGTCGTCGACCGACTGCGCCCCGCAGTCGACCTCGGTCCTGATGACGCGGTCGCTGACCACCTGGCAGTGGCAGACGATCATGGCCCCGCCGGATCGCTGACGGCAACGGTACCGCTCATAGGATGGTAAGCATGCCTTACGACCCCGGGTCCGTGTCAAGGCCCTGGCCGGCCGGGAGTTCGGGGCCGGTACACGTGTGCAGTAGCTTCCCGGCATGCACGTGGTCATCGTCGGCTGCGGCCGGGTCGGCTCGGGCCTCGCCCGCATCATCGAGGACGGCGGCCACACCGTGGCGATCGTCGACAAGGTTCCCAAGGCCTTCCGCCGGCTGCACGAGGGCTTCGGCGGGCAGCAGGTCGTCGGCGTCGGCTTCGACCGCGACACCCTGGAGGAGGCGGGCATCCGCGACGCCGCGGCGCTGGCGGCCGTGACCAACGGGGACAACTCCAACATCCTCACC
The DNA here is from genome assembly GCA_035707385.1 of Acidimicrobiales bacterium. Taxonomy (GTDB): domain Bacteria; phylum Actinomycetota; class Acidimicrobiia; order Acidimicrobiales; family VFJN01; genus ZC4RG19. The sequence continues at coordinate 3,487 of DASSUD010000064.1, forward strand.
GCCCGGGTGGCGCGGGAGGTGTTCGGAATCGACCGGGTCGTCGCCCGCATCTACGACCCCCGCAGGGCCGTGATCTACGAGCGCCTGGGCATCCCCACCATCGCCACCGTGCAGTGGACCATCGACCGCACGCTGCGCAAGCTGCTGCCCGACGCCTCGGAGAACGACTGGGTCGACCCGAGCGCCAAGGTGGTGGTGGTCGAGCGCCCGGTGGCGCCCAGCTGGGCCGGCCGGCCGCTCACCGCCATCGACATCCCCGGGGTGGCGCGGGCCATGGCGGTCAGCCGCATGGGCACCGCCCAGGTCGCCACCCCCGACCTCGTCACCCAGGACGGCGATGTCGTGTACCTGGTCGTGGCGGCCGGTCACGTCGACGAGGTCGACAAGCACCTGGCGGAGGCCGGTCGATGAAGGTCGTGATCGCCGGCGGCGGGGCCGTGGGCACGTTCATCGCCGGTGAGCTCCAGCAGGCCGGCCACGTCGTCCACATCATCGAGCAGGACGAGGACCGGGTGACCCGCATGACCACGGCGGGCGAGCCGGCAGGCGTCGTGTGGCACCTGGCCGACGCCTGCGAGGTGAACAGCCTGCGGGTCATCGGCCTGGCCGACGCCGACGTGGTGGCCGCGGTGACCGGCGACGACGAGGACAACCTCGTCACCAGCCTGCTGGCCAAGCAGGAGTTCGCCGTTCCCCGCGTCGTGGCCCGGGTCAACAACCCGAAGAACGAGTGGATGTTCAACGAGAACTGGGGGGTCGACGTGGCGGTGTCCACCCCGCACCTGCTCACGGCACTGGTGGAGGAGGCGGTGAGCGTCGGCTCTCTGGTGCGGCTCCTGTCCTTCGAGGCCGGGCGGGCCAGCCTCATCGAGGTGACCCTGGCGGGCGACGGCCCGGCCGCCGACAAGGACATCGCCGACCTGGGCTTTCCCCGCGACTCGACGGTGGTCGCCGTGCTGCGCAACGACCGCGTGGTCGTCCCCCGGGGCGACACCCGGCTGCAGGTCGGCGACGAGGTGCTGGTGCTGGTCACGTCGGAGAGCATCGACGAGGTGCGCGAGATCCTCACGGGTTCGTAATCCGCCTGCGTTACGGTGCGCCGCGCATGGTGGCGCTCTCCGCATACCGGTCCCGCGTCCACGGGCTGCTCGCCGACCTGGCAGGCGAGCTCCGTGTGCCCGGCGCGGCCTGTGGCGTGCTGCTGGGCGGCGAGACGGAGATCGCCACCACCGGCGTCGCCAACGTGGACACGGGCGTGCCGGTCACGCCCGCCACGCTGTTCCAGATCGGCTCGATCACCAAGCTGTACACGGCCACCCTGGTCCAGCAGGCCCAGGCCGCCGGTGTCGTGTCGCTCGACGAGCCGGTGCGGTCCCAGCTCCAGGAGTTCATGGTCGCCGACCCGGGCGCCACCATCGAGATCACGCCCCGCCACCTGCTCACCCACACGAGCGGCATCGAGGGCGACCACCTCATCGACACCGGCTGGAACGCCGACGCCCTGCAGCGCTACGTGGCCACCCTGGCGGCGCTCGGCCAGATCCACCCCACGGACGAGACCTACAGCTTCTGCAACACGGGCTACGCCGTGGCCGGCCGGCTGCTGGAGGTGGCCACCGGCGAGCACTTCGACCGGGTGCTGCGCCGGCGCCTCACCCGCCCCCTCGGCTGCCGCGGCACGCTGACCCTGCCCCAGCACGCCCTCATGCACAGCGTGGCGGTGGGGCACGCGCAGTCCCCGGGGACCGGACCGGTGCGCCAGGCGCGGTGGGTGCTGACCCGCTCCAACGGGCCGATGGGCGGCGTGATGGCGCCGCCGGCCGAGCTGCTGGCCTTCGCCCGCATGCACCTGGACGAGGGGCGGGCGGCGGACGGGTCCGACCTGCTGGCGCCCGCCGACGTCGAGGCGATGCAGCGGCCGCACGTCGAGTCCCACGTGCCGGGGGAGGACCAGGCGCTCGGCTGGACGGTGCGGCGCTGGGGCGACGAGGTGTGCCTGGCCCAGGACGCCGACACCTTCGGCCAGCGGGCCTTCCTGCGGGTGGTCCCCGCCCGGGGGCTGGCGCTGTGCGTGATGACCAACAGCCCCGCCGGCGGCCGCCTCGGGCAGCGGCTGGTGGAGCAGGTGGCGGCCGACCTGCTGGACGTGACCGCCGGCGAGGCGGAGCCCGCCGCCGCAACCCGGGGGGCGTCCGGCACCGGCGGCTCGTACGCGGGGCACGCGGGAACCTACGACCGGCTGCACCAGCGGCTGGTCGTCACCGAGGGCGGCGACGGGCGGCCCGTCCTGACGACCGAGCCGTCGGGGATGCTGCGGGCCCTGGGTGTGGCCACGAGCAAGCTGGGCCTGAACCCGCTGGACGACCAGGGCCTGGTGTTCGACACCGTCGACCCTGCCAGCGGCATGCGCGAGCTGATCGTGTTCACCGGGCCGGCGGGCGGCCCCCGCACCGGGGTCTACGTGGGCGGCCGGCTCCACCGCCGCACCGCCTGAACCCGGCGGTCAGGGCTGCGACCCGGCCGGGGTGGGGGCGGGTGGCCGCCGCCGCCGCTGCCACACGCGGACCGCCAGGAGGGCCAGCAGCACCGGCACCGCGAAGGGAAGGGCGAAGCCGACGGCCGCCAGGGCCACGGTGCCGGCCGCCAGGGCCGCCACCCAGCCGTTGCGCAGGCCCTCGGTGAACCCGGGGGTGTCCTCGGCCAGCGTGGGCTGCTCGTCCTCGGACAGCGCCACGCCGAGGGTGCCGAGAGCCACCTGGTCGGCGAGCACCCGCTGCTGGCCCAGCATGGCCTCGAGCTCGGTCTCCCGCCGGGCCAGCTCGCCTTCGACCATGGCCAGCTGGCCCACGTCGCCCGCCTCCGACAGCAGCCCCCGCAGGCGCTCGACGCTGGCCCGCAGCGAGCCGATGCGGCTCTCGACGTCGACCATCTCGGCCGTGACGTCGCGGGCGTCGACGTTCTGGGTGACCACGTCGCCCAGCGCGCCGATGTCCTCGCGTACGTCGTCGAAGCCGGCGGCCGGGACACGCACGGTGATGTCCACCTCGTCGTCCCGGGCCCGTTCCCGCTCGTCGGCCACGAACCCGCCGGCGTCGGTGGCGATGCGCCGGACGTCGTCGGCCGCGGCCGCGGCGTCGTCCACGGTGAGCTGCATCTCGCCCGTGCGCACGACGTGGCGGGCGGCGGCGATGGCGGCGCCCTCGACCGCCAGCGGGTTGGAGGCGCGGGCGGCGCCCTCGCCGGACTCGTCGGTCGTCACCACCTCTCCCGGCGCCTGCGCGTCCTCGGCGGCCCCCTCCCCGGAGGAGAGGTCCAGCGCCGAGTCCTCCCGGTCCGCACCGCCCCCGCAACCCGCGGCGAGCACCAGGAGCACCGCCGCCGCCCCGGCCCGCATGTCCATGCGCGTCATCATGCCGGTGTGACGTGGCCGGGGGCGTCGGCGGTTCCCGGGAACCTGGCGGGCCCGGTGCGTGTCATGACGGCGTGGAGATGACGGTGGAGCCGGTCCGGTCCTTCGAGGACTTCTACCGGGCGGAACGGGCGAGCGTCCAGCGGGCGGTCGGGTTCACGGTGGGCGCGTCCGACCTCGCACGCGAGTGCGTGGACGAGGCCATGACCCGGGCCTACGAGCGCTGGGACCAGGTGGTGGCCATGCACAGCCCGGCGGGCTGGGTGTACCGGGTGGCGGTCAACCACGCCCGCAACCGGAGCCGGCGGCGAGCCGTGGAGCGACGCAAGCAGCCGCCGCCACCCCCGGCCACCGCCCCTGCCGCCGAGGTCGCCCGACCCGGTGCTGGCCGCCGCGCTGGCCCGCCTGCCGGTGGACCAGCGGTCGGTGGTCGTCCTGCGCTACTACCTCGACTGGTCCCTCGACCAGATCGCCGCCGGCCTGGGGATCGCCCCGGGCACCGTGAAGAGCCGCCTGCACCGGGCGCTGCGGCGGCTCGAGAACAGCCTCCGGGAGACGTCATGACGCCGCCGCTGATCGAGGATCGCCTCCGGGCCCACTTCGCCGACGCGGCCGCCCGCCAGCCGCTGGGCGAGCCCGACCCCGCCCGGATCGTGGCCGCCGCCCACGCCCGGGTGGTCACGCCGCGGCGTCGTCGGGTGCGCGTGCTCGTCGCCGGCGCCGTCGCGGCCGCCTGCATCCTCGCGGTGGTGGCGGTGGTGATCACCGACGACGGCAACGACAAGGTGGACATGAGCCGGCCCGGACCGAGGACGGAGACGACGGAGCGCCGTCTGCCCTCGACGACCACGCCGTCGACGCCGACGCCGACCAGCGTGCCGGTGGGCACGACGGCGGTCGCGCCGTCCACCGGCGCGACCTTGGTGGTGAGCCGCGACGGGGTGCTGGGCTCGTGGGACGGAACGGGCTGGGTGCGGTCCGACCCCGCCGACCGACCGGCGGTCCAGGGCGGTGAGCAGTACCAGGTGGCGCGGCTCGGGCAACCGGTCACCAGCGCCACCGGGAGCGGGCCGCTGCCGTGGAACTGCGGGGTCGAGGACTCGTTCCGGGTCGACGCCGGCCTCGGCGACCACAGCGACACCGATCCCGCACCGGTGGCGGTGAGCGGCGTCGCCGACGTCCAGCCCCGGCCGGTCGTCGTGGTCGACCCGTCCGATCCCTCCACCGGTTCGTACCGGGACGACGCCGTGGGGGTCCTGGCCGGGCTGGGGATCCAGGACCCGGACCCGCCGGTGGTCCAGGTCGTGCGCGCCGACCTGGACGGCGACGGCAGCGAGGAGGTGCTCGTCAGGGTCGAGCGCCTGGCCGACCCCGGGATGCTCCGCCTCGAACAGGGCGACTACTCCGTCGTGTTCCTCCGTCACCGGGTTGCCGGCCAGGTCCGGATCCAGGTGGTGGCCGAGGGCGTGGCCCAGGGCGAGCCGGATCAGCTGCCGTTCATGCTCGCCCACGCCGTCGGGGCGGTCGCCGACCTCAACGGCGACGGCCGCATGGAGGTCGTGCTGGCCAGCCGGTACTACGAGGGCGGCGGGGTCCACGCGTACGAGGTCCAGGGGGACACCCTGACCGAGGTGCTGTCGCTGGAATGCGGCGTGTGACCCGCTCGGTAGCCTGGACCCCTGCTATGAGCACCCGGCGCCTGATCTTCGCGGCCCTCCTGTGCGGCCTCGCCATCCTGGTGGCGTTCTCGGTTCAGGTGGCGATGCTGCTCTGACAGCCCCGGTCACGGGGTAGGTGTGGGCCGGTAGAGTCCGAATCGTACCGGCCCTCCCGACACTGCCTTGGAGGTGGTCCCCACGGCCGATCACTTCGATGTCGTCGTCATCGGCGGCGGCCCCGGCGGCTATGCCGCGGCGCTCTACGGCGCCAGCGCCGGGCTCAACATCGCTCTCGTCGAGAAGCGCTGGATCGGGGGCACCTGCCTCAACGTGGGCTGCATCCCCGCCAAGGAGCTGCTCGAGACCGCCCACGTCTACCGCACCGTGTCGGAGGCGGCGTCGTTCGGCATCGACGCGGGTGAGCCCCAGGTCGACTGGTCGACCACCCAGCAGCGCAAGCAGGCGGTGGTCGACGAGCTGGTGGGCGGGGTCACCCAGCTGCTGAAGGGCCGCAAGGTCACGGTCTACGACGGCTACGGCCGCCTGCACGCCGGCCACGAGGTCACGATCGACCCCGGCGACGGGGGCGAGAGCTTCGCGGTCACCGGCGACTCCGTGATCATCGCCGCCGGGTCCGAGGTCCGCACCATCCCCGGGTTCGACGTCGACGGCACCATCGTCATGACCTCCGACGAGGTGCTGTCCATGCCCGAGGTGCCCGGCACCGCCGTCGTCATCGGGGGCGGGGCCATCGGCTGCGAGTTCGCCTCGATGATGTCCGACCTGGGCGCCCAGGTCACCGTGCTGGAGGCGCTGCCCAAGATCCTCCCCGGCTGCGACAAGGACGTGACCCAGGTGGTCGAGCGCTCCTTCAAGAAGCGGGGCATCGAGGTCCGCACCGGCGTCACCGTCACGGGCCACGAGCCGGGCGACGGCGGCACCGTCGTCGCCGTCGAGGGTGCCGACCCCATCAAGACCGACGTCGTGGTCGTGTCGGTGGGCCGCAAGCCCGCCACCGCCGACCTCGGCCTCGACGGCACCGGCGTGCAGGTCGACGAGCGGGGGTTCGTGGTGGTCGACGAGCGCTGCCGCACCGGCGAGGACGGGGTGTGGGCGGTCGGCGACTGCATCGCCACGCCCGCGCTCGCCCACGTCGGGTTCGCCGAGGCCATGGTCGCCATCCGCGACATCCTCGGCGAGCCGGCGGTGCCGATCGACTACGGCAAGGTGCCCTGGGGCATCTACTGCCGGCCCGAGGTCGCCTTCGCCGGCCACTCGGAGGAATCGGCCAAAGAGGCGGGCTACGACATCGTGGCGTCCAAGCACCGCTACAGCGCCAACAGCCGGGCCAAGATCGTCGGCGACCAGGAGGGCCTGGTGAAGGTCGTAGCGGAGAAGACGCCGGACGGCAGGGCCGGTACCGTCCTCGGCGTCCACATGGTCGGCCCGTGGGTCACCGAGCAGTTGGGCCAGGGCTACCTGGCCGTCAACTGGGAGGCCACGGTCGACGAGGTCGCCGCCTTCATCCAGCCGCACCCCACCCTGTCCGAGCTGTTCGGCGACACCGTGCAGGACATGACCGGTCGGAGGCTCCACTGATGGCCGACATCCAGATGCCCCAGCTCGGCGAGACCGTCACCGAGGGCACGATCACCAAGTGGTTCAAGAACGTCGGCGACCAGGTGGCCGAGGACGAGCCCCTGTTCGAGGTGTCGACCGACAAGGTCGACTCGGAGGTGCCGTCGCCGGTGAGCGGCGTGCTGTCCGAGATCCTGGTGCAGGAGGGCGACACCGTCGACGTCGGCGTCGTCCTGGCCCGCGTGGGCGACGCCCCCGCCGGGGGCGGCGACGCGCCCGCGGAGGCGCCGGCCGAGCCGGAGGCGGGCGAGGAACCGGCCCCCGCCGCCCAGGCCGAGGCGCCCGCCGAGGCCGAGGCCCCGCCGCAGGCTGACGGCGACGAGGGCGCGGGCGAGCCGCAGCCCGAGGCCCCGCCCGAGGCCCAGCCCGAGGCCGAGGGCCCCTCCCAGCCCGCCCCGGCGCCTGCCGCCGAGCAGCCTGCGCCGGCGCCGGCCCAGGCGCCCGCCCCGGCGCCCGCCGGGGGCGACGGGGCCCAGGGCTCCAACGGGCTGCTGCTGTCGCCGGTCGTTCGCCGGCTCATCGCCGAGAACGACCTCGACCCCGCCGCCATCAGCGGCACCGGCCCCGGTGGCCGCATCACCCGCAACGACGTGCTGTCGGCGCTCGACCAGGGCGGGGCCCAGGCCGCGACCGCCGCCCAGCCGGCCGTGCCCGCGGCCCCCGCCGCCCCGGCCC
>DASSUD010000065.1:0-10048 GCA_035707385.1 Acidimicrobiales bacterium
GCCATGAGGCGGAGCCGTGTGAACTCGTGTTCATCGAGGGCATGAACGTTCACGATGCCCCAAGACAGCCCCCGCCGAACGCCGTCGCGAACGATCCGCTGGAAGTCGGGCCCGGGCAGCAAGACGCCCGGTCCTGGAGACCGGGCCTGACCTGCTTGTGTTGGTGGCGGGGGCGGGATTTGAACCAAGACCTTCGGGTCATGAGGCGCTTCAGGCTGTTCCGGCTCGTGTCGCGTCGTGTCGGAATGGGCCGCTGACCTGCGGTTCCTCATGCCAGCCCGTCCCGGGCGATCCCGCCAGACACGCCCGTGACGGCCTGTCCGTCAGAAGATCCGTTAGAAGTCGGCGGTCAGCCGGCCTGCTGTTCGAGCTCGTGCTCGACGGCCCGGCGGATCCAACTCGACACCGAGCGGTCGTCGGCTTCGGCGAGTCGCCGAACCTCCTCGAGGGTCTCAGGCGGAAAGCGCACCGGCACCATCTCGGTCAGGTTCGAGCGCTTCCGCCGCCGAGCAGGACCCTGGGGCTCCTGGTTCTCGGGCTTGGCGTAGAACTCGTACTCCTCTTCTCGGGTCATCTTCTTCTTGGTCATCGGTCCTCCCGGTAACGGGTGACGAGATGGGTGCTGCGACGTAGCAGCCGATCGGTCGGCACTTGGTGCGGTTGTCGGAATCCGGTGGAGCGAGCGGCACGACGAGCACCACGCCCGCGACCTTCGCCACCATCAGCCAGTGAGCTGGCGGCTTCGCCGGGTAAGAAGAGCGGGTCGGACTGAACAGGTGTGCGGCCTGGTCGTCGATCTCGAACGGGTCCTCGTCGTCGAGGAGGTCGAGATCGAACGGTTCAGGCACACGAGTCAGTGTATTACAAACGTATACAGCCGCACAGCGTGCGGCAACCGGCCAGGGGTACGCCGCTTTCCTGGTCCCGACGCCGCGCCGAGTAGCCACTCCTCGCGCGCAGGAACGGAACGATCGTTTCGCTTCTGCGCGCAACCCGGCAACTAAGGTCGGTCCGCCGCGGTCCGTCGCTCACGCCTCCGCCTGCTCAGCGAGACGACGTCGGCCCGCCTGCACATGGGCACGCCACGGCGTCGACACCTTGGCGACGTTCAGCGGCGGCACGAGCTGCTCCAGGACGGCGGTCTCGACTTGGTCGAGGATCCCGCCATCTGGTGACGGCCAGACGGCCAGCCGCAGATGGGACACCATCCAGTCCGTCAGCCGTTCGTCTCCCGATGCCTCGAGCCCGAAGTTGGCGAGATCGACCAGCAGATCGGCAAGGCTCCTGCGGAGGGGGGACGAGCCGGTCTTGCCGGTGGAGAAGTGCGTGCCGACGTCGCGGGAGGCCAGGCTCCCGGCATGCAGGGAGACTCGGCGCGAACCACCGAGCGCCTCGCCTGATTTGTCGCCCCGTCAACGACGAAGGCCCAGGTCCCTGACCTGGGCCTTCATGCGTTACTGGTGGCGGGGGCGGGATTTGAACCCGCGACCTTCGGGTTATGAGCCCGACGAGCTACCAGACTGCTCCACCCCGCGTCGGTGGGATGGACACCATAGCCCGCCGCCGGGCCGACACCAACCCGAGTGTCCGGAGGGTGTCACGGGGGAACGGCGCGACCGAAGACGGATCTTGCCGGGACGGTGCCGCCGGGGACCGTCGTGCTGGTGGTGGACGTCGCCGTCGTGCCCGACGAACCTTCGCCGTCGCCGGACGATCCGGCGGAGAGCAGGATCTCGGCCTGCTCGACCTTGGCCCTCGCCTCGTCCAGGCGGTCCTGGAACTCCGCCAGGTTGCCCTCGCGCAGCGCGGTGTCGGCCTCGGCGAACAGCCCGTCGGCTTCGGCGAGCAGCGTGGCGGCCTGCTCGGCGGCCGTGCCGGTCGCCGGTGGCGTCGTGCCTTCGCCGCCCTCCTCGCCGGGCAGCGGGTTCGGCTCGGCGCCCGGCTGCTCCTGGGTGGCGACCCGCTCGCCGAACAGCGACTCCAGGGCCTCGGTCAGCGTGTCCTCGATCACCACCTGCTCCCCGAAGCTGGCGATCACCTTGGTCAGCTGCGGCAGCCGCCGGGCCTCGTTCTCCGACACGACGTAGAACGGCTGGACGTACAGCAGGGCGTTGTCGATCGGCACCAGCAGCAGGTTGCCGTACAGCACCTCGGAGCTGCCCAGGCCCAGCTCGGTGTCGGCCTGCGACACCTCCTCGTCGCTCCGGATGTTGGCGGCGGCGATGCCCGGCCCGGGTGGCAGCCGGCCGGACGGCATCTGGTACACGACCAGCTCGCCGTAGTGCTCGCCGTCCATCCTCGCCGCCATGAACGCCGTCAGCAGCTGCTGGCGGTCGTCGTCGCTCTGCGGTACGAACGGCCGCATCAGCACCATCTCGGGCTGCTCGGTCGGCGGGGGCTGTGCGCCCGCGTCGGCGTCGCTGTTCGGGAGCTGCAGCAGCTGGTAGTAGGGGGCGATGCGGGGGGAGCGCTGCTCGCCGGTGGCCTGGCCGGCGGTGTCGGTCACCGGGGTCGACGGGTCGGCGCCGGCGGTGCCCGGGTCCCGGGCCACCCGCCACGCGTCCTCCTGGGTGTAGAAGTTGTCCGGGTCGGTCAGGTGGTAGCGGGCGTAGGCCGCGGTCTGCACCCGGAACAGGTCCTCGGGGTAGCGCACGTGCTCCCGCAGCGACGCGGACATCTCGTCGTCGGGGGTGAACAGGTCGGGGAACGCCTTCTGGTAGGCGGCGATGATCGGGTCCTCGTCGTCCACGACGTAGAGCGTCACGGTTCCGTCGTACGCATCGACCGTGGCCTTCACCGAGTTGCGCACGTAGTTGAAGCCGTGGCTGAGACCGCTCTCCTCCGACAGCTGCTCGACGTCCGTCTCCTGCGCGTACGGGTACCGCGACGTCGTCGTGTACAGGTCGACGACCCACACGATCCGGCCCTCGACGGCGACCGGGTACGGGTCGGCGTCGGCGTGCAGGAACGGGGCCAGCGACCGCACCCGGTCGACCACGTCCCGCACGAAGATGACCTTCGACTCGTCGGTCATGAAGTCCGAGATCAGCGGGTTGAGGTCCCCGAATCGCAGGGCGAACGCCGCCCGCCGCACCAGGGAGTTGACCGGCACCCCGTCCTCGCCCTCGTAGGCCGTGAACCGGGTGTCCTCGGCGTCCTGGTAGTCGATCTCGTCACGGCTGGTCCCCACCACGACGTAGCCGCCGAGGTTCTCGCCGAAGTAGACGCCGGCCTGGTCGAACTCGACGCCCTGGAGGCGGGCGTCGATCTCCGGCGGCACGTTGCCCACCACGAAGTCGGGCTCCCGGCCCCGCGAGGCGTTGGACGGCGCCAGCGCCAGCCCGTAGCCGTGCGTATAGGCGAGGTGGTCCGACTCCCACGAGTCACCCGGCACGCCGTCGGGGTTGATCGTGCGGGCCCCGATGTTCACCTGCGTCGGCTGGCCGTCGATCGTGTACCGATCCACGTCGATGTCGTCGATCTGGTAGTAGTTGCGGATCCGCTGGAGCTGCTCGAACGTGGCGCCCGACACCCGTTCGGCCGGGTCCCACAGGCGGATGTTGCGGATCGTCTGCTCCGAGCCCGCCAGCGTCACCTCGTCGGGGTTCTCGGTCGGCGTGTACCGGGCCGTTCGCACGTCGCCCAGGTCGAGGGCCTCCCGGGTCGCCTCGATGTTCCGCTCGATGTACGGCCGCTCCTTGGCGGACTCGTTGGGCTGGACCCGGAAACGCTGCACGTACTGCGGGTAGATGCCCCCCACCGCCACGGCCACGAACACCCACAGCCCGACCGCGAGGACCGGCAGCGTCCAGCCCCGGCGGAAGATGTTGGCCACGAACAGCGCAGCCGCCGCCAGGGAGATCAGCACGAGCAGGTTGAGGGCCGGCAGCTGTGCCTTCACGTCCGTGTAGGTGGCCCCGTCCACCACCCCCCGGCCGGACACGGTCAGCTCGAACCGCTGGAGCCAGTAGTCGCCGGCCTTCACCACCGCCAGCGCGGCCAGCAGCACCGACAGGTGCGCCTTCACCTGGGGGGCCACCCGCGGCGAGGGCGGCTGCACCCGGATCCCGCCGTTCAGGTAGTGCGCCACCGTGACCACGATCAGGACGATGAGGAGCGAGGCGAAGAGCCAGTCGACGACGAAGGACAGGAACGGCAGCTTGAACACGTAGAACCCGACGTCCCGGCCGAACTGCTCGTCCGTGGTGCCGAAGTCGCCGCCGTTGGTGAACAGCAGCCACGAGTTCCACTCGGACGACACCCCCGACCCGGCGATCAGGGCCAGTACGCCCGCCACGATGCCCCGCACCCAGCCGGCGCGCTCGGCCACCAGGTCGTGGTAGCGCTCCAGCAGCTCGTCCTCGGGCCCCGCCAGCCGGTAGGGCGGGGCGATGCGGTCGGCGATGAACAGGTTGCCCCACGCCAGCACGAAGAACAGCGCCACGAAGATGACCGCCAGCACCACCTTGGCGCCCAGCACGCCCCGCCACACGCCGCTCTGCCCGAGCGAGTCGTACCAGAGGAAGTCGGTGTAGAAGCGGGCGATGCCCCGCAGCGACGTCAGCAGCACGAACGCCGCCACCACCGCCACGATGAGCACCGTCCGCCCCCGGTTGCTGCGGCGCCCGGCGCGCTTGGGCCGGCGCGGCAGGTCGTCAGGGGCTCGCATGGGGCGGGAGCCTATCGACCGTCCGTCCGGACCCGGGTGCCGGGTCCCAGGATGCGGCGGCCCGACCCGTCAGCGGTCGGCGATCAGGTCGGCGGGCACGACCAGGCACCGGCAGCCCGGATGCGCCGGGGCGCACCGGTCACCCGTCGGGAACGCCGTCCCCTTGGCCACCGGGCCCGCCAGCGCGTTGTCGTCGGCGTCCGGGCACGCCTCTCCCGTGCGGTCGACCAGCCACCGCAGCTTGGCGCCATCCGGTGCCGCCTCGTAGGCGCCCCACGCGTAGGCGGCCGCCGTGAAATGGCGCACCGCGGCCCCGATGTGCTGGCCCTTCCACTCCCGGTAGAGGGCCCGGAGCCGCTCGGTGACCTCCTCCAGGTCGCCGTCGCAGTCGTCGAACGAGCGCTCGATGCGGTGGCGCAGCGGCTCGACCAGCGTCCGCCCCAGGCTGCTCGCCAGCTCGTCGCACGACTCCCCCAGCACGCCGCCGACGCGTGCCGCCCCGTGGGCGGCCGCCGTGTCCAGGTCGGAGGTGGCGGCGATGGCGAAGCGGTCGGCATGCTCGTCCTCGGCCGGGACCACCTCCGCGAACGTCACCGACCTGCCCCGGCGCAGCAGGTCGAGGACCTCGTTCTGCTCGTCGGCCAGGACGCGCTTGAGCCGGCGGCCCAGCTCCCGCTCGACGCCGGCCAGCACCGTGTCGCGGTCCCGGAGGACCACAGTCTCGGGGTCGAGGTCCTCGCCCTCCGGCTCGTCCTCCGCCTCGGGTGCGCTCTCGGGCTCGGCCCGCGGCGCGGCGGTCCCCACCGGGGGGGACGGTGCGTCGGTGACCACGGCCACCTTGCCCTCACCGCCGCCGGCCGGTCCCGCGGCGGGAGGGTTCTCGGCCCGGATCCGGGCGAACAGCTCGTCGACGTACGGGCCGGTCTCGCCCTCGGGCTCCGGCTCGGGCTCCGGGACGGCCGCCAGCACGTGCCCGGCCCCGGTCACCGGCTCCGGCCCGGCCTCCGCCGCCCCGGCCTCGTCGTCGCCCGCCACCAGCCGTACCACCTGCAGGTCGGGACCCGCGTCGGGCCCGCCCGCACCGTCCCCCGCGCGTGCGTCCGTGTCGGCCTCGGCAAGGGCGGCCGCCGCTTCCTCCTGCTCGGCCAGCTCCCGCAGCATCTCGTCCAGCTCGTCGTCGGACACCGCTGTGGCCGCCACGTCGTCGACCAGCCCCGCCATGCGGGCCACGGACAGCTCGGCCTCGATGACCTCGACGGTCTCCTCGGGCTCGTCGCTGACGCGGCGCATGGCCGCCTCGCTGGCCACCTTGGCCTCGGGCAGCGCCACCGTCAGCTCCGAGGTGGCCTCGTCGACCGTGCGCTTGACCACCTCGTAGGCCGCCAGCAGCCGCTCCCGGGCGGCGTTCAGCCGTTCCAGCTGCTCGCGGGCCGTGCGCCGCCGGCGGGCCAGGTCGGCGAGCATCCGCTCCCGCACCGTCTGGGCTTCGCCCACGAGGCGCCGGCCCTGCTCCCTGGCGGCGGCCCGGATCTGCTCGCCGGTCGCCTCGGCCTCGGCGCGGGCTCGCTCGCCGTCGGCCAGCATGGCCTCGCGCTCGGCCTCGGCCTCCCGGCGCATGGCGTCGACGACGTCGCGGCCCTCGGAACGGCGCAGCTCGACCTCGGTCTCGGCCTCGCGGCGCAGATCGTCCGCCTCGGCCAGGATCTCCAGCCGGCGGGCCGTGGCGTCGCGGTCGGCCGACTCCACGATGGCCCGGGCCTCGGACTGGGCCTCGCGGACCATGCGGGCCGCCGCCTCCTCGGCCTTGGTGCGGATGTCGCCACCGGCCTCGCGGGCCGCCTCCAGCACCCGGGCGGTCTCCTCCCCCAGCAGCTCGACGAGCCGGTGCTGGTCGAGCTTCTCGGCCAGGGCGGCCCGGGCCTCGGCCCGCTCGGCCCGCTCCCGCTCGTGGGCCTCGGCCCGCTGCATCCGCCCGATCAGGTCCGTCAGCTCGTGGAGGAAGGCGCGGACTTCGTCGGGATCGAAGCCCTTCCGGACGGTGGAGAAGTGCCGGCGGGCGATGCCCGTCGCATCGAGGGGAGGCTCGGGCGACATGGGTCCCGATGGTATGGCCCCCGGAGGGCGCGCGCCGAGGGTCAATTTTCCGACCTCTCAGCGTGGTATTGGTCGTCAGAGCGCGGGATGGTCCGACGCGACGCCGGGCTGCGGCAGGTCGAGGGCGTTGCCCCCCAGGTCGGCCAGCGCGGCGAGCGCGTCGTCCAGGTTGTCGACAGCCACCACCTCGAGGTCCTCGCCGGCGTGGTTCACCGCGTCCTGGTAGTCGGCGGTCGGGACGAGGAACAGCTCGACGTCCTTGGCCCGGACCGCAGCCGCCTTCTGGCCCGTGCCGCCCACCTGCCCGACCGTGCCGTCGCCCGAGATCGTGCCGGTGGCGGCGATGTCGTGCCCGCCGGTCAGGTCGCCCGGCGTAAGGTCGTCGACGATGGCGAGCGTGAAGGCGAGGCCGGCGGAGGGCCCCCCGACGTCGCCGGTGTCGATCTGCACGTCGACGGGGAAGTCGTACGCCAGCACCACCTGGAACACCGACACGCCCATGAACGCCCGGGCAGGGTCGTCGGGCGACGGGGCCAGCGTGAGCTGGACCTCCTTCTCCTCGCCGGCCAGCGGGAGGATCGTGAGGGTGACGGTGTCGCCGGGCACGTGCAGGGCCAGCAGGCGGCTCATGTCCTCGCCGTCGTCGAACCGCTCGCCGTCGACGGCCACGATCGTGTCGTTGGGCTCCAGCAGGCCGTCGGCCGGCATGCCGGCCTGGACGGTCTCGATCACCTGGCCGACGGTCACGTCCACCTCGTAGCCGAGCCGCTCGAGCGCCACCTGGGTGGCGACCTGCTTGGAGTTGTCCATCATCCGCAGGTTCACCTCCCGGTTCTCCTCGACCCCGCGGCCCTGGAGCACCCGGCTGCGGCTGCGGATGTCGATGTCGTCGTCGAGCCAGCCCTGGAGCAGCCCGAGCAGGGAGGCCTGGCGCAGCGAGACGGTGGTGTACGAGATCGAGCCGTCCGACGGGTACACCTCGGTGCCGTCCACGCTGATCAGGGGTTCGGTGTCCCGGACCGAACCCGGCTTGAACAGGTAGTACGGCAGCGGGACGAAGGTGGCGCCGATCAGGAAGGCGGTCAGCAGGAAGGCGACCACGCCCAGCGCGACCCGCCGCGGGTTGCGCCGGCGCGGTGCCGGGGCAGGGGTCGCCGGGGCGGAGCCGTCGGCCCCGTCGGCCCCGTCGGGGCTCGGGCGGGCGGGCGATGAGGGCCCGGCCGGCGGGGGCGACGACCCGGTCTGGAGGTCGGCCTTCAGACCGTGGGAGATCGCATCGGCCCCGTCGGCGTCAGGGTCGGTGGGCGTTACCATCCGTGGCGGCGTGTTCTCGTTCGTACTCGGCGTACTGGCGTGTGTTCTCGGCGCGACGGCCGTCACGGCCGGGGTGCGCAGGGCGTCGCGCGTCAAGCCTGCCACGGACGAGGCCGAACAGCGCATCGAGGGGGCCCGCGAGGCCACCGACCTGGTGCCGCGGAGCGCCGGGGACCGGACCACCCCGCACCGTCCGGGAGCCGGCGACGGCCCGTGGGCGACCGTGCGGGCCTGGGCCGCCCGGGCGTGGGCGGCCGTGCGGCGAGCGGTCGAGAAGGCCGGCACCGCAGCCCGCCACCACGCCCCCCGACTCTGGAACGCCACCCGGCGCGCGCTCGCCCGCGGAGCGCGGAGCGCCCGTCGCGCAGGGGCCGCGACCCGTCGTCACGGGCCGCCGGCCTGGGCGTCCGTGCGGGGCCGTGCGGGCCGAGGGCTGGCCGCCGCCCGCCGGTGGGGTGGAGAAGTGTGGCGGGAGGTCCGGCTGGGAAAACCAGTCTCCATGACTCGCAGCGGTGGCGCCCGGGCTTGGCACGCGGTTCGGCGCCACTCGGCGCGCGCGTGGGCGGCCGCACTGCGACTGTGGGCGGTCACGGTCGTTCAGTCCCGCCGGGCGTGGGCGTACACCCGGGCCCAGATCGCCCGAGCTTGGGGGTACACCCGTCCCCGGGCGGCACGCGCCTGGGCGTACGCGCGAGCCCAGACCGCCCGGGCGGGGGCGTACACCCGGGCCCAGGCCCGCAGGGCGTGGGCGTACACCCGTCCCCGCATCGCCCGGGCCCGGGTCGCCGGCAGCCGGCGTCTCGCGCAGGCCCGGACCGACGTCCGGACCTACCGGCGGCGGGCGTGGGCGACGTCCCGCCGGGCAGCGACCGCCACCCGGCTGCACGCTGCCCGCTCCTGGGACGGCGCCCGCACCGGTTCGGGCCGGGCGTGGGCTGCGACCCGCAGTTTCACTCGCCGGGCGGCCGCAAGCACCCGTGTGCAGTCGGCCCGGGCCTGGACCACCACCCGGCACCGGTCCGCCCGGGCCTGGACCGCCACCCGGCGCCACACGGCCGCGGGGTGGGCCGCCACGCGGCGGGCCACGGCGCGCGCATGGGCCTTCACCCGGCGCCAGACCGCGCGCGCGGGGGTCGCGGGCCGGCGGTTCGCCGTCCGGGCGTGGGCCGGGCTCAGGGCTGCGGCGGGGACGATCGGGTTGGCGGTCGCCGCCGCGGGGGCCGCGACCGCGACCGGCGTGTCCCGCATGATGCGGGCGACCCACCGGCGGGCCGGGCGGGCCGGGCGGTGGCTCCGGCCGCGCCCCCGGGTGCTGGCCGACGAGCCGCTAGCCCCGCCGCCGGCCTTCCACGTGCCGGCTCCGCACGCCGCATCGCCCACGACCACGCTGCCACCGGCCCCCTCGCGCACGGCCACGGCTCCCGGCCCCGCGCCGACCACCGGACTGGCCGCCGCATCACCCGCCAGCACCACGACCGAACTGCCCGCAGTAGCGCACGCCGCCACCACCGAAACCCCCGCCCCAGCCCTGGCTGCCACCCCCGGACTGGCCGCGGCCGTCGCTGCCGGACCGCTCGAAGCAGCCACCACCGAGCCCTACGCCGCCTCACCCGCCAGCACCACAACCGAACTGCCCGCCGCCTCACCCGCCAGCACCACAACCGAACTGCCCGCCGTATCCCCCGCCGGCACCACCGAACCGGCCGCCGGCGGCGACGGTCGAGCGGTGGGCGTTCACACCGACTCCCGGGCGCCGGCCCGGCAGGCGGTGGGCGGCAACGGGTCCGGCGAGACCACCACCGGGCTGCTCGCCGTCGCGGACCCCACCGCGGTCTTCCGCGGCACCGGCGGCAACGGCGCCGGCGGCAACGGCAACGGCAACGGCGACGGCGTCGCGCCCCGGCGCCGGCAGTCGCGACCCCGCCAGGACGGGGTCATCGTCCCGCTGCGGGTCCCGCTGGGCACCCGGCT
>DASSUD010000066.1:0-4165 GCA_035707385.1 Acidimicrobiales bacterium
CTGCTCGCCGCGCTCGAGGGCCAGGTGGCGCAGGCCGCCCGCCACCGCGGCCAGCACGACGTCGTTGAGCGTCGCGTTCGCCGGGCGGCCGGCGCGGCGGGCGTCGTCGACGGTGGCCCGCACCCAGCCGAGGCGGCGGGCGCCCGCGAGCGGGGCGTTGAGCGAGCTCCGGGGGGCGAGCAGCCCGTCGTGGACCAGGGGGATGAGCCCGCCCGCGACGGTGCGGGCGGCCCGGGCGGCGCCGGTGGGATGGCGGGCCAGGGCGGCGACGGCGCCGGCGGCCCGCAGCGGGGCGGCGAGGCCCCGCCGCACGCTGGCCGCCAGGAGCGCGTCGCCGTCCGGCGCGGGGCCCGGTGCCCACGCCGACCCGTGGGCCGGCGGGGCGTCCGGCTCCAGGTCGAGCAGGAGGGTGGCCAGCTCGACGCCCGAGACGCCGTCGACGAGCGCGTGGTGAACGCGCTCGACGAGGCCCACCCGCCCGCGGTCGAGCCCGGTCACGAAGACCAGGTCCCACAGCGGCCGGTCGCGGGGGAGGACCTGGCTGAGGAGGTCCCCGGCCAGGCTGCGCAGGGCGTCCTCGTCTCCGGGCGGGGGGAGCCGGACCTCGCGCACGTGCCGGGCGATGTCGAAGCCGGGATCGTCGACCCAGTACGGGCGGTCCACGTCGAGCGGCACGGCGGCGAGCCGGCGCCGCATCCGGGGAAGGGCGTCGAGCCGCGCGCTGACCTGGTCGCGGATGTCGTCGAGGCGGAGACGCCCTGACGGGTCGGTCAGTGGCCCGGCCTCGAACGTGGCCACCCCGCCCACGTGGAGGGGGATCCCCGGGCGCTCGAACCAGACGAAGCTGGCGTCGAGGGCGGTGAGGCGGTCGGGGATCACGCCGTCCTCCGCCCGGCGGGGGCGTGCCCGGTCGCCCGTTCCGCCCCGAGGGCGATGACCTCGTCGAGCGCGTCGGACAGGCAGGCCTCCAGGAGCTGGGGGTCCGTCACGGCCAGCCGGTCGCAGGCCAGGCCGACGCAGGCCTTGCGCCGGTGGGAGACGAGGGTGACGGTGAGGGCAGCCCCGGCGGACGGCGCGAAGGCCCACAGGCGCTCGAGGCGGGCCCCGCCGAGGTAGGCGGGGCGGTCGAGCCCGGGCACGTCCACGATGCCGACGTCGACGGCCCGGAGCATCCCGGCGAACAGACGGGTGGCGATCCCGCGGGGCAGCAGGTCGAGCCCGGCCGACAGCAGGCCGGTGGAGGCCAGGGCGGGCTCGTGCCGCCACGACCGGACGATGGCGCCGGCGATCCTGGTCCGGGCGCGGGGATCGGGGTCGTCGACCGGGAGCGTGAAGCGGGCGGGCACGAACCGGTTGCCCGCCAGCGGGTCACCCGGGCGGCGCACGCTGATCGGCATGGTGACCCGCACCGCGGGCACGGGCCGGCCCTGGGCCCGGTGGTAGGCGTCCAGGGCTCCCGCCACCGCCGCCACGAAGACGTCGTTGACGGTGCCGCCGGTCGCGGCGGCGGCGGCCCGCATCCCGGCCAGCGGCCGCTCCACGACCGCCAGGTGCCGGTCGAGGCTGCGCCCCGTCAGCTCGGGCGACCCTGTGCCGGGAGAGGGGGCCAGCGTCCGGGCGGTCGAGCGGGCGAGCCTTGCCACCGCGCCCGCGGTCCGGAGCGGGCGCAGGGCCGCGCCCGCTGCGGCCCGGGCGCCGGCCGCCCCGGCGGCCAGCCACCGGAGGGGGTCCGGCGGCGGCCCCGGGACGGCGGCCCCGGGATCGGCGGGGCCCAGGGTCTCCGCCGGCGCGGGCCCGCGGCGGGGCCGGCGCTCCCGGTCGAAGAGCAGGTCGGCTATCTCGATCCCGCCGACGCCGTCGGTGATGGCGTGGTGGAACCGGAGGACGACCGCCGCCCGCCCGCCGTCGAGTCCGTCGACCACGGTGATCGTCCACGGTGGCCGGGCGGGGTCGAACGCGGCCACGACATCGGGCTCGGTCAGCGCCAGCACGGCGTCGAGGTCGCCACCCGGAGCCCGCACCCGCCTGACGTGGTACGCGAGCGAGGGCTCGTCCGCCCAGCGCCACCGGGGGCGGCCGGCGCCGAGCACCGGCGGGTCGAGGCGCTGGCGCAGGCGGGGGACCAGGGCCGCCGCCCGCTCGACGGTGGCCTCGACCCCCTCCACGGTCGGCGAGCGGTCGAGGAGACCGACCACCACCACGGGTGTGCGCAGCACCGGGTCGGATTCGATCCGCCACAGCAGGCTGTCGGAGGCCGACAGCCGCTCGGGCGCCCTGGGCTCGTCCACTGCTCACCTCCCGCTCGGGCTGCCCTCACAGTGACCGCCCGCCGGCCTGGCGCGATAGGGGCAAAGGTCCCCGCGGGCTCCGTCAGGTGGGGACGTCCGGCCCTATCCGCCCAGGCCGCGCCGGTCCTAGCGTCGGGGGGTGCAGCCGTCGACCGAGGGAGGCGCGCATGGCCGTGCTCGACCCGATACGTGCTCTCCGCCACCACGACGACCCCCCGGCGCCACCCCTCGATCCCGGCGACACGCTGATGGACCTGTTCTTCGACCGCGTGGCCCGCTGGCCCGAGCGTCCCGCGCTGCGCCACGCCGAGGCAGGCGCGTGGCAGGCGATCTCGTGGGCCGAGTACGGGGCCGCGGTGCGGGAGGTGGCGGCCGGCCTGGTGGCGCTCGGTGCCGCGCCCGGTGACCGGGTCGGCATCCTGGCCGCCAACCAGCCCCGCTGGCACATGGCCGACATCGGCATCATGGCAGCCGGGGCCGTGTCCGTCCCCGCCTACCCGACCGGCGCGGCCAGCCAGGTCGCCCACGTGCTGGGCCAGTCGGGCAGCCGGTTCTGCTTCGCGGGCGACCGCGACCAGCTCGCCAAGCTGCTGCTGGCCCGGGGACGGTTGCCCGCCCTCGAGCGGATCGTGATGCTCACGGCGCCGCCCGACGGGCTCGACGACGACTACGTCCTGACCTTCGACGACGTCCGGTCGGTCGGCCGCGAGCGGCTGGCGCGCGCGCCGGACACGGTCTCCGAACGCGCCGGCGCGCTGACGCCGGACGCCGTGGCGACGCTCGTCTACACCAGCGGTACGACCGGCCCGCCCAAGGGCACGATGATCACCCACAGGAACGCCGCGGAGACCGTCAGGGCGGTGACCCGGGTCGTGCGCGTCGGCCCCACCGACAGGTTCCTGTCGTTCCTGCCCCTGTCGCACATCGCGGAGCGGTGCACGAGCCATCTCGGACAGATCGTGTCGGGCGGCGAGACCTGGTTCGCCCGCAGCCTCGCCACCCTGGCCGACGACCTCCGCGCCTGCCGGCCGACGGTGTTCTTCGCCGTCCCCCGGGTGTGGGAGAAGTTCCAGCAGGTCGTGCTGGCGGAGGTGGCGGGCATGCCCCGGTTGGTGCGCGCCCGGGTCGATCGGCTCGTCGGGCTCGGGCTGGAGGCGGTGGCCGCGGGCGAGGGGCAGCGCGGCCCCCTGGGGTGGCGCGAGCGCCTCGCCTACCGGGCGCTGTCGGCGACGCTGGGGGCACGGATCCGCCACCAGATGGGGCTCGACCGCGGGCGGATCTTCGTGTCGGCCGCCGCGCCCGTCGACCCCGAGCTGCTCCGGTGGTTCCACGCCGTCGGCATCCCGGTCGCCGAGGTCTACGGTCAGACCGAGGGCTGCGGGCCCACGACGATGAACCGTCCGGGGCGGACCCGCATCGGCACCGTCGGCGAACCCCTGCCTGGGGTCGAGGTCCGCATCGCGGGCGACGGCGAGGTGCTCGTGCACGGCCCCAACGTCTGCGCCGGCTACTGGCAGGACCCCACGGGCACCGCCGAGTTGCTGGAGGGCGACTGGATGCACTCGGGCGACGTCGGCGTCCTCGAGGACGGCTACCTGCGGATCACGGGGCGGAAGAAGGACCTCATCGTCACGTCCAGCGGGAAGAACATCGCCCCGCAGGAGATCGAGACCCACCTGCGCTCCGAGCCGTTCATCGACCAGGCGGTGGTCATCGGCGAGGGCCGCCACTACCTCACCGCCCTGGTGGCGCTCGACGGCGAGGCGGTGGAGGCGGCCCTCGCGGGCCACCACGGGTCGGTGTCCACCGAGGACCTGGCCACGCATCCGCTGGTCGAGGCCGCGGTCGCCGGAGCCATGGAGCGGTTGAACGCCGGG
>DASSUD010000067.1:0-5339 GCA_035707385.1 Acidimicrobiales bacterium
CCACCGTGGCGGTGTCGGACGACCCGATGTCGTCGACCCGCATCGCCCGCTTCGCCGCCTCCACCGACCCGTGGATCGTGGCCGTGCGCATGGTGTCCGAAGGCGTCGACATCCCGCGGCTGCGGGTGGGCGTCTACGCCACCACCACGACCACCGAGCTGTTCTTCCGCCAGGCGGTGGGGCGCTTCGTGCGCTGGACCCGGGGCGTGCCCCGCCAAAAGGCGTACCTCTTCATCCCCGACGACCTCCGGCTGCGCACCTGGGCCACCCAGATCGCCGACGCCCGCCGCCACAGCCTGCGCAAGCCCGAGCGCAACGGCGACGAGCGGCCGGACGGCGGGGAGGCCCTCGACGTGCTCGTCCACCCGGACGACCGGGGCGACCAGCTGTCGATGTTCGCTGCGCTGTCCGCGGTGGTCACGGGCTCTGACGAGTCGTCGGTGTTCGACGTGGACGAGGCGGCGCTCGACCACCTCGACCGGCTCGACCGGTTGGAGGACGGCGGCGGGGGCGACGCCGCCCTGGAGATGCCGTTGCCAGCGCTGCCCGGCGGGCCCCGCCCCGGCACGGCCGCACCCGGCGGGCCCGGGAGTTACGGCGCGGTGGTCAACCCGCGCCAGGAGCGGTCCCGGCTCCGCGAGCACAACGCCAAGCTCGTGCAGGACCTCGTGTGGGCGACCGGGATGGGGCACGCGCAGGTCAACGGTCAGCTCAACCGCAGCGTCGGGCTACGCCGGATCGACGAGGCGACGGTCGAGCAGCTCCGCCGGCGGGCCACGGAGGCCGAGCGGTGGCTGGCCAAGCTCTGACGCGAAAAAGTCAGCAATAGCTGCGCGGATCGACGCCCCGCTCCCCGGGTACACCACGCCACGCTGCCGGCCGCCTCGCGAAAAGCCAGGATTCTCAAGGACTTCTCGCGCCCAAAGTGATGCAATCGCGAGGAAAAGTCGTAACAATACTGACAAGTATCCACGTGTCAGCGGTGCGGCATGAGGAAAATGTGCGCATCCATGACCTAGGAGGAGCCCGTGAATCGTCGTGATCTGGTCCAGGCGGTATCGAGCCAGATAGGGGCCGAACGCAAGGAAGTCGACAGGGTGCTCAAGGGTTTCACCGACGTCGTCACTGCCGTGGTGTCGAAGGGCGAACAGGTGTCGATCTCGGGCTTCGCCAAGTTCGTGAAGGTCGACCGGCCGGCCCGCATGGGTCGCAACCCGCAGACCCAGCAACCGGTCCGCATCAAGGCGTCGAAGAAGGCGCGCATCACCCCGCTCAAGGGCTTCAAGGACGCGGTGGTCAAGACGAGCCTCGCCCCCAAGCTCGAGCGGGGTGTGTGGCCGCCGGGGCCGGCCGCCAAGGCACCGGCCCGCAAGACGACCGCGGCCAAGACCACGGCCGCCAAGACCACCGCAGCCAAGTCCACGGCCAAGAAGGCACCGGCGAAGAAGGCACCGGCCAAGAAGGCCCCGGCCCGCAAGACGGCGGCCACGAAGGCACCGGCCCGCAAGGCACCGGCCAAGAAGGCCCCGGCCCGCAAGACGGCCCCCGCCACCCGGTCGACCGCCAAGAAGGCACCGGCCAGGAAGGCCCCCGCCAAGAAGGCACCGGCCAAGAAGGCGACGACCGCCCGCAAGACCGCGGCCCGCAAGACCGCGGCCCGGCGCTGACCAAACCTCGCTCCGGCCGCGGGACCCGACGCTCCGGCGCACGGTCCCGCGGCCGGATCGCGTGGTCATGAGAAAAATCGCGCGAATCCCTACACGCAAGGTGCGTCTCGGGCGTTCTTGAGGCAGTGTTGGCAGTGACCGTGGTCTCCGAACGCTCGACCGAGTCGGCGCCGATCGTCATCGGCGTACCGCAGACCCTGTCGTTCGAAGGCTTCTACATGGCCAACGAGCGGCGGCTCTACCGCGCTCTGTACGTCCTCACGGGCAGCCGTCCCCAGGCCGAGGACCTGGCCCAGCACGCGTTCTGCAAGGTGTGGGAGCGGTGGGACCGGGTCGCCACCCTCGACGATCCGGTCGGCTACCTGTTCCGGACCGCGTTCAACGCCCACCACAGCGCCAGCCGGCGTGCCGTGCGTGCCGCCCGCCGCATCGTCGACGTCGTGGCCCACTCGACGCCTCCGCCCGCGCCCGAGCCCGCCGACCTGGCCGCCGACCGCGACCACGTCGTCCGGGCGCTCGCCCAGCTCACGCCCCGCCAGCGCGAGGCCGTGGTGCTCACCCAACTGCTCGACCGTGACGTGGACGACGCCGCCCGCATCATGCGCATCCGCCCCACCACCGTACGGGTGCTCGTGAGCCAGGCGCGCGCCGTGCTGGTCCGCCCGGACCGGCCTGGTGCGGGGCCCGGGCGTGAGTGACGACCATGACCTGCGCTCCCGGCTCGAACGTCTCGCATCGTCCGCCGGCGACCCTCCCGAGCATGGGCTCGAACGGGTCGCCGCCCGCCGGCACCGCCGGCTGCACCGCCGCCGTGGAGCTGTCGCCACGGCGGCGGTGCTGGCGGTGCTCGCCGCCGGTCTCGCCCTGATCAACCCGGGGCCCGACCGGCGCGAGCAGGTCACGGCGTCCGAGACGGTCAACCCGGCCAGCGCATCCGCCGAGGTACCGCGCCTGGTCGAGGTGCGCTGCGTGCCGACCGGCATCGTCGTCCCCATCGCGTCGGTCCAGCCGCAGGACGACGGGCTCCACCTGCGGGTCTTCAACCTGCTGGGCGGGCCCACCCGGGTCGAGATCGACTCCAACGTCTGGTCGTCCGTGCCCATCACGGTGACCGAGCAGGTGTCCGACCTCACCGTTCCCGTCCCACCGGGGGTGCTCACCATCGGCTGCGAGATCGACGGGCAGTTCCAGCGGCGCCGCGTCGACCTCGTCGACCCCTCCGGCTACTTCCGCCGGCCCGAGCTGGACTGCGAGCGGGCCGAGCGGGGCACGATCGGCGACCTGGTGGTGGCGCCGCCCACGGTCAGCCTGGTGGCGGCCGTGCGCCAGGGGCTGGGGGACCGCCTGGACGAGGACGACCAGGTGACCGCGCTCCGGGGCTACGTGTCCCAGTCCCTGGAGGACGACCCGACCGAGGACCCCGTCGTCCAGGTCGTCCGCGACGGTGACGTGGTGGCCTTCGTCCACGTGCGGGGCGACGCCGGTGCGCCCGCCGAGCCGTGGACCGCCCTCCCCTTCGTGGAGGCGTGCCTGGCGGCCCTCGCCCCCGAGGACACCACGGGCTCCACCACCACGCCGACGACCGCGGTGGAGCCGACCCCGCCGGTCTGACCCCGAGCGCTCAGCCGCCGTAGATGGCGTCGATGCGGTCGGCGTACTTGGCCAGGATGCTGCGCCGCTTGAGCTTGGACGTGGGTGTCAGCTCGTCGCCGTCCGGCAGCCACTCCTCCGGCAGCAGCTCGACCTTCTTGACCCGCTCGACGTTGCTGAACTGGCCCATGACCTCGTCGACCGCCCGCTGGACGGCGTCGTGCGCCCGGGGGTCGGTGGCCAGCTCGGCCAGCGACCCGGCCTCGATGCCCCGGTCGGCGAACCAGCCGGGGGCGAGCTCGGGGTCGAGGACGACCAGGGCCGACACGAAGGGCCGCTGGTCGCCGACGGCGCAGGCCTGGCCGATGGCCGGGATCGTCTTGAGCGCCGCCTCCAGGTTGGCCGGGCTGATGTTCTTGCCCCCGGCCGTGATGATGAGCTCCTTCTTGCGATCGACGATCCGCAGGTAGCCGTCCTCGTCGAGCAGCCCCACGTCCCCGGAGTGGAACGTGCCGTCGGCGTCGAGGGCCTCGGCCGTCTTGTCCGGGTCGTCGAGGTAGCCGGCGAACATGTTGCCGCCCCGGCAGCACACCTCGCCGTCGTCGGCCAGGATCACCTCGACGCCGGGGAACGGCCGGCCCACGGTCCCGACCCGCACGGCGTAGGGGTCCCAGGTCATGGGGCCGGTGGTCTCGGACAAGCCGTAGATCTCCGACATGGGCACGCCGATGGCCCGGTACCAGCGGATCAGGTCCGGCGGGATGGGGGCGGCGCCGGTCACCGCGAACTGGATCGCGTCGAGCCCCACCAGACCCCGCACCTTGGCGAACGCCACCTCGTCGAGGAACGCCCAGGTGGCGTCGTCCTCGGCGGTGGCGGTGCCGGCCGTGCGGCGCTCGACGATGGGGACGGCGGCCGCCACCGCCTCGTCGAAGCGGGACTTGGCCTCGGGGTCGGCGGCCAGCGCGGCCTCGACGCCGGCGTGGAGCTTCTCCCACACCCGGGGCACCCCGAACATGGTCTGGGGGTGTACGTCGCGGGCGTAGGCGGCGATCTGCGCGGGGTCCGGGCAGGTGGTGATCTCGAACCCGGCCACGCAGGCCAGGTAGTGGCTGGTCATCCGCTCGGCCACGTGCGCCATGGGCAGGTAGGAGATGAGCCGGAAGCCGGTGAAGTCGAGGTCCAGCAGGTCGAGGTAGCCCTGGGCCGTCCACACGATGTTGCGGTGCGTCAGCATCACGCCCTTGGGCGGTCCGGTGGTCCCCGACGTGTAGATGACGGTGGCCAGCATGTCGGGCGTGAGCTTGGCGGCCGCCGCGGCCAGGTCGATCGGCTCGTTGGCGGTGAGCGCGGACGCCGGCAGCAGGCCGGGGCCGCCCGGTTCTCCGGTGTCGGACAGCACCACGATGTGCTCGAGGGCCGGTAGCTGGTCCCGGATCACGCTGAACCGCTCGGCGAACCCCGCGTCCTCGACGACCGCCACCTTGGCCCCACTGTGGCCGGCCAGGTACGACACCTGCTCGGGCGACGACGAGTTGTAGATCGAGATGGGCGTGGCCCCGCACAGCACGACCGCCAGGTCGACGATGTGGAACTCGGGGATGTTCCGCATCATGAGCACGACCCGGTCGCCGGGGCCGACCCCGAGGGCACCCAGCCCGGCGGCGGCCCGCGCCACCCGGTCGGCCATCTCCCCGAAGGTGATCTCCACCCAGCCGTCGCCGTCCCTGGCCCGCAGCGCCACCCGGTCGGGGATGGCGGCGACCGTGTCGAGCCAGCGACCGGCAATGGTCTGCCCCTCGACCTCGGCGTCGATGGCCGCGGCGTCGATCTCGTGCGTGACCGTCTGCACGGGTGAGGCCTCCTCGTGGGGCTGTGTGTCTTCGACACGCTACGCGCTCGGACCGTGTTGCGGTGCTGGTCGGCGCAGTTGCGTGCCGGTCGGGCGGTGGGCAGACTGGCTTGACCGAACGGTCAAGTGCGCCGCCCGGGCGGACGACCCGTGACAAAGGAGCAGCCCATGCCCACTGCTGTGATCGTCGACGCCGTCCGCACCGCGGGGGGCAAGCGCAACGGCAAGCT
>DASSUD010000068.1:0-18125 GCA_035707385.1 Acidimicrobiales bacterium
GTACAGCGTCACGAAGACGTTGGCGTCCGTCGCCGCCGCCTCGCCGGGCCGCGCCTGCCCGGTGTAGACGTCGATCCGGTACGTCGGCATCCTCGCTCGGTCCTCCCTGAATCCCGCGGTGGTGGCGGGCCGGCCCGCCGCCACAGGGAACGGTGTCCGACCCGCCGCCGCCGGGGGACGGGCCGGCCCGTTCCGCCGTGGGTGAGCCGGCGAACCGCCTCACCCACGGGCCGGCCCGCGACCCCGGGCCCGGAAGGGTTCCGGTCCCAGGGCCGAGGGCGTGAACCACGCTCTCGGGCACACCGTGCCAGAGCGGCCTTTCAGCGAACGCACAGCCGGCGCACAGCCGCCGGCCCTGGTGAGGGGTCCCGGACCCGTCGCCCGCAGGGCGGTGGCGCAGGGTTACTCTTGGCCCGTGCCCTTCCCTCGGAAGCTGCTCAACGAGTCCGAGGACCTCGTTCTCGACCTCCACCCCCACTGGTGGTTCTTCGCCCCACCGCTGTTCGCGCTCGTCGCGTCGATCGTCGTGGGGCTGTGGGCGTTCAGCGCCACCGACGCGGCCGCGCTGCAGGTCCCGCTCGGCCTCGTCATCCTGGCGTGCCTCGCCTGGTTCGGCTGGCGCTACCTGCGCTGGGTGACCACCAACTTCGTCGTCACCACCGACCGGCTCATCTACCGCCACGGCGTGCTGTCCAAGCAGGGCATCGAGATCCCGCTCGACCGGGTCAACACGGTGTTCTTCCGCCAGTCCGTCTTCGAGCGGATGGTGGGCTCGGGAGACCTGGTGATCGAGTCCGCGGGCGAGATGGGGCGCCAGCACTTCTCCAACGTGCGGCACCCCTCGGCGGTGCAGAACGAGATCTACCGGCAGATCGAGGCCAACGAGAACCGCAAGTTCGACCGGGTGGGGGCGTCGGCCGCGGCGGGCTCCCACGGCGGCCCGGGTGGCGAGGGCTCGATCCCCGAGCAGATCCGCGAGCTCGACGAGCTGCGCCGGCAGGGCCTGCTCACCGACGCCGAGTTCGCGGCCAAGAAGCAGCAGCTCCTCGATCGCATGTGAGCCCGCCCCGGGTGGTCAGCCTGGTCCCATCGGTGACGGAGACGTTGCTGGCCTGGGGGCTGACGCCGGTCGCCTGCACCCGGTTCTGCGAGCAGCCCGACCTGCCGCACGTGGGCGGGACCAAGGACCCGGACGTGGACGCCATCGTCGCCCTGGCCCCCGACCTCGTGGTGATGTGCGTCGAGGAGAACCGGCGGGAGGACGCCGGCGCCCTGGCGGCCGCCGGGCTGGTGACCGCGTCGCTGTCGGTCGACTCCGTGCAGGACGTGGCGCCGGCGCTGCAGATGCTGGCCGGCCTCGTGGGCGTCGACCCCGCGGTGGTGGCGGCTGTCGACGCGGGCCCCGCGCCCCCGGACGCGCCGCGGGCGTTCGTGCCGATCTGGAAGCGCCCGTGGATGACGTTGTCGGGCGGCACGTACGGCTCCTCGCTCCTGGCGGCCGCCGGCGTCGCCAACGTGTTCGCGGACGCCCCGGACCGCTACCCGACGGTGACGCTCGACGAGGCCCGCGCCCGGCACCCCGACGTGGTGCTCGCGCCCAGCGAGCCGTACCCGTTCGGCGAGCGCCACGTCCCGCTGCTCGAGGAGGTGGCGCCGGTGGCGCTGGTCGACGGCCAGGACCTGTTCTGGTGGGGCAGCCGCACCCCGGCGGCCCTGGCCCGCCTGCGCGCCCAGGCCCCGGGCTGGCGAGGGGCGTAACCCGATTTGGCGTCTCTCACGTCGCACATGCGCCGTGAGAGACGCCAGATCGGCAGAGTCAGGACGGACGGAGCGTCGCGCCCGGGGCGGGCCGGCCCCGCCACACCACCGGCCCGTTGATCCGGGTCTTGGGCCTGCACAGGACCACCACGCAGCCGCCGAACCCGGCGCCGGTGACCCGGGCGCCGTAGACCCCCGGCACGCCCCGCACCGTGCCCACGATCTGGTCGAGCACCGGGGTCGACACCTCGAAGTCGTCGCGCAGGCTGGCGTGGCTGGCCACCAGCAGCTCGCCGGCGTAGGTGAGCTGGTCCTTGGCCAGGGCGCTGGCCAGGGCGTCGACGCGCCGGTTCTCGGTGGTCACGTGGCGGGCCCGCCGCCGCAGCACGGGATCCTCGATGGCCTCGACGTCGACCGGCGAGGCGTCCCGCAGCCGGCCCACCACCTGCTCCGCGGCCTCGCACTCGGCCCGGCGCTCGGCGTAGGCGGACCCGGACAGCTCCCGGTGCTCGCCCGAGTGCAGCACCACGATCTCGGCGTCCTCCGGGAACGGGATGTGATCGATGGCGAGGCTGTCGCAGTCGATCCGCAGCACCGACCCCTCGACGGCGGCCAGCGACACGAGCTGGTCCATGATCCCCACCGGCACGCCGACGGCCCGCTGCTCCGCCCGCTGGCAGGCTTGCGCCACCGCCAGGGGGTCGGTCAGGTCGGCGCCGAGGGCGGTGGCCACCGCCACCTCCAACGCGGCGGAGGAGGCCAGGCCGCTGGCCGCGGGCAGGGTCGACTGCACCATGCCCACCAGGCCGTCGTCCGGGTCGACCTCGTCGACCACCGCCGCCACGTAGCGGGCCCACGGCGGGTCGACGGCGGCCGGGTCCGCCACCCCGCCGAGCGGGATCTCGGCCACGCCCTCGAAGCGGTCGGAGCCCAGCATCACCCAGTTGCCGCCCCGGTCGCCGGTGATCTCGGTGCCGAGGCCGATGGCCATGGGCAGGACGAGGCCGCCCATGTAGTCGGTGTGGTCGCCGATCAGGTTGACCCGACCGGGCGCCCAGGCGCGCAGTCCCACGTCACGCTCCTCGCAGTGCTGCCGCGGCGTCCTCGGGGACGACGGGGTTGACGAACTCGCCGCTGCCCAGCTCGGCGGCGGCCACGTAGCGTTGCACGCCGGGCGATCGCATGGGGGAGACCACATGGACGTGCAGGTGGGCCTCCGGCCAGCCCCCGCCGTCGGTCGGCCGCTGGTGGATCCACAGCATGTAGGGGAGGGGGGCGTCGAAGAGCCGGTCGATCCGGGCCAGGACGTCCACCAGCAGGTCGGCCAGCCCGTCGCGCTGGGGCCCGTCGAGTGCCGGCAGGTCCGGCCGGTGGACGTCCGGGGCCAGCAGCAGCCCGTAGGGATAGGCCGAGGCGGCCGGCACCCACGCCCGCCAGCCGGTGGCCTCGGCCACCATCAGCTCCGGGTCGGGTTGGGGGCACAGCGAGCAGTCGCCCCGGGCCGACCGGCGCAGCTCGGCCAGCGGGGCGTCGGGGACGTGGTCGTAGGCGTAGATCTGGCCGTGGGGGTGGGCGACGGTGGCGCCCACCTCCTCACCCCGGTTCTCGAACACGAGCACGTAGTCGACCTCGGGCCGGTCGCCCAGCGCCTCGGTGCGCTCGGCCCACAGGTCGACGACCCGGCGGGCGGCCGCACCGGCCAGGTCGGGGAACGACGCGTCGTGGTCGGGGGTGTAGAGCACGACCTCGCAGCGGTCGTCGGGGTAGGAGGGCCAGCGGTTGGGGAAGGCGCGCACGTCGTAGGGCTCGGGGGCCTCCTGGCCGCCGACGCAGAACGGGCACGACGCCCCGGGGCGGTTGGGCCGGTGCTGGCGCGATCCGGCCATGACGGTGGTGGCGCCGGTGAGGTCGTCGATGCGGGCGTCGGACATGGGACGGCTCGGGATGCGATCGGTGGCGGTGGGCGATCAGCGCAGGCCGGCCACCGCGGTGGCCGCCCGCTCGAGGGCACCCGGGTTCCAGGGCGCCCGCAGGGCGACGTTGACCACGGCGGCCCCGGCCGCAACGTAGCGGCCCAGCGCGTCGGCCGTGTGCGCCACGCTGGTCCCGACGATCGACCCGGGTCGCACGGCCTCGGTGCGGGGACCGAACTGGGCGGCCAGCGAGGCGTCGTCGTCCGCCACCACCACGTTGACGCCGAGGGCGACCTCCGCGGGGTCGCGGCCCACGGTCGCGCAGTGGCGGTCGAGCGCGGCGCGCTTGCCGGCCAGCGCCTCGGGCGGGACGAACGGGAGGTTCCAGCCGTCGGCGTGGCGGGCGGCGGTGGCGGCGGTGCGGCGCTCGCCCGTCCCGCCGATCCACACCGGCAGCGCCGCCTGGAGCGGCCGGGGCTCGCAGTGGGCGTCCCGCAGGGTCACGTGCGTGCCCTGGAGCGTGGCGGCGCCGTCGTGGAGCAGGGCCCGGACGGCGGCCGCCGCCTCGTCGAGGAGGTCGAACCGCTCGCCGGCCGGCGGGAACGGCAGGCCGAACGCCCGGTACTCGGCTTCGGCCCAGCCGGCGCCGAGGCCGATCTCGGCCCGGCCGCCCGACAGGTGGTCGATGGTGGCGGCCGCCTTGGCCAGCACACCGGGATGGCGGTATCCGGGGCTGTACACCAGGCACCCGCACCGGACCCGTTTGGTGTGGCAGGCCAGCGCGGCGTGCAGCGACACCGCCTCGTGGCAGCGGTAGCTGCTCAGGTCGGACGAGTAGAAGTGGTCCCACACCGAGATGGCGTCGAAGCCGAGGTCCTCGGCGTCGTGCCACATGCGGACCAGCTCGCCCACCGTGGTGTCCTGCGCTCCGGTGTGCACGCCGAAGGTCGTCACCCCCGCCACCCTACGGGCCCGGCGCGGCTTGACCGGCCGGTCAAGAGCGGGGACGATGGCCCCATGCCGCTCGCCGGGGCCAACGGGATCGAGATCTGCTACGAGGAGACCGGCGACCCCGCCGGCCGCCCGCTGCTGTTGATCATGGGGCTCGGCGGCCAGCTCATCCACTGGCCGGAGGAGCTGGTGGCGGGCTTCGCGGCCCGGGGCTTCCGGGTCATCACCTTCGACAACCGCGACGTCGGCCTGTCGACCCACCTCGACGGCGCGCGGGCCGACGTCCTGGGGGTCCTGGCGTCGCGGGGCTCCGGCGCCCCGCCCGACGTGCCCTACCTGCTCACCGACATGGCGGCCGACACCGCCGGCCTGCTCGACCACCTCGGCATCGACCGCACCCACGTGGTGGGGGTGTCGCTCGGGGGCATGGTGGCGCAGACCCTGGCCATCGAGCACCCCGACCGGGTGGCCACGCTGACCTCGGTGATGTCGAGCACCGGCGACCCCGACGTCGGCCTGCCCACGGCCGACGCGCTCAACGTGCTGATGGCGCCGCCGGTGACGACCCGCGAGCAGTACGTCGAGGCGACGGTGCGCAACACCCACGTCTACGGCAGCCCCGGCCTGGTCGACGAGGACCGCATCCGCCGGCTGTCGGTCCTGGCGTGGGAACGGAGCCACGACCCCGACGGTGCCGCCCGCCAGCTGGCCGGCGTGCTGGCGTCGGGCTCGCGGTCCGAGGGCCTGCGGCGGCTCGCGGTCCCCACCCTCGTCGTCCACGGCACGGCCGACACCCTGGTCCAGCCCGACGGCGGCGAGCGCACGGCCGAGGTCGTGCCCGATGCCAAGCTGTTGATGATCGAGGGCATGGGCCATGATCTGCCGCCGGCGATGCTGCCCCGGGTGATCGACGCCGTCACCGCCCACGCCGACGCCCACCCCTGATCCCCACCCGAGACTGGAGCCGCACCGCATGGGACCCCTGGCCGGAATCACCGTCATCGAGATCGCCGGCATAGGCCCCGGGCCGTACTGCGGGATGATGCTGGCGGACATGGGCGCCGACGTCATCCGCATCGACCGGGCCGGCGCGGTGCAGGGCGGCGACCCGGGCCGCCCGCCCGCCGACTTCCTGGCCCGCGGCCGGCGGTCGGTGGGCGTCGACCTGAAGAACGCCGACGGGGTCGAGGTTGTGCTCAACCTGGTCGAGCGGGCCGACGCACTGATCGAGGGCTTCCGGCCCGGCGTCACCGAGCGGCTCGGCATCGGCCCGGACGACTGCCTGGCCCGCAACCCCCGGCTCGTGTACGGCCGCATGACGGGCTGGGGCCAGGACGGCCCCTACGCCTCGACCGCCGGGCACGACATCAACTACATCGCGCTGGCCGGTGCCCTCGACCCGATCGGGCGGGCCGGGCAGCCGCCGACACCGCCCCTCAACCTGGTGGGCGACTTCGGCGGCGGGGGCCTGATGCTGGCCTTCGGGATCGTGGCCGGCCTGCTGGAGGCCCGGGCGTCCGGGCAGGGCCAGGTGATCGACGCCGCCATGGTCGACGGCGCCGCGTCGCTCATGACGATGACGCACTCGTTCCGGGCCATGGGCATCTGGAACGACGAGCGGGGCACCAACATGCTCGACACCGGCGCCCACTTCTACGACGTGTACGAGACCGCCGACGGCCGCTACGTGTCGATCGGCTCGATCGAGCCCCAGTTCTACGCCGAGCTGCTGCGGCTGACCGGCCTGGAGGGCGAGGACCTGCCCTGGCAGCAGGACCGCGCCCAGTGGCCGGCGATGAAGGAGCGCCTGGCCGCCATCTTCCGCACGAAGTCACGGGCCGAGTGGTGCGAGATCATGGAGGGGACCGACGTGTGCTTCGCACCGGTCCTCACCATCCCCGAGGCGGTCGAGCACCCCCACAACGCGGCCCGCGGCACGTTCGTGGAGGTGGCGGGGCTGCGCCAGCCGGGCCCGGCGCCCCGCTTCTCCCGCACCGCGGCCGAGGTGGGCGGCCCACCCGCCCACGCCGGCCAGCACACCGACGAGGTGCTGGCGGGAGCCGGCTTCGACGCCGAGCGCATCGCCAAGCTGCGCGAGGCGGGCGCCATCGCCTGAGCCGGGCCCTAGCCTCGCCTCATGGCCACACTGGTCGCGTTCCACGCCCACCCCGACGACGAGACCCTCACCCAGGGGGGCTCCATCGCCAAGGCCGTCGACGAGGGGCACCGGGTCGTCATCGTCTACGCCACCGGCGGCGAGAGGGGGCAGGCTCCCGACGGCCTGCTGGCCCCCGGCGAGTCGCTCGTCGAGCGGCGGGTCCTCGAGGCCGAGCGTTCGGCGGCCGCGCTGGGCACCGCCCGGCTGGTGTGGCTGGGCTACGTCGACTCGGGGATGGAGGGCACGCCCGACAACCACGACCCCGCCTGCTTCTGGCAGGCCGAGGTCGACGAAGCGGCCGAGCGGCTGGCGGCGGTGCTGCGGGAGGAGGGCGCCGACGTCCTCACCATCTACGACGAGAACGGCAACTACGGGCACCCCGACCACGTCCAGGTCCACCGGGTGGGGCTGCGGGCCGCCGAGCTCACTGGCGTGCCCGAGGTGCTGGAGGTGACGATGAGCCGGGACCATGTGCGCCGGCTGATGGACGCGGCCGCCGACCTGGGCATCGTGCCCGACGGCGAGTGGCCCGACTTCGACGACCCGGACCTGGTGTTCGGCGTGCCCGCGTCCGCCATCACCACGACGGTGGACGTCACCCCGTGGCTCGACCGCAAGCGCAAGGCGATGGAGGCCCACGCCAGCCAGATCGTCGACATGGGGCCGTTCTTCGCCATGCCCGACGACGTGTTCGCGGCGGCGCTCGGCACCGAGTTCTACATCCGGCACGGCGTGGAGCCCGGCCACCGCGACCACGACGTGTTCAGGCCGGAAGGCTCCCGCCGCTGAGGCAGAACTCGTTGCCCTCCGGGTCCCGCAGGACGACGTTGCGGTAGTGGGCCGCGACCTCGGGCGGGAACGTCTCCTCCCACGCCACCGTGGCACCGAGCCCGACGAGGCGGGCGACCTCGGCGTCGAGGACCCCGATCGATCCGGCGGTGCAGCCGAGGTGGACGCGGTTCTTGACCACCTTGGCCTCGGGGACGACCACCATCTCCAGGTAGGTGCCGCCGCCGGGCGGCCCGCACACGGCCCCGGTGCCGTCGGGTGCCACGGCGACGCCGCCCCACCCGAGGGCCTCGTTCCAGAACGTCGCCACCCGGGCGGCGTCGTGGCAGTCGATGGTCACGCAGGTGACGTCCATGCCGCCATGGTGCCTCGCGCCGGTTCCTATCCTGGGCCGATGGCGGGTGTGTCGGCGGTGGTGCTCGACTGGTACGGGACCCTGGCGGTGCCGCACGGCGACGACTTCTGGGCCCGGCTGGACGAGATCGTGGTCGACGCGGGTGGCCGTCCCGACCCGGATGCGCTGGCCGAGTGGGAGCTGGAGCACCCGGCCGAGCACCGGCGGCACTCGGTCGACGAGCCCGGCTACCGGGCGTGGCAGCGCCGGCGCCTCGATCACGTCCTGGCCCGGTGCGGGGTGGCGGCGCCGCAGCGCACCCGGGTCCTCGACGACATCGAGACCGTGCGGTACACGCGGCTGTTCTCGACGTTCCCCGACGTGCCCGCCGCCCTGGCCCGGCTGCGGGAGCGGGGCCTGGTGGTGGGCGTGTGCTCGAACTGGGACTGGGACCTGGACCGCCACCTCGACCACAACGGGATCACCGGGCTGCTCGACTTCGTGGTGTGCTCGGCCTCGGTCGGGTACCGCAAGCCGCACCCGGCCATCTTCGAGGAGGTGGTGGGGCACGCCGGTGTACCGGCCGGTGAGATCCTGTTCGTGGGGGACAGCTGGGGAGACGACGTGGCGGGGGCCGCCGCGGCCGGCCTGGTCCCCGTGCACATCGCCCGGTCGGGCCCGTGCGCCCGTGACGACCACGGCGGCGTGCCCTGCGTCCCCGACCTGGCCGCCCTGGCCCGCCTCCCCGCGCTGGTCGGGTCCGCCGGGTGACCGGGTGACCGGGTGACCGGGTGATCACCGGGGCCGAGGTGGCCGATCGCCTGGCCGCCGAGCTGGCGGCCCGGGCGGACCCGGCCCAGGCCGCGCCGATGGCCGCCTACATGCGGGACCAGTTCCCGTTCCTCGGGGTCAAGGCGCCGGCCCAGGCCCGGGCATGGGCGGCGGCGACGGCCGGCCTGCCCCGCCGGCTCCCGGAGGACGTGGTGGCGGAGGCCGCCGTCGCCCTGTGGGCCCGCCCCGAGCGCGAGCACCAGTACCTGGCCTGCCGCCTGGTCGGGCGCCACACCGGCGCGCCCCGGACGGCGGAGCCTCCCACCCCGGCGTTCCTCGACGTGGTCGAGCGCCTGCTGACCGACCGGCCGTGGTGGGACACGGTCGACGCCCTCGCCAGCCACGCCTGCGGCGACCTGGTGCGCCGGCACCCGTCGCTGCGCCCCCG
Source organism: Acidimicrobiales bacterium (assembly GCA_035707385.1). Taxonomy (GTDB): domain Bacteria; phylum Actinomycetota; class Acidimicrobiia; order Acidimicrobiales; family VFJN01; genus ZC4RG19. The sequence continues at coordinate 9,123 of DASSUD010000068.1, forward strand.
GATGGACGCGTGGCTGGCAGGCGACGACGTGTGGCTCGTACGGGCGGCGCTGTTGCACATGAACCGGTGGGGGCCCGACCAGGACGCCGGTTGGCTGTTCGCCGCCTGCCTCAGCCGTGCCGGTCACCCGGACTTCTTCGTCCGCAAGGCCATCGGCTGGGCGCTGCGGGAGCACAGCAAGGTCGACGCCGCCGCGGTGGAGGCGTTCGTCGCCACCCACGGCACCGAGCTGAGCGGGCTCAGCCGCCGCGAAGCGCTGAAATGGCTGGGTCGCCGCCGGGACCGCACCTAGCTTGAGCGCGGTGACGGCGCGGCACGACCCCTTCTCGCGGCAGGCAGTCGGCGGTGCCTACGACGCCGTCGCCCGCGACTACGTGCGGCAGTTCGGCGACGACCTGGCCCGGCTGCCGCTGGACCGCGCGATGCTCGACGCGGCCTGGACCGCGGCGCCGCCCAGCGACGGCTGGGTCGTGGAGGCCGGGTGCGGAGCGGCCCCCGCGGCCGGGTACCTGGCCGGCCGGGCGCCGCGGCTGGTGGGCCTGGACCTGTCGGGAGGCATGCTGGCGGTGGCGGCCGAGCGCAACCCGGGACTCCGCCTGGCGCAGGCCGACCTGCGGGGGCTCCCGCTCCGCGGCGGGTCCTGCGCCCTGGTGATCGCCTACTACACGCTCCAGCACGTCCCCCGGGGCGACCTCGTGGCCACGCTCATCGAGCTGCGCCGGGTGCTCGGCCCCGGCGGCGTCCTGCTGGCCGCCACCCACCTGGGCGACGGTGACGTGGTGACCGGTGACTTCCTGGGCCGCCGCGTCGACCCGGTGGCCGGCGCCCTGTACGACCGGGACGAGTTCACCGCCGCCGTCGCCGCGGCCGGGTTCGCGGTCGAGGTGGAGCGCGTGCGTGGCCCCCTGCCCCACGAGCACGACAGCGAGCGCATCTACGTGCTGTGCCGGGCCGGCCGCTAGCCGGGGTGGCCGCTAGTGGTGTGTCGCTGAAATAGGCGCGCAGCCACCGAAGTCGTCGCGTTCAGCGGCCCGACCGCGCCCCGCGTCGGGCGCAGCCGCGCCCTCGGCACCGCCGCCCTCGCCGCTCGAGCGCGGCCGGCCTGATCGCCGTGCCGTCGATCGTCGACGAGGAAAGACGTCTGGGCCGCGACGTTGGACGCCACCGCCGGACATCGGGGCGAGGCACGCGTTTACGGAAGCCGCGACGCACCACTAGGGCCCGACTCCGTCCGCCTCACCACCCCCACCGGGTGAGCCCGCGGGGGACCACCCCGTACCGTCTCGTGCCCCTCGGGAGGTGGCGGGTTGGCCCCGGGAGGTGATGAGCGAGGCGAGACCGACGACGCACAGCGTGATGCCGAGGGCGGCCGACCGCGCCAGCCCCCCGTCGTCCTTCGCCACGCTGCTGCTGATCCCCGCCAGGTCGGTGATCGACGCGACGGTGGCCGTGGTGAGCGCGGCGGCAAGGAGCCAGCCGGCCACGGCCTGGGTCCGGTGCCGCGCCGAGGCCGCGAACCACACCGCCAGCAGGGCCGGGCCGAACAGGCTGCCGGACGGGGCGAACGCCGTGTCCGCCAGGCAGCCCGCGAGGAACACGCCCGTCCCGACGCGCCACGCTCGCCTCCGCGGCCCGAGCCAGCGGCCGCGGGTGGCCAGCGTCGCCACCGCGAGCCAGGCGGCCGCCGCCAGCACCGCGCCGGCGACAAGGTGATCAGCCCAGCCAGTCGAGCCTTCGAGCCCGCTTCCCGCGACCAGGAAATAGGTGTCGCGCTCCCGGTGCACGATCGTCCGCCAGCCGCTCTGGTCGGCGGTGGGCCGGATCCACGCCGACAGGGTGAGACCGCTGCTCATGTCCAGAGACGTGGAGGCGGGGACCCGCACAAGGTCGCCGGTGCCGTCGAAGCGCAGCGCGCCGCCGTACCGGCCGTGCGTGGTCCACGTGGCGCCGGTGATCGTCCCTGCATTGCCGTGGCCTGAGACGTCGGGGACCGACGTGCCGGTCCCCGTGTCGAACGAGTACGCCCCGACGAGGTCAGGGCTGCCGGCTGCGACCGGGGTCGCCATGTCGGAACGGATCTCGGCCTCGTCGAGGGCGCGATCGTAGATGCGGGCCTCGTCGATCAGCCCGCAGAAGTACTCCCCGTAGGGGTGGTTGCCGCCGAGCCAGAGCGGGTTGTCGCTGGTGGCGATCGTCCCGGTCGTGGCCCGACTTGCCACAGGCGCGCCGTTCGCGAAGAACCGCAGGGTGGCGCCGTCGTAGGTCACCGCGACGTAGGACCAGACCCCGACCGGGTTCGCCGCCGGCCCGACGACAGACCGGATCGTGCGGTCGAGCGTCCCCCCGCCGGAGGGGACCAGCGCGCCGTGGTCGGTGAGCGCCGTGGCGGTGGCCGCGAGGAGCACGGCGCCGACCCCGACGGCCGACGCGGGGCCGACCCAGCGCCCGGGCGGACGCGGGCGGGAGTGCGGGGGCCGCGACCGGCGGCGGCCGATCAGGACGGCCAGCGCGACGAGGGGGACGACCGGCAGGTCACCTGCGTCGACGCCGTGGCCGGCCGACAGCGACAGGAGGATCGGGCCGTGCCACGGCTCCCTCACGACCACGGCCACCGCCATGCCGAGCAGGAGCCCGACACCCAGCGTGGCCGGGACACGCCTGGCGCGGGCCGGGGCGCTGAGTGGGGGCGGGCGCGTGGGAACCACGACGTCGAACCTCCATCCTCAGCCGTTCCCCGATACTCGCTCTCGGTGTTGAAGCTGCGCTGAAGAGTGGCTGCAGATGTCCCTAACGTTGACGACGGTGCCGTCCTACCGCAGGACGCTCCGTGCGCCCCTAGATTCGGCTTGACCTCTCGACCCGGTGGACACCCCCTGTGACGACACGTGCGGGTGCACCACCGACAGCGCTGCGCCCGCCGGCACCGACCGCTAGATGGCGGTGGGATGGCGCGGCTGGTAGAGCATGAGGTCCAGGCCGCCGGGCAGCACGATCGTGGCCGTGATGCCGTAGCCCTCGTCCTTGGGTTCGCCGGGGATGTCGAGGCCCCTGGCCCGCAGGTCGGCGACCGTCGCCTCGATGTCGTCGCACATGAGCGACAGCTGGTGCCGCACGCCGCGGTCGAAGGTGGGCCCCTCGCCCGGGTGGACGCCCAGCTCGGCCGGGGGGAGGGCGAAGATCAGCCAGCCCTCGCCGGCGTTCACGTGGTCGAAGCCGAGGACGTCGCGGAAGATGGCGCGGACCGCGTCGGGCTCGGACGTGTAGAGGAGGGCGTGCGCGCCGGTGATGGCCATGCCGGCATTGTGCGCCGTCCCGGTCACCGCGGCCAGCGGTACCGCCAGCCCGGTTGCCAGGCGAAGTCGGCGTCGACGAGGTCGTCGAGCGACCGCCCGCCGGCGAGGTGGTCGAGCGCCCAGCGGGTGGCGACGTGCCCGACCACCAGGACCCGGGCCCCGTCCCAGCGGGAGGGGAGGTCGTCGAGGCCGCGGCCGACGCGGGCGACGGCCTGGCGCCAGCTCTCGCCGCCGGGATAGGGGTCGTCGAGGTAGCGCCGCCGGTCGTCGTGGATCTCGGCCGTGGGCGCGCCGTTGAGCCGCCCGTAGTCGCATTCCCGCAGGCGCCAGTCGTGGAGCACCGGCACCGGCGAGCCCGCGAAGGCGAGCTCCACGGTCTCCGCCGCCCGCCGGAGGTCCGAGGAGAGCACGGCGGCCAGGCCGTCCTCTCGGCGGCGCCCGCCGAGCTCGCGCGCCTGGGGCCGCCCGGCCCGCGACAGCCGCCCCGGCAGCCAGCCGGTGGCGATGCCGCGCTCGTTGTCCTCGCTGGTGGCGTGGGTCTCGAACACGATGTCGACGGTCACCCGGCCGACGGTAGGCGCCCGCTGGCGGCGGGGGAGGGGCCGTCGCCTAGCGTCGGGCCCGTGACTGTCATCAAGATCAACGCCATCACCGTGCCCGAGGGGTCCGGCGATGAGCTGGGCAAGCGCTTCGCGGCGCGGGCCGGGGCCGTCGACGACCAGGAGGGCTTCGAGGGCTTCGAGCTGCTCAAGCCGACGGACGACCGCACGACGTGGCTGGTGATCACCCGGTGGCGCGACGAGGAGTCCTTCCAGGCATGGGTCAACAGCCCGGCGTTCGGCCACGGCCACCAGGGCGCCGACCGGCCGGCCCCGCACGGCGGGCCGGTGTCGGTGTCGAGCGAGCTGTGGTCGTACGAGGTGTCGACCGGCTCGCCCGGGCACGGGGGTTGACGCCCGCCGGGCGGCCGGCATGAGCCTGCGCACCGCTCACGAGTGGTGCGCGTGGGTCGTGGTCATCGGCAACGCGGCGGTCGGCCTGTGGGCGTTGGGAGCTCACTGGCTGCCCGCGCTGCGCCGTCCGGCCCTGTGGTGGGCGACCGCGGCCGCCGAGGTGGCGATCGCCGTCCAGGCGGTGCTGGGGGTGCTGCTGATCTCGGTCGAGGACCGCGAGGCCCCGCAGTTCCACATGTTCTACGGGTTCGTGGCGCTGGCCTCGATCGGCATCATCTACAGCTACCGCGATCAGCTGGCCGCCCACCGGTACCTGCTCTACGGGCTGGGCGGCCTGTTCCTCATGGGGCTCGGCATCCGGGCCATGGTGATCGGACCGGCGCGCTGACGCTCAGAGGTGCACCACCGGGCAGGTGAGCGTGCGGGTGATGCCCTCGATCATCTGCACCCGGCTCACGACCATCTTGCCCAGCTCGTCGACGGTGTTGGACTCGGCCCTGGCGATGACGTCATAGGGGCCGGTCACATCCTCGGCGGACACGACGCCGTCGATGTCGCCCACTTCGTCAGCGACCTGGGCGGCCTTGCCGACCTCGGTCTGGATCAAGATGTACGCACTCACTGCCATGCCGGGCCTCCCTCACACGGTGGCTGGCCACGGATCGTAATCGTGGCGCGGGAGGCCCGGAGGCAGCGGGCGATCAGGACTCGTGCGACTCGGCCTCGATGGGGGTGCGGGTGTGGGCGCCGCCGATGGCGACCTTGCGGGGCTGGGCCTGCTCGGACACCGGGATCGTGACCGACAGCACACCGTGGTCGTAGGCGGCCTCCAGCCGGCTCGGATCGAGGATGTCGCCCAGCAGCACCCGGCGGGTGAACGTGCCCTGGAAGCGCTCGTTGGCGAGCAGCTCGTCGCCCTCGGACCGCTCGAAGCGGCGGGTGGCCGACACCGTGAGCGTGTCGCGCTCGACGGTCAGGTCGATGGCATCGGGATCGACGCCGGGCAGGTCGAAGTTGACGAAGACCTGGTCGCCGTGACGGACGGCGTCCATGGGGATCGACAGGTTGCCCTGGCGGGCGACCTGGCTGACCTGATCGGCCCAGCGATCGAGCTCGCGGAAGGGATCGAAGCGCATCAGCATCCTGCGTCTCCTCCTTGGGATGGGTGGACGTGACCTTGCACAATCAATATACCCGAAAAGTTGAGCGTTAATCAATCAAGTTTCCTCAGGCTTACGCTCGCACGTCGTGGAGCGCGACGATGGCTGCATGGCCTCCGCTCCGTACACCCAGGGACTGCACGAGATCGGTGACGGGCTCTACGCCTACCTCCAACCCGACGGCGGTTGGGGGTGGAGCAACGCCGGCCTGGTGGTGGACGGTGACGCCAGCCTGCTCGTCGACACGCTGTTCGACCTGAAGCTCACGGCCGCCATGCTCGACACCATGCGGGCGGCGGTGCCCGCCGCCAACGACATCTCGACGGTGGTCAACACCCACGCCAACGGCGACCACTGCTGGGGCAACCAGCTGGTCCGGGGGGCGGAGATCGTCGGTTCGGCCGCCTGCGCCGCGGAGATGACCGAGCTGCCGCCCGCCCTGCTGGCGGCGCTGACGGCCTCGCCCCCCGAGGGCCCGGCGGGCGACCTGCTGCGGTCGATGTTCGGGGCCTTCGACTTCAGCGGCATCGAGGTCGTGCCCCCCACCACCACCTTCGACGGCGAGCTCACCCTGTCCGTGGGCGACACCGAGGTTCGGCTCGTCGAGGTCGGCCCGGCCCACACCCGGGGCGACGTGATCGTCCATGTCCCGGCCCAGGGCGTCGTCTACACCGGCGACATCCTGTTCAACGGTGGCCACCCCATCGTGTGGGCCGGACCGGTGGGCAACTGGGTGGCGGCCTGCGACCGCATCCTCGCCCTCGACGCCCCGACTGTGGTCCCCGGCCATGGGCCGCTCTGTGGTCCCGAGGCCGTGCAGGCCCAGCGGGACTACTTCACCTACCTGGTCGACGAGGTCCGGCCGCGGGCCGCTGCCGGCATGGACCCGCTGGCAGCGGCGCACGACATCGACCTCGGCCCCTACGCCGGGCTCGGCGAGCCGGAGCGGTTCGTGGCCAACGTGGCCGCCGTGTACCGCGACCTGGGACGGCCGGCCCCGGCCGACGCCGCCGCTGTCCTGGCCCAGATGGCCGAGTACCACGCGACCCGCGCCTGACGGCCGTCGCCCGAGCCGGGCCCGGACGCGCCGGTGCCGCCCCGCGGGGCGGCACCGGGTACGTGCGGCCGGGCGAGATCAGCCGCTTGCGAGGCGCTTCTCCAGGCCGTCGAGCTGCTCGCGCAGCTCTGCCGGGACGCTGTCGCCGATGAAGCGGTAGTGCTCCTCGATCTGCGGGAGCTCGTGACGCCACGTGTCCACGTCGACCGCGACCAGCTTGGCCATCGTGGCCTCGTCGACGTCGAGGCCCGACGTGTCGATGGCGCCGACCGCCGGCACCCGCCCGATCGGGGTGTCGGTGAACTCGCCCTCGCCCTCGACCCGCTCGACGATCCAGCGCAGGACCCGGCTGTTGTCGCCGAAGCCCGGCCACAGGAACGAGCCGTCCTCGTCCCGCCGGAACCAGTTGACCCAGAACAGCTTGGGCAGCTTGCCCGGATCGGTGGCCCGGCCGATCTCGAGCCAGTGGCCGAAGTAGTCGCCCATGTCGTAGCCGCAGAACGGCAGCATGGCGAAGGGGTCGAACCGGAGCGTGCCCACGGCCCCCGCCGCGGCGGCCGTGGTCTCCGAGCTCATGATCGAGCCGAGGAACACGCCGTGGTCCCAGTCGTGCGCCTCGGTCACGAGCGGCACGTTGGTGGCCCGGCGGCCGCCGAACAGGATGGCCGAGATGGGGACGCCGCTCGGGTCCTCCCACTCGGGGGCGATCGACGGGCACTGCGCGGCCGGCGTGGTGAACCGGGCGTTGGGGTGGGCGGCCGGCGCGTCGCTCTCCGGCGTCCAGTCGTTGCCCTTCCAGTCCGTCACGTGCGCAGGCGGCTCCGACAGGCCCTCCCACCAGACGTCCCCGTCGTCCGTGCGGGCCACGTTGGTGAAGATCGAGTTGCCGTAGAAGGTGGCGACGGCGTTGGGGTTGGTGTCGGCGCCGGTGCCGGGGGCCACGCCGAAGAACCCGGCCTCGGGGTTGATGGCGTGGAGCCGGCCGTCGTCGCCGAACTTCATCCAGGCGATGTCGTCGCCGATCGTCTCGATCTTCCACCCCGGCAGGGTCGGGATCATCATCGCCATGTTGGTCTTGCCGCAGGCCGACGGGAACGCCGCCGCGATGTAGCGCTTCTCGCCGCCGGGGGGCGTCACCCCCAGGATCAGCATGTGCTCCGCCATCCACCCGTGGTCGCGGGCCATGGTGGAGGCGATGCGCAGGGCGAAGCACTTCTTGCCGAGCAGGGCGTTGCCGCCGTAGCCGGAGCCGTAGGACCAGATCTCCCGGGTCTCGGGGAAGTGCACGATGTACTTGTTGTCGGCGTCGCAGGGCCACGGGACGTCGGGCCGGGAAGCGCCGTCCGCGTCGACCAGCGGGTACCCCACCGAGTGGACGCACGGGACGAACTCGCCGTCCTCGCCCAGCACGTCCAGCGCGGCCTGGCCCATGCGGGTCATGATCCGCATGCTGGCGGCGACGTAGGCGGAGTCGGTGAGCTGGACCCCGATGTGGGCGATCGGTGATCCCAGCGGGCCCATCGAGAACGGGACCACGTACATCGTCCGGCCCCGCATGGACCCGGTGAAGAAGCGGGTGAGCTCCGCCCGCATCTCGGCCGGGTCGCGCCAGTTGTTGGTGGCACCGGCGTCGGACTGGCGCGCCGAGCAGATGAAGGTGCGGTCCTCGACCCGGGCCACGTCACCGGGGTCGGACAGCGCCAGGAAGCTGTTCGGCCGCTTCGCCTCGTCCAGCCGCTCGAACGTCCCGCCGTCGACCAGCAACCGCGTCAGGCGCTCCCACTCCTCCGCGGAGCCGTCGCACCACTCGATCGCATCTGGCTGGAACACGCCTGCCCAGTGCTCGACCCAGTCCTTCAGCTTCTGGTTGGTGGTGGTTGCAGCCAATGGTCCTCCGGTCGGCGCTAGCGCGGGCGGTCAGTCGGAGGTTGCGTCATCCCCAGGGGGGAAGCGCTCGGGATCGAGGCCCGGCGTCCCCATGTCGACCTCCGAACCCAATCGCAGGTGCGTGGCCCGACCCTCGCCGTCGAGGTCGAAGATCACCCGCTGCCCCTGGCGGAGCAACCGGAACACCGAGCCTTCGAGCGCGTCCGGGGCGAGGTCGACCTCGGACAGGTCGGTGTCACGCACCAGGATCCCGTCGCGGGACCCGGGGTCGTACGCCTTGACTACGCCTTGCACCTGTCGGGCTCCTCGTGAACGGCTCGCGATTGAGTTCGCTCACCGTACCGGAGGGTGTATCAGTAACCCAAAGCGCAGCGCCGACCACGGCCAGCACCCGCACGGGCGCGGCGGGGCGCCGGGAACCGCCCGATCAGTGGGCGACCTTGGTCACCTTGCCGGACTTGATGCAGCCCGTGCACACGGCCACGCGCTTGGGCGCGCCGTTGACCAGGGCACGCACACGCTGGATGTTCGGGTTCCACCGGCGCTTGGTTCGCCGGTGCGAGTGGCTGACACTCATGCCCCACGACGGGTGCTTGCCGCACACCTCGCAAACGGCTGCCATCGGACGCGTCACCTCGGACTCGGACTTCGGG
>DASSUD010000069.1:0-9183 GCA_035707385.1 Acidimicrobiales bacterium
CGCACCGAGGACGAGGTCCTGCCCTGGGACCACATCTCCGCCGGCCTCCACAAGGACTTCCTGTGGCAGGACTGGCAGGACGCCCTGGCCGAGGTCGGCCTGCCCGACTGCCGCTGGACCCCCTGCTACGACTGCGGCGCCTGCACCGGCTACGGCATCGAGCACGTCGTAGCGTCGGCCACCCCGCCCGCCGGCGGCAGCCCGGGCACCGGCCAGGACCTGTCCACGGGGCACCTCCCCGGCGCCGTCCCCGTCACCCTGCGGTCCCGCCCGCTGGCCGGAGCCCGGTCGTGACCGGCCCCGCGCCCAGGGTGCGCATCCGCTTCTCGAAGCACGGCCCGCTCCGCTTCACCAGCCACCGCGATGTCGCCCGCATCTGGGAGCGGGTGCTGCGCCGGGCCGGGGTGGAGGTCGCGTACACCGAGGGGTTCTCGCCCCGCCCCAAGCTCAGCTTCGGGCTGGCCCTCTCCACCGGTCACGAGTCCGAGGCCGAGTACCTGGACGTGGCCCTGCGCGCCGCGCCGGGGCCCGACGCCGTCGAGCAGATGCCCGCGCTGGTCGCCCCTGCGCTCCCCACGGGCATGGACGTGCAGGCCGTCACGGTGCTCCCCGCCGGAGCGGAGTCGCTGCAGCAGGCCGTGACCAGCTGCACCTGGTACATCGAGGTCGGTGACGTGGCGCCCGCGGACGTGGCCGCAGGCGTCGCCCGGGCGCTGGCCGCCGCCGACCTGCCGCTCACCCGCACCCGCAAGGGCCACAGCGTCACCGACGACGTGCGGCCCGCCATCCTCGACGTGCGGGTGCTCGGCCCTGTCACCGAGGTCGTCGCCCCCCTCGCCCCGCGGGCGACCGGCCTCGCCACCGCTCTCCAGGCCGAGCTGGCCACGCAGCCGCGTGGCCTCCGCCCCACGGAGCTGATCGAGGCCATCGACCCCACCTGGGTCGTGGTCCGAGTCACACGAGTTCACCAATGGACGCAGGCCGGCGGCGCCCGGCGCGAGGTCATCGACCTCGGGCCGGCAGCGACGCCGTCTCCGCACGCCGAGGCGCGTGCGTCATGAGAAGGGAACCCACCCATGTCCGAGACAGACGTTTCCGGCAGCCCGGAGGCGCCGAACCCGGTCCCTGAGGTACCGGAGACCCCTGCCGCAGCCCCTCCCCGGCCGGCGGCCAAGCCATCCAGCAACGGCCCCGCCGCCGACGACGCGCCCCGCGGCCCCGACAGCGGACCGACCGACGGCCCCGACACCGGACCCGCCGACGGCGGCACCGACGCCGCCCGCAAGCGCCGCCGGCGGGGCTCGCGCGGCGGGCGCAAGCGCAGCAAGCCCCGCGCCGAGGGCGCGACCACCGACGGCGACGACGCCGCCGGCGACGACGACGAGACGCCCGCCGGCCCGGCGGGCGACACCACCGCGGCCGCGTCCCGCTCCGGCGGCGACCGCCCGGCCCGATCGGGGGGCGGTGGCCAGGGCGGCCGGGGCCGGGGGCGGGGACGCACCCGCGCCAGCGGCGAGGCCCGCACCCGCGCCGATCGCAACGGTGACGGCGACGGCGACGGCGACCGCAACCCCGAGCTTCCCGACCCGCCCGGCGAGGGCAGGCCGACCTCGGTGGAGGCCGCGACGGCCGCGCTGGTCCCGAAGGCCCCGTCCAAGCCGAAGATCGGCGACACGATCCCGGCGGAGGTCCTGGCCCAGATGGCCCGCAAGGACGAGGACGCCGCCGAGGGCGACGGCCGCAAGCGCCGCCGCCGCCGGGGCGGCCGGGGCCGGTCCGCCGGCAAGGGCCAGAACGGCGGCGGCTCGACGAAGCAGGCGTCCAAGCCCGTCGAGGCGCTGATCGCGCACGACCCCACGGAGCTGGACGAGGAGACCCTCGAGCGGCGGCGGGGCCGCGAGCGCAAGGGCCGGGCCGTGGGCCGTTACTCGATGTGCGTCCACGTGACGCCGAGGGCCACCCAGATCGCCGTGCTCGAGGGGCGGTCGCTCATCGAGCACTACGTGTCCCACCCCTCCGACGACATCTCCCAGATCCACGGCAACGTGTACCTGGGCCGGGTGCAGAACGTGCTGCCCGGCATGGAGGCGGCGTTCGTCGACATCGGCACGCCCAAGAACGCCGTGCTGTACCGGGGCGACGTCCACTACGACCCCGAGGACGTCGAGCGGTCGTCGTCCGGCCGCCCCCGCATCGAGGACGTGCTCCGGGCCGGCCAGACGATCCTGTGCCAGGTCACCAAGAACCCCATCGGGGCCAAGGGCGCCCGCCTGACCCAGGAGGTGTCGCTGCCCGGCCGGTTCGTGGTGCTGATCCCCAACTCGTCGACCTACGGCATCTCGAAGCGCCTGCCCGACGACGAGCGCAAGCGGCTCCGCAACATCCTCGACCGGGTCAAGCCGGCCCAGCACGGTGTGATCGTCCGCACCGCGGCCGAGAACGTCACGACCGAGGAGATCGAGGACGACGTCCGCCGGCTGCTCGACCAGTGGGGCCAGATCGAGGCGCTGGCCAAGCGGTCCAAGGCCCCGACCCTGCTGTACCGCGAGCCCGACATGGCCGTGCGGGTCATCCGGGAGGAGTTCAGCCAGGACTACCGCAGCGTCCTCATCGACGACCGTGAGCTGCACGCCGCCGTGCGCGACTACGTGGCCTCGATCAGCCCGGAGCTGGCCGATCGGGTCGAGTACTTCGACCCCGAGGCCGAGGCCCTGCCCCTCTACGAGCGCCACCACGTCCACGAGCAGCTCCACCGGGCGCTGGACCGCAAGGTGTGGCTGCCCTCGGGCGGGTCGCTCATCATCGAGCACACCGAGGCACTGACCGTCATCGACGTGAACACCGGCAAGAACGTGGGGCGGTCGAGCCTGGAAGAGACGGTGTTCAAGAACAACCTGGAGGCCGCGGTCGAGATCGCCCGCCAGCTCCGGCTGCGGGACGTGGGCGGCATCATCGTCGTCGACTTCATCGACATGGAGCGCAAGGACAACCGCGAGGAGGTCGTCCGGGTGTTTCGCGACGCGCTGTCCCGGGACAAGACCCGCACCCAGGTGTTCGACATCTCCGAGCTGGGCCTGTGCGAGATGACCCGCAAGCGCATCGGCGAGGGCCTGCTGGAGTCGTTCGCCGGCCGCTGCCCCGACTGCGACGGCCGGGGCGTCGTCATCGACAAGGAGCTCCTGCCCGACTGAACGACGTGTGGCCGGGGCGGGTGGCAAGCTCGGCGGGCCCTGGGTAGGCTGACCTGTCCCCTTCGAGGTTGGCGGCGTCCTCTGGCGCCCCGGACGAGGCAGATCGCGCATGTACGCAGTCATCAAGAGCGGTGGCAAGCAGTATCGGGTCGAGAACGGCCAGCAGCTCGAGGTCGAGCTCCTGGGCGTCGATGACGACGACGACAAGGTCGAGCTGACGCCCGTCCTGCTGGTCGACGGCGACACCGTGCTGGCCGGCCCCAAGGCCCTGTCCAAGGCCAAGGTCACCGCCAAGGTGGTGGGCGAGGCCAAGGGCCCCAAGGTCACGGGCTTCACCTACAAGAACAAGAGCAACCAGCGCCGCCGGTGGGGTCACCGGCAGCGGTACTCGACCATCGAGATCACCGGCATCAGCAAGGGCTGAGGGAGGCCGACGACATGTCCAAGACCAAGGGCGCCGGCTCCACCAAGAACGGCCGCGACTCCCACGCACAGCGCCTCGGCGTCAAGGTGTTCGACGGTACGGCCGTCAACGCCGGCGCCATCATCGTGCGCCAGCGGGGCACCCGCTTCCACCCCGGCGAGAACGTGGGCCGGGGCAACGACGACACGCTGTTCGCGCTCACCGCCGGCACGGTCAAGTTCGGCCAGCGCAAGGGCCGCAAGCTGGTGGACATCCTCCCCGGCGACTGATCCGGGGTCAGGTCTCCAGCAGCGCCACCACCGGCGCGTAGAGGTCGCGCTTCATCTTCGCGACCAGAGCCGGGTCCTTGCCCCCGAAGGGTTCCAGCAGCGCGGCCGCGGCCGCGACCAGGTCGCCTCCGGCTGCCTCCGCCTGCGCGATCCCGGCCGCCACCGCCTCCGGCCCCCGGTAGCGCCGGCCGGTGAGGATCGCCTCGTGCCTGGTGCCCACCGGTAGGCGGGCGCCGATCAGCGCGGTCATCGACGGGTGGAACCGCATGCCCAGGTCGATCTCGGGCAGGCAGAACCAGCCCCGGTCGGTGCGCGCCACCCGGACGTCGTGGGCGAGCGCCAGCATGGCGCCGATCCCGAAGGCGTGGCCGTTCAACGCGGCCGCGATCGGGAGCGGGAACGTCAGCACCCGGGCGAGCAGGGCCCGGCTGTCGAGGAAGAAGGCGGTGAACGCCGCGCCCTCCAGTGATCCCAGGAAGTCCAGGTCGAACCCGTTGGAGTAGTGCTTGCCCGCCCCGGTCGTGATCACGGCCCGCACCTCGCCGTCGGCCTCGACGGCGTCCAGGGCGGCGTTGGCGTCCGCCACGAAGGTGTCGGTGAACGAGTTGGGCCCGTCGCCCAAGGTCACGACCGCGATGCCGGCGTCGACGTCGATGCGCATGAGGCCAACGCTGACACGATTTGGCGTCCCTCACGTCGCATATGCGCGGTGACGGACGCCAGATCGCCGGTTCCGGGGTCCTAGTCTCGGACCGGTGGCCCAGTTCGTCGACGAGTGCAACCTCCACGCCAAGGCCGGGAACGGCGGGGCCGGGTCCGTGGCGTTCCGGCGGGAGGCGCACGTGGCCAAGGGCGGCCCGGACGGCGGGGACGGCGGCCGGGGCGGCGACGTGTGGCTCGTCGCCGACCACAACGTGGCCTCCCTGCTGTCGTTCAAGGACCAGCCCTTCCGCCGGGCCGGCGACGGCACCCACGGGTCGGGCAAGCGGCGGCACGGGACCTCCGGCGGCGACGTCCTCGTCCCTGTGCCCGAGGGAACCGTGATCCGGGACCACGGCGACGGCACGGTGCTGGCCGACCTGGTCCGGGCGGGCGACCGCTACCTGGCCGCCCAGGGCGGCCGGGGCGGGCGGGGCAACGCCAAGTTCCTGTCCAACCGCCGGCGGGCGCCGGCCTTCGCAGAGCAGGGCGAGGAGGGCGAGGAGCGCTGGCTGCGCCTGGAGCTCAAGCTGCTGGCCGACGTGGCCCTGGTTGGGTTCCCCAACGTGGGCAAGTCCACCCTCATCGGCCGCATCTCGGCAGCCCGCCCCAAGGTGGCCGACTACCCCTTCACCACCCTGGAGCCCCACCTGGGCGTGGTGCGGATGGACGACGGCGCCGAGTACGTGGTGGCCGACGTGCCCGGGCTCATCGAGGGGGCGAGCGAGGGCCGGGGCCTGGGGCACCGGTTCCTTCGCCACATCGAGCGGGCCCGGGTCCTGTGCGTGCTGATCGACCTGGCGCCGGTGGCCGAGCGCCCGCCGGCCGAGCAGCTGGCGGTGCTGCTCGACGAGCTGGAGTCCTACGACCCCGACCTGGCCCGCCGCGAGCGGGTGGTGGTGGGCAGCCGGGCCGACCTGGCCGGCGAATCGGACCCGGGCGTCGAGCTTGACCTGCGGATCTCGGCCGTGACCGGCCAGGGGATCCCGTCGCTGCGGGGCCGCCTGGCGGCCGCCGTGCAGGCGGCCCGGGACGCCCAGGCGCCGCCCGAGCAGTTCGTGGTCCACCGCCCGGTGCGCGAGGGTTACCAGGTGCTGCGAGAGGGCGCGGGCTGGGTGGTGGAGGGGCGGGAGGCGGCACGGGCCGTCAACCTGTCCGACCTCACCCGCGGCGACGCGCTGGAGGAGGCCCACCGCCGGCTCCGGCGGCTGGGCGTCGACAAGGCCCTGGCCCGCGCCGGGGCCCGGCCGGGCGACAGCGTCCGCATCGGGGGGCTGGTGTTCGACTACGAGGACGACGAGGGCGCCCGCCGATGATCGTGGTCGCCAAGGTCGGGTCGTCGTCGATCACCACCCGCAGCGGGGAGATCGACGAGGCGGCCATCGGCAAGTTCTGCGACGAGGTGGTGGCGCTGCGCCGCGCCGGTCACCGGGTCGTGATGGTCACGAGCGGGGCCATCGCGGCCGGCCTGCCCGCCCTCGGCCTCTCGGTCGTCCGTCCCCGCGACTCCGTCACGCTCCAGGCCGCGTCCGCGGTCGGGCAGAGCCGGCTCATGCGGGTGTACGACGAGGCGCTGGCCCGGGGCGGCCTGATCGGCGGCCAGGTCCTGCTGGCCCCGCTCGACTTCATGGTCCGCCAGCAGTACCTGCACGCCCGCTCGACCCTCACCCGGCTGATGGAGCTGGGGGTGGTGCCGGTCGTCAACGAGAACGACGCCATCGCCGACGACGAGATCCGCTTCGGCGACAACGACCGCATGGCGGCGCTGGTGGCCCACCTCATCAGCGCCGACCTACTGGTCATGCTGACGGACCAGCCGGGCCTGCTCACCGGCGACCCCCGGTCCGACGCCGAGGCCTCGCTCATCGAGGAGATCGTCGAGGTCGACCACACGCTCGAGCGCATGGCCGGCGGCGTGGGCAGCGACCGGGGGAGCGGGGGCATGGCGTCCAAGCTGGCGGCCGCCAAGATCGCCGCCTGGTCCGGCGTGCGGGCGGTGATCGCCCAGGCCGACCGGGACAATGTCCTGGTCGAGGCCGTCGCCGGCCACACCGGGGTGGGCACGGTGGTGGTGCCCCGGACCCGCCGGCTGCCGGCCCGCAAGCTGTGGATCGCCTTCGCCGTCGGCTCGGCCGGCATCGTGGTCGTCGACGAGGGGGCCAAGCGGGCGCTGCTGCAGCGGGGGGTGTCCCTGCTGCCGGCGGGGGTGACCGGGGTGAAGGGCAGCTTCGAGGCCGACGAGGCGGTCGAGATCGCGGGGCCGGACGGCGTCGTGTTCGCCAAGGGGCTGTGCCGCCTCGACGCGGCCGGCCTGCGGGAGGTCGCCGGCCGCCGCACGTTCGAGCTGCCCGAGGGGATCACCCACGAGGTCGTGCACCGGGATGATCTCGTCGTCCTCCCCTGAGCTCACCCGCGGGCGACGCCGGACCGCTCGGCTGCCCGCCACCGCGGTGGTGTTCGTGGGCGCGCTGGCCGCCGGGGGCGCCGTGCGGTTCTGGCAGCTCCGGGGCCGGGACCCCATGGTGTGGAACGACACCGCCGACTTCCTGGCCAGCTCCCGGGAGCCGTGGTTCAGCACCGAGCTGTGGATCGGCAAGCGGTCGCCGCTGACCCCGGTCGTGCTCAAGGCCCTGGGGGACGACCTGGCGCACTACCTCACGGTCCAGGCCGTGGTGGCCGCCGCGTGCTGGGCGGCGCTGGCCGCCTCCGTGGCGTCGGTCGTCGCCCCCGGCTGGCGCCGCGTGGCGGCCGTCGTGGCCGTCGTGGCCTTCTCGTTCACCGATCCGGTCGTCATGTGGGACCAGTCGGCGCTGTCCGAGTCCCCGGCGGTCTCGCTCCTGGCCCTGGCGGTGGCGGCGGGGATCCGGGTCGCGGCCCGGCCGACACGGGCCGCCGTCGCCGCCCTGGTAACGGTGCTGGCCGCGTGGCTGGGCCTGCGGGACAGCCCGGCGGTGGTGGCGGTGGCCGGCGGCGTGGCCCTGGGCGCGGCGCTGGCCACCCACCGGCTGTGGGCACGGCGGCGGCACCCGGACCGTCCGGGGCCGGCACGGGCCACCCCGCTGACCGCCCTGGCCGCCGCGGCGCTCCTCGTGGGCCTGGCGGCGCTGGCGTCGTCCAGCCATGGGCAGCGGCACGTGTTCCCCCTCCGCAACGTGCTCCAGGTCCGGGTCCTGCCCTACGCCGACCGGGTCGAGTGGTTCGCGGACCACGGCATGCCGCGGGCCGACGCCTTCGCCGGTCCCGAGTCGTTGCGCCCCTCCCGGGAGGAGGGCCGGGCGCCGGTCACCTTCGTGCCCGACGATGCCGGGGACGGCGGCCTGGCGGAGTGGTTCGCCTGGCTGGAGGACGACGCCCGCGCCACGTTCGCCCGCTGGGTCCTGACCCACCCCGGCTACCTGGTCACCGAGCCGTACGAGGCCCCCGAGCGCACCTTCAACAACGCCGGCGGCGACCGGCAGTTCTACGCCTTCCCCGCGCGCCGCAAGGTGCCGCTCGTCGACGGGGTGCTGGCGCAACGGTCGTGGATCGTGGTGCTGGTGGGGGCGGCCGTCGCCGGCTGGGCCATCGGGCGGCGCCGGTTCACGCCCGCCTTCGTCGCCGGGGCGGTCACGGCCGCGCTGGCCCTGCCGCACGGGGCGGTGGCATGGCACAGCGACGGCATGGAGACGGCCCGGCACCTGGTCATACCCGCCCTTCAGCTCCACCTCGGGGTGCTGCTCATGCTCGTCGGGATGCTGCGGCCCGCGCCGGCGCCCCGGCCGGTGCCCGATCCCGGGGTCGAGACCGGCGCGGAAGTCGGCGACGATGCCGGGGTAGGTTCGGCCCATGGCTGACGAGACCCCGCTGTCCATCCATCACCCCGAATCCGGCGCCGTGGGCGGCGTGGTCGTCATCCAGGAGGTGTTCGGCGTCACCCCCCACATCGAGGACGTGTGCCAGCGGCTGGCCGACGCCGGTTGGCTGGCGGTGGCGCCCCACCTGTTCTGGCGCACCGGCGATCCCCAGCTGCCCGACGACGACTTCAGCCAGGTGCGGCCCCACGTCGGGGCGATGACCGCCGACACGATCCTCGCCGACGTCGACGCCGCGCTGGCCTACATCGAGGGCGCGGGCT
Organism: Acidimicrobiales bacterium; assembly: GCA_035707385.1. Lineage (GTDB taxonomy): Bacteria > Actinomycetota > Acidimicrobiia > Acidimicrobiales > VFJN01 > ZC4RG19. The sequence goes on from DASSUD010000069.1 coordinate 8,698, forward strand.
ACCCCCGTGAGGTGGCGGGCATCGTCGGGTTCTGCGCCGGTGGCACCATCGCCCTGGGCGTGGCGGCGAACCGGCAGATCGGCGCCGCGGTCACCTACTACGGCGGTGGCATCCTCGAGGGGCGGTTCGGCTTCGCGCCCATGATCGAGATGGCCCGCGACCTGACCGTGCCGTGGCTGGGGCTGTTCGGCGGCCAGGACCAGAGCATCCCCCCCGACCAGGTCGATCGGCTGGCCGAGGCGGCCGCCGAGGCCGAGGTCCCGACCGAGGTCATCGTGTACCCGGACGCCGGCCACGCCTTCAACCGGGACGGCAGCGCCGCCTACCACGAGGCCTCGGCCACCGACGCCTGGCACCGCGCCCTGGGGTGGTTCGCCGACCACCTGACGACGGGCGCGGCCGAGACCGAGTAGGGCGCTACAGGTCCGGGAGGCCCAGGTCGAGGTTGGGCTGGTCGAGCCCGCCGTCGGCCTCCAGCACCTTGCC
>DASSUD010000070.1:0-10235 GCA_035707385.1 Acidimicrobiales bacterium
AGGGGTCGCCATGGGCATGAAGCACGCCGACGCCGAGCCGCCCGGGCCGCCCGCCCCGGCGTTCGGCGACTCGATCGGGGCGATGACCATCGCCGGCGGGATCATGGGCGCGCTGTTCCACCGCGAGCGCACCGGGGAGGCCACGACCGTCGACGTGTCGCTCCTCGGCATCGGCATGTGGTCGATGGGCGCCGCGCTCGCCCTCTCGCTGCAGCACCAGGTCGGCTGGGCCCCGCCGCCGCCCCACGCCCCCACCGGCAACCCCCTCAGCGCCACCTACACGACCAAGGACGGCAAGTTCCTGGCGCTCACCTGCCTCCAGGCGGCGAGGTACTGGCCCGAGATCTGCACGGTCATCGAGCAGCCCGAGCTCGCCACCGACGAGCGCTTCGCCGACGCCGCCGCGATCAAGGAGAACGTCGCCGCCGCCACCGACCTGCTCCGTGACGCGTTCGCCCAGCGGACGGCGGGCGAGTGGCGCGACCGGCTCGCCGACTTCAGCGGGCAGTGGGCGATGGTGCAGGACACGCTCGAGGCCGCGGCCGACGCTCAGTCGGTCGCCAACGGCTACGTGCAGGACTGCGAGACCGTGGACGGCGTGCCGTTCAAGCTGGCCGCCGCGCCCGTCCAGTACGACGAGGAGCCCGCGGCGCCCCGGCGGGCGCCCGGCTTCAACGAGCACGGCGACGCCATCCTCGCCGACCTCGGGCTCGACATGGACACGATCCTGGACCTCAAGGTCCGCGGCGTGGTGGCCTGACCCCGACACCCGACACCCGACCCCGACACCCGACCCCGACACCCGACATCACACGGAGCAGCCAGATGAGCACGTTCGACGCATTCAGGTACGACGGCAAGAGGGCTCTCGTCGTCGGGGGCGCCACCGGGATGGGAGCCGCCGCAGCCGAGCTGGCCAAGGACGCCGGCGCCGAGGTCGTCGTCATGGACCGCGCCGAGGTCACCCTCCCCGGGGTCAAGGCCATCAGCCTCGACCTCGCCGACAAGGCCTCGATCGACGCCGCGGTCGACGAGTGCGGCGGCCCGGTGCACGCCCTGTTCTCGTGCGCCGGCGTGGCCGACGGCACCCCCGGCATCGAGCGGATCAACTTCATCGGGCACCGCCACCTCATCGACAGGCTGCTGACCGACGACCTGCTCCCCCGCGGCGCCGCCATCGGGCTCATCTCCTCCGCGGCCGGGTACGGGTGGCAGGCCAACCTGGCTCGCCTGAACGAGTTCCTCGACATCCGCGACTTCGACGGCGCCACCAGGTGGGCCCAGGACAACGGCAAGGCCGACTACATGTGGAGCAAGCTCGCGATCAACGCCTACGTCGCCCGCGAGGCGTTCGGGCTGCTCAAGCGGGGTGTGCGCATCAACGCCATCCTCCCGGGGCCCACCGACACGCCCCTGGCCCGGGCCAACGAGGAGCTGTGGCTCGGGTTCGGCGCCGACTACCGGGGCGAGGCCGGCATCGAGGCGTCCACGCCGCTCGAGCAGGCGTACCCGCTCGTGTTCCTGTGCAGCGACGCGGCCGCGGGCATCACCGGCATCACGATGGTCACCGACGCCGGCTACTTCAGCGCGGGGATCTCCGGGTCGTTCCCGCCCGCGACGCCGGCCGTCGAGTTCCTGTCCAGCACCTTCTGACGGTGCGGCCGCTCCCCCAGCTCACGCCCGCCAACGAGTGGTTCTGGGGCTCGGGGGCCGACGGCCGCCTCCGGGTCCAGGGCTGCCAGGACTGCAAGGCCCTCGTCCACCCGCCGGTGCCGGTGTGCCCCGAGTGCCGCAGCCGGTCGTGGGCCCCCACCGTCGTGTCGGGCCGCGGCACGGTCGTGGCCTTCACCGTGAACCACCACCCGTGGCTTCCCGGCTTCGAGCCGCCGTACGTGATCGCCAACGTCGCGCTCGAGGAGGACCCGGGCGTGCGCCTCACGACGAACGTCGTGGGGTGCGAGCCCGCCGAGGTCCGCATCGGCCAGGAGGTGGCGGTCCGCTTCGAGCAGTGCGACGACGTCTGGCTGCCCCTGTTCGAGCCCACCGGCGGGACCGACACGGTCGACCGCGTCGGCGAGCCGCGGCGACCGGCGCCCCGCCCGCCGGTCAGCCCCGACCGGTTCGAGCACCGGGCGGTGCTGTCGGGGGTCGGCCGGTCCGCCATCGGGCGCCGGCTGATGGTCGATCCGCTGTCGCTCACCGTCGACGCGTGCCTGGCGGCGGTGGCGGACGCGGGGCTCACCCTCGACGACATCGACGGGCTGTCCACCTATCCCGGCGGCCCTGCCGCCATGGGCATGGGCGAGGGCGGCGTGACCGCGGTCGAGGAGGCGCTGCGGCTGCACCCGACGTGGATCAACGGCGGCGGGGACCTGCCGGGGCCGGGCGGGTCGGTGATCGCGGCGATGCTGGCCGTCGCCGCGGGCCTGTGCCGCCACGTCCTGTGCTTCCGCACCGTGTGGGAGTCGACCTTCGCCGCGCTCGGGCTCCGGGGCGCGGGCGGCGGCGGGCGGGTGTCCGGGCCGTTCCACGAGTGGCGGGCGCCCTTCGGCGCCATGTCGGCCGCCAACTGGATCGGCATGAACGCCAACCAGTACCTGCACCGCTACGGCGCTCCCCGCGAGATGCTGGGCTGGATCGCGCTCAACGGCCGGGCCAACGCGGCCCGCAACCCGGCGGCGATCTACCGCGACCCGATGACGATGGACGACTACCTGTCGGCCCGCACGATCACCACCCCGTTCGGGCTCTACGACTGCGACGTCCCCTGCGACGCGTCGATCGCCGTCGTCGTGTCCGACGCCTCGGCGGCGGCCGACCTCCCCCGGCCCGCCGTGCGGGTCGAGGCGGTCGGCACCCAGATCACCGAGCGGATCTCCTGGGACCAGGGCACGATCACCCACGAGCCCCAGGTCCTCGGCCAGTCGGCCCACCTGTGGACCCGCACCGACCTGGGACCGGGCGACGTCGACGTGGCGCTCGTCTACGACGGCTTCACCTTCAACGCCATCTCGTGGCTCGAGGCCCTGGGGTTCTGCGGCATCGGCGAGGCGAGGCACTGGCTCGACGGCGGCCGGCGCATCGCCCTCGACGGCGACCTCCCGGTCAACCCGCACGGCGGGCAGCTGTCGGAGGGGCGCACCCACGGCTTCGGCTTCGTCTACGAGGCCATCACCCAGCTCCGCCACGAGGCCGGCGAGCGCCAGGTCCCCGGCGCCCGCACGGCCGTGGTCACCACCGGGGGCGGCACCCCGTCGGGCGTCCTGCTGCTCCGCCGGGACGGCACGTAGACCCACGCCGGCTTCGCCGCCCTCACACCAGGGCGATGGTGGCCTCGGCGGCGGTGTAGGCGGCCACCGCCACCAGGAGGGCGGCGAACCAGCGGAGGCTGCGCTCCGGGTCGAGGCGGTCCGCGACCCGCCCGCCCGCCAGGACCCCGGCGATGGCGGCGACGGTGAAGGGGACGGTCACGCCCCAGTCGACGGTGGTCGTCGCCAGCCGGGCGGCGAGGGCGACGGCCGTGTTGATCGCCACGACCAGCAGGGACGTCCCGATCGCCTGGGGCATGGGCAGCTTGAGGAGCAGGGCGAGGGCGGGGACGATCACGAACCCACCGCCGACGCCGAACAGGCCGGTGAGGAACCCGACCACGGTGCCCGCGGCCAGGACCGTGAGCACGGTCCCCGCGTCGACCCGCCGGCGCACGAGCGTGGCGGTCGACCCCCGCCCGGGGCCCTCCACCTCGTGTGCCTTCACCTCGTGTGCCTCCACCTCGTGTGCCTCGCCGACCCGCGTGCAGGTGGGGCAGCCGGTGAGCATCCGCCAGGCCGCGACGAGCACGAGCCCGGCGAAGCCGAGGAGCAGCAGGTCCGGGTCGAGGTGGCGGTTGAGGGCCGAGCCGGCCAGGGACCCGCCTATGCCGGCGAGCCCGAAGGCGACGCCGACACCGGTGAGGACGCGCCCGGCCCGCCAGTGCGCACCCATCCCGACCAGCGCCGACGCGCCGACGAGGAGGAGGCTGGTGGTGGTGGCCGACCGGGGGTCCTGCCCCGCGGCGTAGACGAGGGCGGGCACCGCCAGGATCGAGCCACCGCCGCCGAGCGCGCCGAGCGAGATCCCGACGAGGAACCCGAGCGGCGAGGCGAGCAGGGCGCGCACGAGGCTGCCGGCCCCCTAGACCACCCGGCCGCGGCGGCCGTCGTCGCACACGACCGGCAGCCCGGCGGCCCGGCCGGTCTCGGGCACGATCGTCCGGCGGAACATGGTCAGGTCTCCCGGAGTGCGGGGGCGCCGGTGGCGGAGAGCCAGGCGCCGTGGCCGCCGATGATGTCGGCGACGCGGGTGAACCCGTGCGCCCGCAGCGTGGAGGCGGCGACCGAGGAGCGGTACCCGCCGGCGCAGTACACGACGGTGGGTCGGTGGGGGTCGAGCTCGTCGAGGTGGTCGAGGAGCTGGGGCAGCGGCAGGATGCGAGCCGTCGGGACGCGGCCGGCGACGGCCGCCTCGCCGGGGTCGCGGACGTCGACGACCTGGAGGTCGGGGTCCTCGTCCAGCCAGGCGGCCACGTCGGCGGCCGGGAGCCGGGCGGCGGTGGCGGCCAGCACGGGCCGGGCGGCCAGGACGGACTCGATCCCGGGAACCTCGCCGGCGACGGCGTCGAAGCCGATGCGGGCGAGGCGCACCCGCGCCTCGGTGCCCCGGCCGGCGTCGCCCACCAGCACCACCTGCTGGCCGGGGCGGACGACGTCGCCGGCGTACTCGGCGAAGCGACCGTCCAGGCCGACGTTGATCGACCCGCGGAGGTGCCCGGAGGCGAAGGACTCCGGGGAGCGCGTGTCGAGGAGCACCGCCCCCTCGTCGCGGGCGAGCCGCAGCGCCTCGTCGACGGTGAGGGCCCTGGGGGCCTCGTGGTCGTCGAGCAGCTCGCGCTCGCGGCGGTTGGCGTCGGCCGCGAACGCGAAGTACAGCGGGGCGACGCCCTGCCCCTCGGTCACCGCTTCGACGAAGGCGTCGACGCTCATCGGGGCGAGCGCGTAGTTGGTGGCCCGCTGCTCGCCGATGGTGGACGACGCCGCGGCCGAGAGGTGCTTGCCACAGGCCGACCCGGCGCCGTGGGCGGGGAAGACGAGCGTGTCGTCGGGCAGGGTGAGGATCTGCTCGTGCAGGGACCGGTAGAGGTCGCGGGCGAGGCTGTCGGCGGTGCGGCCGACGGAGGTGAGCAGGTCGGGGCGGCCGACGTCGCCGATGAACAGCGTGTCGCCCGTGAGCACGGCCCACGGCGGGTCGCCGGCCCGCTCGTGCACGACGATCGAGATGGATTCGGGCGTGTGGCCCGGCGTGTGGCGGATCTCGAGCGTGACCTCGCCGAGGGAGAGGCGCCGGCCGTGGGCGAGCGGCTCGATGGGGAAGTCCGGCTCCGCGGCGCTGCCGTAGGAGATGGCCGCCCCGGTGGCCTCGGCCAGCTCGAGGTGCCCGGACAGGAAGTCGGCGTGGAAGTGGGTCTCGATCACCCGCTCGATGCGCAGGCCGGCGGCCTCGGCGTCGGCCAGGTACTCGCCGATGTCACGCTGGGGGTCGACGACCACGGCCCGGCCGGTGGTCGTGTCGCCGAGCAGGTAGCTGTACAGCGACAGGCAGGCCAGGTCGTACTGCCGGAAGACGAGGTGCGAAGGCATGGGGAGTCCCTCCGGGTTCGGTTGTCGACGGTGATCGGGCCCGGGCGGCGGGAGTGGAGGGGTGGCGGCGGGCTGCTCAGGCGAGCTTGGTGAACATCTTCTGGACGTCGGCCACGTCGTAGCCCTCGGCGGCGGAGCGCTCGGGGTCCTCCAGGCACCAGGTGAGGCCCGCCGCCACGAGGACGAACCCGGCCCGCTCCAGTGCCTTGTTGGCCGCCGACATCTGCGTCACGACGTCGCGGCAGTCACGGCCCTCGGCGAGCATCTGCTGCAGGCCGCGGACCTGGCCCTCGACCCGCCGCAGCCGGCGGATCACGTCGGCGATGGTCTCCTCGGGAAGCTCCACGTAGGCCATCCTAGCGGTACCCCAGGGGGTAGTCCAACTACCCCCTGGGGTACCAACGACGTCGTCAGGTGAAGATGATCTGACCGCCGGCGGCGATCTCGTAGAACTCGCCGACGGTGATGACGTCGTTGACCTGCTCGATGAAGTCGTTCTTCTCGAGCCCGAACAGGTCGACCGACGCCTTGCAGGCGTAGAGGCCGGCGCCGGTGTCGGCGATCATCTCGACGAACTCGGGGATCGACGGGATGTCGAGCTGGGCCATCTTGTGGTTCATGTAGTGCGTCATCACCGACGACACGCCGGGCAGGCCGCCGAGCAGGGTGGCGACGTGGAGGCCGGGGTTGCCGACGGTCGCCATCTTGATGTGCTCGTGCCGTTCCTTGTGGATGGCGTCGAGCCCGAAGAAGGTGAAGAACAGGTTGGCCTCGATGCCTTCGGCGCGGGCGCCGTTGGCCATGATCAGCCCCGGGTAGACCCCGTCCAGGGATCCCTTGGAGATGATGATGGAGACCTTCTCGATGGGGTCGGCCATGGTGGGCTCCTCCTCAGATGCAGCCGCGCGGCTTGGGGATGCCCGCGATCCTGGCGGCGACCTTCGCGGGGCCCTTGGGGAACAGCTGGTACAGCTGCTTGACCGGCACGCCCGACGTCTTGCCGAGCACGCGCACGGTCGGTCCGGTCCCCTTGGCGAGGAACTCGGCCCGCACGAAGCGGACCACGTGCCAGTGGGCGTCGGTCAGCTCGTCGATGCCCTCCCGGCGGGCCAGCTCGGGCACCATGTCCTCGGTCCACTGCTCCGGGTGGACGAAGAAGCCGTCGTCGTTCACCTCGACGCCGGTGGCGGCGAGCGTGATGGTGGACATGGTCACTCCTCTCCGCCGGCAGGCGCCCGCTTGCCGGCCGTGGGCATCGACGAGCCGAGGCCGGGGATCTCCCGGCCGGGCAGGAGCCCGTGCCAGTACACGGGCTCGAACAGCAACTTGCCGAGGTGGTTGAGCCGCGACTCCTTGAGCAACGGCAGGCCGACGGTGCTCGGGTAGTGGCCGGGCACCGGCTCGTGGTCGTAGTTGAAGTCGATCAGCAGCGCCTTGTGGAACCCGGTCTCGATGAAGCAGTTGGCGTGCCCGTCGAACCCCTCGACCAGGGGCTCACCTCGCAGATGGCGCTGGATGTTCCCGACGACGGTCTCGCCCTCGAAGTGGGTCACCGAGCCCGCCTTGGAAGCGGGCACGTTGGCGGCGTCGCCGATGACGAAGATGTCGGGGGCCGCCTTGGCCTGCAACGTGCGCTCGTCGGCCGGCACGAAGTTCAGGTCGTCGCCCAGCCCGGGCGACCGGCCGACGTAGGTGGCACCGCCGTGCAGGGGCACGACCACCGCCAGGTCGAACGGCACCTCGCGCTCGTCGTAGGACACGAGCCGCCCACCGGCGCCGTCGACCTCACCGGTGTTGAACTCGGTGACCAGCTCGATCCCCCGGGCGTCGAGCATGCCGCCGAGCTGCTGCGAGGCGACCGGCCGGGTGAACGCGCCGTCGAGCGGCGTCACGTAGGTGAGCTGCACCTTGTCGCGGATGCCCCGCTCGTGGAAGTAGTGGTCGGCCAGGAAGCAGAACTCCAGCGGCGCGACCGGGCACTTGATCGGCATGTCGACCACGTTCACGACGAGGCGGCCGCCGTCGAAGGTGGCCAGCGCCGCCTCCAGCGCCGCGGCGCCCTCGGGCGAGTAGAAGGTGAAGACCTTCTCCATCCAGCCCGGACCGGTGAGCCCTTCGGTCTCCTCCGGCACGAGGATGGCGCCGCTGGCGACGACGAGGACGTCGTAGTCGAGGGCCGCCCCGTTCCCCAGGTGGACCCGCCGGCTCGCGATGTCGACCCGGTCGACGGGTGCCTGCACGAAGTCGATCCCGCGGTGCAGCTGGCGGGCGCGGGGTCGCACGATGTCCTCGACGTGGGCGAGGCCGAACGGCACGAACAGCAGGCCGGGCTGGTACACGTGCCGGTCGTCCTGGTCGACCACGGTGATCGCCATCTCGCCGGTGCCGAAGAGGCGGCGGAGCCGGTTGGCCGTCAGCGTTCCGCCGGTGCCGCCCCCGAGGATCACGGTGCGTCTCGTCATGGGCTCATCTACGCGCCCCCGGTACCCCCGGGGGTAGGGCCGAAGGTCCCGGCGGCGTCACCGGCCCGCCCGCGGAAGGGCAGCATGGCACCGGTAGGCGGGACGTTGGGCCGTACCGGTTGCCGGCGTGACGGGCGACGATGATCCCGTGCTCGTGCACGCGTCACCGCGCCGCAAGGTGGTTCGCATCGTGGCCCTGGTCGCGGCCCTGGTCGTGGCGCTGGCCGTGGCCGGAGTCGGCCTCGTCTACCGCGACCAGATCGTCCGCTACGCGACCCACACCAAGGGCAGCCCCACCGAGACCGAGGCGTGGCGCCCCTTCCCGGCCGGCGACCTGCCCGAGCTGCACCTGGCGGTCGTCGGCGACGTCGGCGACAGCGGCTCACGACTGTCGGCGACCGCGCTGGCCGTCGACGAGATGGACGCCGTCGAACCCGTCGACGGGCTTGTCCTGACCGGCGACAACTCCTACCCCGCCGGCGACCCCGACCGGCTGACCGACACCGTGTTCGACCCGTTCGCCGGCGTCCTCGACGACGCCGACCTCTACGCCGTGCTGGGCAACCACGACGTGATGGACGGGAACGGACCGGCCCAGGTGGACGCCCTCGGCATGGCGGGCCCGTGGTGGGCCCGCCATCTCGGCGACGTGCTGCTGGTCGGGCTCGACTCCAACCAGGCCGGCGACCCCGACCAGCGGGCCTGGCTCGAGGGCACCCTGGCCGCCGCCACCGAGCGGTGGCGCATCGTCGTCGTGCACCACCCGCCGTACTCCGCGGGCTACCAGGGGTCGAGCGAGGCGGTACGCGCCGCCTTCGTCCCGCTGTTCGAGCGCTACGGCGTGCAGCTCGTCGTCTCCGGCCACGACCACGACTACCAGCGCAGCGTGCCCATCAACGGCGTCACCTACGTCGTCACCGGCGCCGCCGCCGGCACCCGGCGGACCGGAGAGGACGACTTCACCGCCGTCTCCTTCTCCTGGCACCACTTCGTCGAGCTCGGTGTGTACCCCGACCGGATCGTCGTGCGGGCCGTCAACCAGGACGATCGCGTCGCCGACGAAGCGACGATCCGCCCCTGACAACGCTTTTGGCGTCTCTCACGTCGCGATTGCGACGTGAGAGACGCCAAATCGTGAAGGGATCGACTATCGTCGATTGTCGATGGACGTGGACCGTGACTCGGCGGCGGTGTGGGCCAGCTGGTTCCGCGCCCTGGGCGATCCGTCCCGGGTCCTGATCCTCAACCGGCTGGCGGTGGCCCGCCGGCCGATGACCGTCGGCGAGATCGTCGACGCGGTCGACATCGGCCAGTCGACGGTGTCGCACCACCTCAAGCTGCTGACCGGCACCGGCTTCGTCCATGTCGAGCGCCGGGCCAACACCAGCCTGTACCGGGTCAACGAGCGGTGCCTCGACGTGTTCCCCTCCGCGGCCGAGGTGGTCATGGGCCAGCTCCCCCGCTACGACCCCTCCCCCGCCGCGTGCGCCGCCCCGTGGCAGACCGAGCACACCGAGACCGGCGGCGAACCCGCCTCGCCAACCAGGAGACCCCGATGACCACCGACGACACCCTCACCGAGAGCCTCAAGGCCCACTACGGCGCCGCCGCCCGCCGGGCCGCGGGCGGCGCGGCCGCCACGGTGGACTGCTGCGGGCCGGAAGCCGGCACCGACTGCGGCCCCGCGGGCGAGCCGTTCGGCGCCGGCCTGTACACGCCGGGCGAGCTGGCCGAGCTGCCCGAGGCCGCCGTCGCCGGCAGCATCGGGTGCGCCAACCCCGTCGCCCTGGCCCAGCTCCGGCCGGGCGAGGACGTGCTCGACCTCGGCTCCGGAGGCGGCATCGACGTGCTCCTGTCCGCCCGGCGGGTCGGGCCGACCGGGCGGGCCTACGGGGTCGACATGACCCCCGACATGCTCGCCCTGGCCCGGGCCAACCAGGCGCGGGCCGGGCTGGCCAACGCCGAGTTCCTCGAGGGCCGCATCGAGAGCGTCCCCCTGCCCGACGGCAGCGTCGACGTCGTCGTGTCCAACTGCGTGATCAACCTGTCCGCCGACAAGGCCGCCGTGTTCGCGGAGGCGGCCCGGGTGCTGCGCCCC
>DASSUD010000071.1:0-5397 GCA_035707385.1 Acidimicrobiales bacterium
CCCGGCGACCACGTGGCGCTGTACCTCGAGAACTGCACCGAGTACGTCGAGGCCATGCTGGCGGCGTTCAAGCTGCGGGCCGTCCCCATCAACGTCAACCACCGCTACGCGGCCGGCGAGCTGCGCTACCTGCTCGACAACAGCGGCGCGGTGGCGGTGGTGACCCAGCCCTCGCTGGCGGCGACCGTGGCCGGGGTGGCCGGCGAGGTGCCGGCGGTGCGGTTCGTCCTGGAGGTGGGGGAGCCGTACGAGGCCGCCCTGGCCGCCGCCGCCGGGGACCGCCCGGTGGTGGCGGGCCGGTGCGACGACGACCGCTACATCATCTACACGGGCGGGACCACGGGGCTGCCCAAGGGCGTCGAGTGGCGCCAGGCCGACGCCTTCTTCGCCTGCTTCGGCGGCGGCGACCCCAGCCGCCTCGCGGGCGCCGTCACCCGGCCCGAGGAGCTGCCCGACCGCATCGCCGCCTCGCCCCTCTGCTACCTGCCGCTGGCCCCGATGATGCACGCGGCCGCCCAGTGGACCTCGTTCGCGTGGTTCTTCGCCGGGGGCAAGGTCGTGCTCATGCCGGGCGGCCCGCTCGACCCCGAGGCCGTGTGGGCCGCGGTGGCGGCCGAGGGCGTGAACCTGCTCACCGTGGTGGGCGACGCCGTGGCCCGCCCCCTGCTCGACGCCTGGGACCGGGCCGGCGGCCACGAGGTGCCGTCGCTGTACTCGGTGTCCAACGGCGGGGCGCCGATGGCTCCCGCCACCCGGGAGCGGATCTTCGCGGCCCTGCCCCAGGTCATGGTGGTCGACGGGTTCGGGTCGTCCGAGGCAGGGACCCAGGGTGCCATGCGGGTGGCGGCCGGGGAGCGGACCGAGGGTGCCAGCCTGGTCCGGTTCGACCGGCCGACCAAGCCCATCCTCGTCCTCGGCGCTGGCGGGAACGAGGTGGTGCCCGGATCCGGCGAGGCCGGCCAGGTGCTGGCGGGCGGGCGGCTGCCGGTCGGCTACTACAACGATCCCGAGCGCACGGCCGCCAGCTTCGTCGAGCGGGACGGCGAGCGGTGGCTGGTCACCGGGGACATGGCGACGGTGGGCGCCGACGGCGCCATCGAGCTGCTGGGCCGGGGCTCGGTGGCCATCAACACCGGCGGTGAGAAGGTCTTCCCCGAGGAGGTCGAGAGCGTGCTCAAGGGCCACCCGGCGGTCTACGACTGCCTGGTGGTCGGCGTGCCCGACGGGCGCTGGGGGAGCGCAGTCACAGCCGTGGTCCAGCCCGTGGCGGGGGCCGAGATCACGCTGGACGGGCTGGTCGCCCACGTGAAGGCGTCACTGGCCGGCTACAAGGCGCCCAAGAACCTCGTGGTGGTGGACGCGGTGGTGCGGTCGCCCTCCGGCAAGGCCGACTACCGCTGGGCGGCCGGCGCCGCCCGCAGGGCGCTCGGTCACACCTCGTAGCAGTAGGCGCGCCACCGGCCCGAGCGCGGCACGGGGCACAGGGCGCCGGCGGCCCGCAGGAGCCACGCCAGCACGGCGTCGAGCTCCTGGTCGGTGGTGGCGGGCGTGGGCACGACCACCAACCCCCGGCGGGCGTGGTCCTGGGTCACGCGCCAGCCCGGGGGGACGGCCACGTCCCGGTCGGCCAGCGTGTGCGCCACCCGGGGACCCTGGCCGTGCTCGATGCCGACGGTCGCCGGCTCGCGGCCCTGCGCCGGCGCCCAGGTGCCCATCGGCACCGCCGGGCCCCGGGCGGCCAGCAGCGAGCCCAGCGCGGAGCGGGTCGGGGGCGGCTCCTCGACGTCGAGGCCCGGCGACAGGTTGACCCACCCGGCCCGTGCCTCCACCATCTTGGCCATGCGCCTTACGACGGCGGCGCGGTGGACCTCGTCGAACTCGACGACGAGCGGCTCGGGCGTGGGCACCCGGACACGCTAGTGGGGTGGCGGCCCGGGACCGATGACCACCCCGGCGGCGGTGCGGTGCGCCCGGGCGCGGGTGGTCGTCGTCGCGACCCGCTCGGGGTCGCCGTGTCCGTGCGGGACGGGACCCCATTCGTGACGTGCGCTTCCGGCGCCCGACCTAGGCTGCGCGCGCATGGATCTCCCCCACGCCCTCCGCGAAGCCATCGAGACGCAAGTCATCGAGCACGAACCGGCGCAGGCGGCGCTGGTCCTGCGCAACGCCGTGGCCGACCTCGGGGCGGAGGAGGTGACCGGCGGCCTGCTCGACGCGGCGGCGGTGGCGCTGCGCCGCCTCGTGGCCGAGACCGACGAGGCCTACGACCAGGTCGAGCTGCTCGACCGGCTGGCGCTCGACGGCGCCGTCCCGGCCGACAACATCGACATCCTGGCCCGCATGCTGACGCTGGCGGCGTCGACCGCGGGCGGGGTCCGGCCGCCCATCGACGGGGTGGTGGCCGAGCTCGGCCCGGAGCGGGCGCTGTTCGGGGCCTGGCTCACCACGTTGTCGGTCATCCGCGTCGTGTCGCTCAGCCTCGCGCGCAGCGAGGTCGATGTCGCCGAGGAGATGGTCGAGGCCGTCGACGCCTTCTAGTGGGGGCGGGCCCCGCTAGTGCCGCGCCCGGGGCCGGCACTAAGATCTGACACTGTGTCAGATTTGAGGAGGGACATGGGCCTGCTCGACGGCAAGGTCGCCATCGTCACGGGAGCGGGTCACGGCATCGGCCGGGGCCACGCCATGGAGCTCGCCCGCCACGGCGCCCGGGTGGTGGTCAACGACCTCGGCGGCTCGGTCGGGGGCGAGGGTGCGTCCAAGGACGCGGACCTCACGGTCGAGATCATCGAGTCCCGGGGCGGCGTGGCCGTCGCCAACTACGAGGACGTCGCCGACCACGAGGGCGCCGGGCGGCTCGTGGCCCAGGCCGTCGACGAGTGGGGGCGCCTCGACGTGCTGGTGAACAACGCCGGCATCGTGCGGGACGGCGCCATCTGGAACATGAGCGACGCCGACTTCGACGCCGTCATGCGGGTCCACGTCCGCGGCACCTGGAGCCCGAGCCACTGGGCGGCCAGGCACTGGCGGGCCCGGGCCAAGGCGGGCGAGACGTTCACCGGCCGGATCATCAACACCACCTCCGGCGCCGGGCTGGTCGGGAACTTCGGCCAGACCAACTACGCCACCGCCAAGGCCGCCATCGCCGGGCTCACCCAGACCCTCAGCCTGGAGCTGTACCGGCTGGGCGTGACGGTCAACGCCGTCGGGCCGGCCGGGGCCACCCGCATCACCGCCACGATGCCGGGCGCGCCGGCGGTCATCGAGCCCGACGAGCTGGGCGAGGACGACTACGACCCCATGGACCCGGCGACCTCGTCCCCGCTGGTGGCCTGGCTGGCCTCCGACGAGGCGCAGCACGTGACCGGCCAGGTGATCAGGGCGGTGGGCGAGCGCATCGTGTGGATGCGGGGCTGGTCCGACGGCCCGTCGATCGCCAGCGGGGGCAGGCGGTGGGACGCCACCACGCTCGGCACGCAGCTGGCGACCGACGTGTTCGGCACCCGGGCACCGGGTCTGCGTTACTGAGCACCGGGAGCGGCTACCGTCCGTCCCTGATGGGGGGACGCGACCACAGCGTCGCAGGGGGCGGTCAGGCCTACCTGCGCGACGTCCAGTACGCCGACAGCTCGCGGCTCGCCGCCCGGGCCCGGCTGCACGTCAAGTACGGCACCGCCCCGGTGGCCTGGTTCCCGTGGCTCGCCACCCAGGTCGACTGGCCCGGGTCGGCCCGCGTCCTCGAGGTGGGGTGCGGCGCCGGGTGGATGTGGGCCGAGGCCGCCGCCCGGCTGCCCAGCGACCTCGATCTCACCCTCACGGACGTGTCACCCGGGATGGTGACCGAGGCGGTCGACCGGGTCGGCTCGCTCGGCCGGTACCGCGGCACGCACGGCCGGGTGGCCGATGTGCAGGAGCTGCCGTTCCGATCGGGCAGCTTCGACGCGGTGGTGGCCAACTACGTGCTCCACCACGTGCCCGACGCCGGGCGAGCGGTGGGGGAGATGGCCCGCGTGCTGCGCCCGGGCGGGGTGGCGGTCGTCGCCTGCGTGGGCGACGGCCACCTGGCGGAGCTGCGCCAGATCCGCCAGGAGGTGTTCGGCGACAACGGGGGCGGCACCATCACCGACACCTTCGGCGCCAGCGCCGGCGCTCACATGCTGCCGTCCCGGTTCGGCCAGGTCGAGTGGCGGCCCTACCACGACAGGCTCGACTGCCGCGATCCCGACGACGTGCTCGCCTACCTGGCGTCCACGCCCCCGGTGGAGGACGCCGACGACCACCACCAGTCCCGGGTGGCCGAGGTGGTGCGGGCCAGGTTCGACGCCGGCGGCGGGCGCCTGCGGGTCAGGAAGGACACCGGCCTGTTCGTGTGCCACGGTCCGGGCGGGGGGTCGCAGCCGGCCTGACACGCGCCGGGGGCGGCGCCTGGGCGCCGCCCCCGTGTCGCAGGTTGGTGTGCATGTGCCGGGAGGCAGGTCTCGTGCGGCCGCCTTGGCCGTCAGCGCAGGCCGAGCTCCCGGGAGCATGCCGGCCACTGGCCCCAGCCCGATCGGGCCTGGAGTCGCTGGCCCATGAGGATCTGGGTCTCGCGGGAGTGCTCGTGCGGCAGGCCCGTGCCACCCACGCTGTGCCACGTGGTGGCCGAGAACTGCAGGCCGCCGTAATAGCCGTTGCCCGTGTTGGCGGCCCAGTTGCCGCCGGACTCGCACTCGGCGAGGGCATCCCAGGTCGCATAGCTCGATGGATCGCCGAAGCCGCCACCGCTGTCGGGCGGTGCCTCCTCGGACGGAGGCGGGTCGGTCTCGGGGGGTGCCGTCGTGGGCGGCCGGGTCGTCGTCGGCGCCTCGGTGGGGGGCGGCGGCGGCTCGGTCGGCGGCGGCGGTGGGGGTGTGGTCGTCGTCCGCAGCGAGAGCGCGGCGCTGGCCTTCGCCAGGTCGGCCTGGTTGGCGCTGCGCTGCAGGGCGATGAGGGACGTCTGCGACTCGGCGGCCGCCTCGACCCGGTCGTCACTGCCGTCGTCGGGGATGACGACATTGGCGAGTGCGACGGGCCCGACCAGCAGGGCGACCCCGGCGACACCGCCGAGGACCGCCCGGCGCAGGCCGGTGCGGCGTACCGAGTCGTCGGTACTGGGAGGGTGATCGGTCCACTGTGGGCTCACAGGGGTTCTCCTTCCGTTGGCGCGCGCGTCGGGGTGCTGGTTTTGGCGAGGGAGTGCAACCAGGGGCGCCCCAGAGCGTGCCGTCCTATGCGGTTGGTGAAAGGAGTCTGTCACGATCGAAATGATTCCGCAACGTTGAGTGGTCGAGGGGGACCCCCAGTGGTCCTGTCCCCCGCATCCTCCCCAGCAGAGGTTCCGGCCACCGTAGATGGTGGCGAGGGGTCAGTACAGCACACCCC
>DASSUD010000072.1:0-4649 GCA_035707385.1 Acidimicrobiales bacterium
GGGATGCTGCGGGTCTGGAACCTGTCGCTGGTGTGCGCCACCTTCAGCCTCACCATCCTGGGCACGTTCCTGACCCGGTCGGGGGTCATCGCCTCGGTGCACGCCTTCACCGAGGGGTCGATCGGGGCGTGGCTGCTCGGGTTCTTCGGCCTGACCGTGGCGGTCACCCTGGGGCTGATCGGGTGGCGGGCCGACCGCCTGCGGTCCCCGGGCCGCATCGACTCGCCCATGTCCCGCGAGGGCGCGTTCCTGGCCAACAACGTCCTGTTCGCGGCGTTCGCGTTCGTGGTCCTGCTGGGGACCGTGTTCCCGCTGATCGTGGAGGCGCTCAACGACGACCAGCTGTCGGTGGGCGCCCCCTACTTCGAGCGCATGACCATGCCGATCGGGCTGGCGCTGCTGTTCCTCATGGCCGTGGCCCCGGTGCTGCCGTGGCGCAAGGCGTCGGGCGAGCTGCTGTCCCAGCGCCTGTTCTGGCCCGCGTGGGCCGGCACCGCCGCGGTGGTGGCGGCGGTGGTGGCCGGGGCCCGGGGCCTGGCCCCGCTGGTGGCGTTCGGGCTCGGCGGGTTCGCGGCGGGCGCCGCGGTCCGCCAGGTGGTGCTGGCCACCCGCCGCCAGGGGTGGCGGGGCCTGGTGGGCCGCACCAACGGCGGCATGGTCGTCCACGTCGGCGTGGTGCTGATCGCCGTGGCGCTGGCCGCCTCCGGCAGCTACGACCGCGAGCGCGAGCTGGACATGCAGGTGGGCGACTCCACCACGGTGGCCGGCCACGAGATCACCTACCTCGGCCCCCGGACCGAGGAGTCGTCCAACAAGACCTCGGTGCGGGCCCGCATCAGCGTGGACGGCGAGGTCCACGAGCCGGCCATCAACCGCTTCCTCGGGACCGAGCAGGCGGTGGGCACCCCGTCGGTGGCCACCGGCCTGCGTGAGGACGTGTTCCTGTCGCTGGTGCGGGCGCCGGAGGGCGACGCGGGCGAGACCATCGGCCTGCTGGTGGTGGTGCAGCCCCTGGTCATGTGGCTGTGGATCGGCGGGCTGGTCATGGCGGGCGGCACCGTGCTGGCCGCCTTCCCGGGCCGGCGCCGCAACCCGATCGACCCGGTGTCGGCGCCGGTGGGGGCCCCTCCGATCGCGGAGGCGGCCCCCGAGCCCGCCGCGGTGGACGACGAGCCGGAGAAGGTCGAGGTCGGCACGTGACCGATGTCGTCGACCGCGAGGACGAGGAATTCGCCGACGCCCCTCGGCCCCGGGGCAGGACCGGGCTGGTCGTGTCGGCCGTCGTCGCGGTGCTGGCGGTGGCGTTCGTGGTCGTGCTGGCCACCAGCGAGCCGGCCAGCGAGCGGCGGGCCAGCAGCCCGCTGGTGGGCAAGGCCGTGCCCGCCCTGGCGGGCGAGACGCTGGGCGGCGGCACCTTCGACGTCGACGCCCACCGGGGCCGGTGGGTGGTCGTCAACTTCTTCGCCACGTGGTGCGCCCCCTGCCGCCTCGAGCACCCGGAGCTGGTGGCCTTCGACGAGGCCCACAGCCCGCGGGGCGACGCCGCGGTGGTCAGCGTCGTGTACCGCGACACCGAGGCGGCCATCGGCGACTTCTTCGCCGAGAACGGCGGCGAGTGGCCCATCCTGCTCAACGAGGACGGCCAGGCGCCGGTCGCCTTCGGCGTGGTCAAGGTCCCGGAGACGTTCCTGGTCGACCCCAACGGCCGGGTGGCGGCCAAGTTCACCGGCGGGGTGACCCAGCAGGGCCTGGACGACGCCATCGCCAAGATCGAGTCCGCCGCCGGCGACGCGGCGGCGGAGCGACCGTGAGCAGCCCGACCGGCCGCCGCACCGCCGGCTGGCTGGCACTCGCCGCGGTGCTGGCGGTGGCCCTCGTGGTGGGGGTGGCGTCGGACCCGCCCGCCCGCACCGACGCCGACCGGGCCCGCGCCCTGGCCGAGACGGTGGCGTGCCCGCAGTGCGACGGCCAGTCGGTGGCGGACTCCGACTCGCCGGCGGCCCAGGGCGTCCGCTCGGTGATCGACGCCCGCATCGCCGAGGGGGCGAGCGACGCCGAGATCCGGGACGAGCTGGCTGCGTCCTACGGCGAGCGGGTGCTGCTCACGCCCGGCCGGTCGGGGGTGTCGAGCCTGGTGTGGACGCTGCCGGTCGTGGCCCTGGTGGTGGCGCTGGCGTTCCTGGCCTTCACCTTCCGCCGCTGGCGGGGCGGCGGCGCGGCCCGGGCCACCGATGCCGACCGGGCGCTGGTCTCCCGGGCCCGGGGCGGTGGGTCGTGAGCACGACCAGCCGGCCGCTCGATCCCGACGCGCTCGCCGTGCTGGAGGAGGAGCGGGCCTTCCTGCTCCGCTCGCTCGACGACCTGGAGCGCGAGCACGAGGCCGGCGACGTCGACGACGCCGACTACGAGACCCTGAAGGACGACTACACGGCCCGGGCCGCCCGCACGATCCGCTCGATCGAGTCGCACCACGCCCGCATGGCGGCGGCCCGCCCGGCCCGGCGCTGGCGGCGGGTGGCCGTGGCGGCGGCGGCGGTGGTGGCCTTCGCGGTGGTGGCGGGCGTGCTGGTGGCGCAGACCGCCGGCCGCCGGGGCACGGGGGACACCATCACGGGCGACACCCGAGAGACGACCCGTGCCCGGCTCGACGACGCGCTGCTGCTCGCCCAGGGGGGCGACTACGAGGCGGCGGTGGCGGCCTACGACGAGATCCTCGCCGACCAGCCGGCCAACGTCGAGGCCATGACCTACAAGGGCTGGTTCCAGTTCCAGTCCGGCGACGGGCAGGGTGTGGTCACCCTGGTGGAGGCGGCGGAGACGAACCCGGACTACCCGGCGACCCACGCGTTCCTGGCCGTGGTGTTCGAGCGCCTGGGCCGCCCGGACACGGCCCGCCTGGAGCTGGAGCGCCTCGACGCCCTGGACCCACCGCCCGCCATCGTGGAGCTGACCCGGCCGATCAGGGAGCGCCTGGGCGTCCCCTGAGTCGATCTCGCGGCGTATACGCCGAGATCCCGGCGCATACGCCGCCACACCGACCTAGACGTCCGGCGGGGGGATGTAGCGGGCCCGGGACCAGCGGCCGTCCTCCCAGGTCAGGACCCAGGTGGACGCCTTGGGCCACTGCAACGGGTCCTTGAACCGGGTGGTGGTGGCCTTGAGGATGCGCAGCATGTCGGGGATGACGTCCCCGTGGCTGCACACCGCGGCCGCCTCGTGCTCCTTGCGCAGCTCGTCGGCCAGCTGGACGGCGGCGTCGCCGCCGGCGCCCTCCCGCAGCCGGGGGTCGACGTCCACCCGCCCGCCGAGCCGCTGGCCGAGCGGCTCCAGCGACTGCACGCAGCGCACCGAGTCGCTGCTGACCAGCCGGGTGATGCCGGTGGCGGCCAGGTTGGCGGCGATCGCCTCGGCCTGGCGCCTACCCCGGTTCGTGAGCGGGCGCTCGTCGTCGGGCTTGCCCCACGCCGCCCGGTTGCCGGCGTGGCCGTGGCGGACGACGTAGAGCCTCACCGCCTGGGGCGGCCTGGGCGGGGTTGGCGGAGCACGGCGTGAGGCTACCGGGCCAGGGCGCGCAGGTCGGCAAGGACCGGGGGGAGCGAGGCCAGCAGCCGGTCGACGTCGGCGTCGGTGGTGGACCAGCCCACGGACAGCCTCAGGCTGTGGTGGGCGTCGACGCCCATGGCCTCCAGCACGGGCGAGGGCTCCAGCGACTCCGACGAGCAGGCACTGCCCGAGTGGGCGGCGATCCCCGCCCGGTCGAGGCCCAGCAGCACGGCCTGGGGCTCGATGCCCTCGACGCCCAGGCACACGATGTGGGGCAGCCGGCCGTCGGGGTCGCCGTAGACCTCGAGGCCGTCGAGCCCGCCCGACCCCCGTGCGCCGAGGATGCGGTCCGTCAGCCGCCGCTGGGCCGCAGCCTCGGCCTCGACGTCGACGGCCGCGCAGGCGGCCCCGAACCCGGTGGCGCCGGGCACGTTCTCCAGGCCGGCCCGCCGTGCCCGCTCCTGGTCGCCCCCCACCAGCAGCGGCGGCAGGCGCAGGCCCTGGCGGACCAGCAGCGCGCCCACCCCGGGCGGCCCCCCGAACTTGTGGGCGCTCACCGACAGCAGATCGGCCCCCAGGTCCCGGAACCCGACCGGCACCCGCCCCACGGCCTGGGCCGCGTCCACGTGGACCAGCACGCCCCGCTCCCGGCACGCGGCCACCGCCTCGGCCACCGGCTGGGTCGTCCCGACCTCGTGGTTCCCCCACTGGAGGTGGACCAGGGCGGTCTCGCCCGCCCGGACGGCGGCGACCAGGTCGTCGACCGCCACCCGGCCCCGGCCGTCGACGGGGACGACGGACACCTCGCCGTGGCGGGCCGCGGCCAGGCGCACGGCCGAGTGCTCGACCGCCGGCACCACCTGGTGCGCGCCCCGGGCGGCGGCGCCCCAGCAGGCGGCGGCGATGGCCTCGGTCGCCCCGCTGGTGAACACCACCTCGCGGGGGCGGGCGCCGACGAGTTCGGCCACATGCTCGCGGGCGTCCTCTACGGCCACGCGGCTGGTCAGGCCCTCGGCATGGACGCGCCCCGGATCGCCCGCCCGATCGAGCTGCTCGATGAGAGCGTCCCGGGCCTCGGGTCGCAGGGGCGACGTCGAGGCGTGATC
>DASSUD010000073.1:0-19126 GCA_035707385.1 Acidimicrobiales bacterium
GGCGAAGGACCGCTCGTTGACCCGCAGGCCCACCGCGTCGGGCAGCGTCGCCCCCTCGGGGAGGACCTCGGCGTGGTCGCCGTCGCCGTACACGACCGTGCGGCGCTCGCGCAGCACCGCGCCGGACGAGTAGGTGGCCACCACGTCGACGTGGTTGAGGATGTCTGCGCCGTCGAGCGGCACCTGCGCCGAGTAGCGCTCGCCCTCGACGCCGGCGTCGACGCCGTTGACCGTCAGCGACACGAGAGTCTGGCGCTCGCCGACGGTGACGTCGCCCGTGATCGTGACGGTCGGCTCGGCGGTGTAGACGCCCCGCTGGTCGACCGTGAGTCCGTTGCATGCCGAAGCGGCCAGCGCCACCACGGCGAGCGCGGCGAGCCAGCGCCGCGACCGTCCGAGCCCCATCGTTCCCCCCCGTTGAACCCTGTGGCCGAGAAGTTAGCCCACGTTGACCGTCAGGCGGGTCCAAGCGCCCAGGAAAATGCGATCGCCCGGCGCCAGGACGTGGGCCTGACCAGCCGCCAGCGGTTCGTCGGCGTCATTGATCCAGGTGCCGTTGGCGCTGTCGGTGTCGCGCACCGACCAGGACCCGGTGGCGGGGTCGCGGGTGAACTCGCACTGGTGCTGGCTCACCGCGGGGTCGGCGCCCGGCCCGCTCAGCTGCAGGTCGACGTCGGAGGTGCGGCCGGGGCGCACCCGGCCGAGGGTGGCCCGGTCGCCGGTCAGCTCGAAGGACAGGGTGGGGGCGACGTCCGGGAACGCCGGCTCCCCGGAGCCCACCATCCGCTCCCAGTGGGAGCGGTCGGCGCCGAGGGCCAGCGTGACGGTGGCGTCGGTGTCGGCCGGCACCCCCGCCACGACGTCGTAGCCGCACGACTCGCAGAACTGGCCGGCCACGTCGGCGCCGCACCCGGGGCAGGTGACCGTGGCCGGCTCGGGCGGGGGCGGCGGGGCGGGCGGCGAGGGCGGCGGCGCAGTGGGGGCGGCGTTGATGGGCACGCCGCAGGTGTCGCAGTAGTCGTCGGTGGCCGAGGCGTGCCCGGCCGGGCAGGTCGCGGTCACGTGCCGCTCCCCGCGCCCTCGGGGGGATCCGCCTCGCCGGGCTGCTCGGCCGCCGGCTTGCCCAGCCGGACCGTGCGGGTCGAGCGGGTGTCGAGCGTCATCTGCGCCGCCTGGTCGGCGCCGGCCTTCAGCCGGACCGTCCCGCTCTCGGCGTCGTCGACCTCCACCATCTCCTTGAGCAGCCGCATCGTGTCGTCGTGCCCGGACTCGGCGGCGATCTGCACGGCCCGACCCAGCTTCACCGTGGCGGTCTTGTCGTCGCCCGCCTTGGCCGCCGCCAACCCGGCCTGGATGGCGTCGGCCAGCTCGACCTGGCCCGTGTAGTGGGCGACCTGGCGGTTCATGCGGGTCGACAGCTCGCGGTCGTCGGTCCAGGTGGCCTTGACCAGCGCCTGGGTGGCGACCGTCCCGTCGGCCAGCACCAGGCTCACCCGCCCGGCCAGCATCTCGTCGCCCACCGCCCCGGCCCGCACCGTGATCCGCAGGTGGTAGTCCCGTGACTCGCCTGGGGTCCAGCCGCCCAGCAGGAAGTCCCGGGCGAGCTTGACCCCCGGGGCCGGGGTGCCGGTGGCGGTCAGGTCGACCACCTCGGGGCTCACCTGGCGCAGCGAGTCGAGGACGGCGCCCTCCGGCGACCACAGCCGCAGGCTCACGTGCGGGAGGGCCCGGGACTGGCTGGAGGCGATCATGGCCTCGAAGTCCGCGGCCAGCCGGCCCGGATCGGCCACGATGTCGACCGTGCCGAGGAGGGCGGTGGCGATGCCCCGCAGCTCCTCCACCTCCCAGTCGACGCCCACGCCCCGGCAGTCGCACTGGAACAGGCCCCGGCACGCCTCGACCGCCGCCGCCAGCTCGCCCGGTTGCTGGTGCTCGTTGCGGCCGTCGGTGAGCAGGATGGCGTGGGTCGCCTTGCCCGGCACGGCGGCGAACAGCCGGCGGGCCAGGTCGAGCCACGTGCCGATGGCGGTGCCACCGGCCGGCTGCAGCCGGGCGATGGCCTCCCGGGCCGAGGCCCGGTCGTCGTCGTCGGCGACGGCGAAGGACCGCCCGTCGATCGGCCAGATCAGCTTGGCCTCGTGGTCGCCGGCCACGATGGCGAACGACACGCCGTCGTCGAGGACGTCGACCGCGGCCTGGGCGGCGTCCTTGGCCGCCTCCATCTTGCGACTCGAGCCCATGGAGCCGCTGCAGTCGATCACCACCACCTCGGCCCGGTCCGCGGCGCCGGTGGTGGCGACGCCGGCTGCCGCCGGGTCGCCGGCGGCGGCCACGGTGACCACCGCGTCGACCACGTCGGCCCCCGCCGCCAGGTACTGGTTCTGGAACGTCTCGGCGGTGAAGGGGGCGCCGCCGGGCGCGTCGGTGGTGGTCACGGTGCTGGTTCCTCCCGCTCGCTCGGATCGGCGCCGGCCCCGGGGACCGCGGGCGCCAGGGCGACGCAGATGTTGTCGGCGCCGCCCGCCTCGACGGCCCACGCCACCAGCCGCTCGCACACGGCCGCGGCCCGGACCGGCTCGCCGGGTGCCGGCAGGAACCCGGCGGCGACCTCGCCCAGCGCGGCGTCGGTGGGCGCGTAGTTCCACAGGCCGTCGCTGTCCACCATCACCAGGTCGCCGGGTTCGGTGGGGAACTCGGCCACGTGGGGGTCGAGCGGCGGGGCGTCGGCGCCCAGCCAGGCGGTGATGGCATGGCCCGCCGGGCCGGCCAGCGCCTCGGCGGGGTCGGCGCCGGCGGCCACGGCCGCGGCGGCCACGCTGTCGTCGCTGGTGATCTGGCAGGCCGACCAGCCGCCCGGCGCGGCGGCGTCGGGCCGGAGCAGGTGGCCGCGTGCGTCGCCCACGTTCGCCGTCACCACCCGGCCGGCGGCGGCCACCGCCACCACGATGGTGCAGGCGGGATGGGTGCCGTCCTCGGGCCAGTGGGGGTCGCCGCCGGCGGGTATCGCCGTCGCCGCCGCGTGGGCCGCGGCCACCGCGGCCGCCACGGCCTCGGCACCGCCGAACGGGACACCGGCCAGCCGGGCGGCCGCCGCCGTCACCGCCGCAGCCGAGGCCCGGTGAGGGTTGGGGCTGGCGGACACCCCGTCGGACACCACCAGCACCGGCCACCCCTCGGCGGTGGTGGCCACCGCCCCGCTGTCCTCGTTGCGGTGGTGGCGCCGGCCCCGGTGGGTGGCGTAGGCCAGGGAACCCCTGTCCTCGACGTCGACGGGCTCGACGGCCTTGTGCCCGCAGCTCGTGCAGTAGCCGTCGGCGTCGATGGGGGCGTCGCAGCGGGGGCAGGTGCCGGGCCGGGACGCCAGTGCGATCTCGACCGGCTCGGTCGGGTCGTCCAGCCCGGCCTCGGGGTCGGGGACGAGGGGGGCGCCGGTGGCGGCCCCGCACGCCTCGCAGAAACGGGCGCCGGGCATCAGGGCCTCGCCGCAGGACGGGCAGGCGGAGGTTCCGGTCTCGGTCACGGCGGTCGGGCTCACCACACGCTCCAGGGGCGGGTGCGGGCGGCCGCGTCCAGCAGCTCGTGGCGCCGGGCGGGGTCGGGCGTGGCGTCGGCCAGGTCGAGCAGCGCCGCCTCCGCCTCGCTGGCCAGGTCCCGGGGGTCGCCCGGCCGCCCGGCGACCTCGCCCACCGCCTCGCCCCGGGCGAGCGCGGCCAGGGCCGCGGCGTACAGGGCGGCGGCCAGCTCGGCATCGGCCGCGCTGCGGGGCTGCGTGGGGGCCGCCCGCACCGCCTCGCCCGCCACCGCGGCCACCACCGGGTCCCAGCGGCCTGCTTCCATGGCCCGGCAGGCGCGGGTCAGCGCCTCGGTGCGCAGCGGGTGGCCGGGCGGGATCGCGGTCAGGGCCCGGGGCGCGTCCTCGGGTCGGCCGAGGGCCACCAGCGCGTCGGCCAGGCCGGCCACCGCCGAGCCCCACGACGGGTCGGTGACCGCCACCTGCTCGTAGAGGTCCGCCGCCTCGGGCAGCCGCTCGGGGTCGCCGGTGGTGACCAGGGCGGCCGCGTAGGCCAGGGCGGTGGCCAGCTCGCCGGGGGCGGTGGCGTAGGCGTCGGTCAGCAGGGTGGCGGCCCGGGGACCGTCGCCGGCCGCCAGCGCCGAGACGCCGTGGAGGTACGACCGGGCGTTGTCGAGGACCGGGCCCGCCCCGATGCCGGCGGCGTCGTCGGTGGCCGGGTCGAGCCGGCCGATCACGCTGTCGGCGGCGGCGGTGTCGCCCCGCTCGCAGTGGGCCCGCCCGAGGGCGGCGAGGTCGGCCCAGCTCAGCTCGTCGTCCTCCGCCACCAGCCGCACGGCCGCCTCGGGGTCGCTGTCGGCCACGCCGGCCACCCGGTTGGGCAGCCGGGGGTGGTTGGGCAGCAGGGGGACGGGCAGGGCCCGCCAGCCGGTGCCGTCGAGCTGGGGCCGGGGCGGGCTGTACCGCGTGCTGGTGCGCGGCCGGGGCAGGTCGTCGGTGGCCGCCGCCACCTGGCACAGCACGCCGTGGAGGGCGTCGGTCATCTCGTCGGCGCCGGCGAAGCGCTGGGCGGGGTCCGGGGCGCAGGCCCGCTGGAGGAAGCGCCACAGGCCGTCGTGCTCGACCAGCACGTCGTGCTGCTCCCGGGTGGGCAGGCGCTCCCGCTCCGCTCCCTGCCACTGCGGCCAGTCGAGGATCAGGACCAGCAGCGACCGGCCGACGGTGTAGAGGTCGCTGCTCACCGTGGGCCCGGTCTTCGGGACCTCGGGGGCCTGGTAGCCGACGGTGCCGAAGATGGCGGAGTGGGGGTCGTCCAACCGGCGGACGCCGCCGAGGTCGATCAGCTTCACGGCGTCGCCCACGTGGATGACGTTGTCGGGCTTGAAGTCGCAGTAGACGAGCCCCTCGTCGTGGAGGTACCCGAGCGCCGGCAGCACGGACAGCATGTAGGCGGCCGCCTCGGCCGGGGGCATGGGGCCGTCGCCCGCCTCGCGGCGGCGCTTGGCCAGCTGCTTGATGCTGGGCCCGCCCACGTACTCCATGACGATGTAGCCCTGGCCCTCGTGCTGGACGAAGTTGTAGATGTCGACGATGGCGGGGTGGCTGACCTCGGCCAGGAACCGGCGCTCGGCCACCGCGGCCTCGGCGGCCGCGGGGTCGGCCGCGTCGAGCAGGCCCTTCAGCACGCACCACCGGCCGGACACGTTGCGGTCGCGGACCAGGTAGATCCACCCCAGGCCGCCGTGCGCCAGGGCGCCGGCCACCTCGTACTGGCCGGCCACCAGGTCGCCGGGTTGGAGCTTGGCGCCGAAGTCGAACCTCGCCCGGCACTGCGAGCAGAAGCCGGCCTGGCGCCCCGGCTTGCCGTCCTTGCTCCGGCCGACCGGGGCGTCGCAGGCGGTGCAGAAGCGCCGGCTCTCGGGGACGCTGGGGTCGGCCATCAGCACCGAGGAGGGATCGGCGGCCTTCATGGGCGCCATCTCCACGATCCCGGCGCCCACCCGGCTGCGCCGGGTGGTGCTGCCGCTGGACGCGGTCTGGCGGGAGCGGGAGGTCAGGCGGGACACGTCGACCCGGCCCGACACCCGGCCCGACCCGGTCACCACCCGCCCGGAACCGGTGCGGCCGGCCGGAGCGGCGGACGGCGCCATCCCGCAGGTGTCGCAGTAGCCGTCGACCACTAGCCCGGCACAGCCGGGCCGGCCGCAGGCGGTCTCGGTCACGGTCATCGGGGACCTCCGGGGCGGTCTTCCAGGACCGCCGACAGGGCGGCCAGGGCGGCGTCGGCCGCGGCCAGGTCGCACGGCGCCCGCCACAGCTCGTCGCGGGCGGCGGCCAGGGCGGCGGCCACGTCGGGTTGCTCGTCGAGGCGGCGGGCGCCGGCCTTGGCCCGCAGCGCCGACCACAGGCCCCGCCCCTCCGACCGGCGCCGCATGCCGGTGCGGGCGGTGTCGAGGGCGCGGTCCAGCTCGGCCCGGCGGGACTCCGCGGCCGCGAACCAGTCGTCCAGGGCGGCGGCGGCCGCGGGCCGGTCGCTGCCGCCGGTGGCGGCGATGCGGTCGAGCCACCCGGCCAGCGCCGGCAGGTCGCGGGCCGGGGTGGGGACGTCGAGCCCGGCGATGCGGCTGGCGGCGTGCGCCAGCTCGGCGGCCGCGGCCTGGACGTCGGCGTCGAGGGTGTCGAGCGTGGCGCGGGCCCGCTCCATGTCGAGGTCGAGGCGCCCGGTGGCGCTCTGCACCGCCGCGTGGCGCCCGGTGGCGGCCTGGGCCAGCGACTCGACGTGGACCACGTCCGCCTCGGTCACCGCCAGCGGGTCGCCCACCAGCAGCCCGGCCACCGCGTCGGCCGCCCGCTGGGCGGGCCCGTCGCCGGCGGCCAGCGCGGCGGCGGACGCGACCTGGACCCGGGAGGCGAGGCCACCCCAGGCGGCCGCCAGCCGGGCCACGACGGCGGCGGCCGCGTCCAGCTCGGCCCCGGCCGCGGCCAGGGCGGTGGCGGGGTCGCAGGGCCCGGCCGCCGTGGGGACGGTCGGCGCCGCCAGCATCTCCGCCGCCCGGGCCGGATCGGACTCGGCCCGGCCGAGCAGCTCGTCGACGGCCCGGTACACCTCCCAGGCGGCGGCGATGCCGGCGTCGGCCTCGGCCCACGTGGCCCGGGTCCCGCCGGTGAGCCCGCCCCCGCGGGCCACGGTGACGGTGGCGTCGGACTCGAGGTCGACGAGACGCTCACCGAGCGCGGCCAGCTCGTTGCGCCGGAGCATCACGCCGGGGTCGGTCACGGGAGCCACGTCAATCGCTGTACACCGCCGCCGGCGGCTGCTGCAGGTCGAGCGCCCCGCTCAGCCAGCGGGCGTAGATGGCGTCCCACCGCCCGGACGAGCGCACGCCCTCCAGCACGGCATTGACGTAGCGCACCCACTCGTCCCGCTGGGGC
Source organism: Acidimicrobiales bacterium (assembly GCA_035707385.1). Taxonomy (GTDB): domain Bacteria; phylum Actinomycetota; class Acidimicrobiia; order Acidimicrobiales; family VFJN01; genus ZC4RG19. The sequence goes on from DASSUD010000073.1 coordinate 6,944, forward strand.
GGCAGGCCCAGCCCGTAGTGCTCGTCGGTCAGGCGGTCGCCCACGATCTCGACGTTGCGGTCCTGGACCTTGAACCCCGCCAGCAGCGTGTCGTCGGTGCTGACCGCGTCGACCTCGCCCTGCTGGAGCAGGGCCAGGCACTCGGCGTGGGTGGTGGGGGCGACGGGGTTGGGCCGGGGCTGCCAGGTGCGCAACACCTCGATACTGGTCGAGCCCTCGGCGGCGCACACCCGGCCGCGGTCCTCGCTCTGCTGGGCCTCGGCGGCGAGCGTGTCGATGGTGACCTCGCCGGCCGCGTCCTCGGCTGGCACCAGCAGGCGCTGGCCGGAGGTGAAGTACTCGCTGGAGAAGTCGATGTCCGCCTGGCGCGAGCAGGTGATGCTGAAGGTGCTGGCCACCATGTCGATGTCGGACTGCGGGTTGGTGAGCACCGTGACGCGGTCGGTCTGGGGGATCACCACGAACTCGATGTGCTCGGGGTCGGCGTCGCCGAACAGGGCGATCGCCACCTCCTTGGCGATGTCTACGTCGAAGCCCTCGAACTCGCCGGTGAACGGGTCGACGGTCGAGAACAGCAGGTTGGTGGCGCTGACCCCGACCCGCAGGCGCCCCCGCTGCTGGATCGTGCCCATGTAGCTCTCGGGCGCCACGGCGGGGGTGGCGGGGCCGGCCGGCCGGAGGCTGGCCGTGGGGTCGCCGGCAGACCCGATGGGCGCGTCGTCGTCGCAGCCGGGGAAGTCCGCGGGTGGCGAGGTGGCGGGCGGGGTCGGTGCCGTGGTGGTGGGCCCGGGCAGCGACTCGGGCACGTCGGTGCGCAGGAAGACCTGGGGCACGGCCACGACGGCCAGGACGACGACCACCGCGGCGACCGCGACGATCGGGGCCCAGCGGCGCGACGGGCGCGGCGCGGCGGGGGCAGGGGTCGCCCCGTTGCCCGCGGTCACCGGTAGCGCCTCCCCCGGTCGAGGATGCCCGCCGCCGCCAGCCCGGCCGCCAGGATGCCCAGTCCCAGGGGGACGAACGGGCTGATGCCGGCCGACCCGGCGTTGTCGATGCGGTCGGCCAGCGTCGCGGCCTCGCGGTCGACCGAGTCGTCGATCCCGGCGGCGGCGCTCTGGTACTGCTCGAACGAGGTTCCCGTCAGCGTGATCTCGGCAGCGCCCCGGTTGTCGCCCTGCAAGTCGGTCGCCTCCACCTCGGCCACGCTGTCGACGTAGCCGTCGACGAACCCCACCTGGTCGCGGCCCAGCTCGGCCACCTGCTCGTCGAAGCTCTGGTACAGCGGGCCGCCGCTGCCGCGCGCCGCCACCGCCGCGATCTCCGTGACCCGCAGCCGGGACAGGTCGGAGGACGTGTCGTTGGCCAGGACGTAGCCCTCGACGTCGTCGGACGCCGCCGCGCTCAGCGTGGTGGTCTGGCGGGCGATGCCGAGCGTCATGATGGCCAGCGAGACGACCGCGATCAGCGTGGCGACCACCAGCCCCGGGTGGAGCACGTGCCGGGTGCGGCCGGCGACGGTGACCGACGCCAGCACCACCATGGCCACGGCCGCCAGCAGCAGCAGGACCGCGGCCGACGCCGCGGGGCGCACGAGGTGGTTGGCGGCCTCGGCGACCCGTCGCTCGCCCTCCCGGCGCAGACGCTCGGCCCGGGGCACCAGGTCGTTGGCGGCCAGGCGGCGGGCCTGGGACAGGTAGGTGGCACCCACCGGGTAGCCCTGGCGGGAGTTGGCGCGGGCCGTCTCGACCAGCCCGGTGTAGGCCACGAGGCCCTCGGCGAGGGCGTCGATGTCCTCGACGTCGTCGGCGGTGGCCCCGGCCGCGGCGTCGGTGAGGGCGAGCGAGGCGTCCCGCAGGTGGTCGGCGTAGTCCTTGTCGGGCACGGGGACGTCGAGGCCGCCGGCGATGAGGGCCCCGGAGGCGTCGGCGTCGGCGGCCACCAGGCTGGCGCTGAAGGTGGACGCGGCCCGGGCCACCTGCAGGCCCTCGCGGCGGGCGTCGGCGATGGTGCTGCGGTTCTCGGCCGCCACCCAGGCCGCGGCCAGGCTGGCCACCACCACGACACCGGCCGTCGCCGCGGCCAGGGCCACGAACAGGCGGCGGGTAGGCACCCGGATGCCCCAGGCGCGGCGCTCGACGGCGTCGAGCACTCCTCCCGAGGTCGGTGCCGGCCTGGCTGCGGTCGACATAGGAGGGTGACGGTAACCGCACCCCGGCCGGTCGCGTGAGCGGGCGGCCCGGGTTTCCGTCGCAGAACGTGCGCGGACGGATGCGTCCCCGCGTCTCCCACGTGGCCGCGCCCGTCCGAACGCGCTGCCGGCAGGGCCGTCTCAGGCCCGCACCAGGAGGGTGATCTGGGGCCGGTGCCCGCTCTGGAACACCCGCTGGCGCTCCGCCACCCGCCATGACCGGCTGTCGCGGACCGCTCTCTCGAAGCGGGCGATGTCCTCGGTGACGGCGACGAGGCGGGCCCGCGGTTGCGCCACCCTGGCGGCCTCGGCCAGCAGTCCCGCGTACAGCGCCTCGGGTGGTGTGGTCGCCCGGACCTTGTCGCCGTAGGGCAGGTCGGCGTAGAGCACCGGGGCCCAGTCCGCCGGCAGCGGCAGGCGGGTGGCGTCCGCCCTGACCAGGGACAGCCGCCGGGCGACGCCGGCCGCCGCCGCGTTGGCGATCGCGGCGGGCAGGGCCCTCCGCCCGTCCAGGTCGACGCCGACCGCCGACCCCGCCGGGTCGGCCAGGAGGTGCTCGATGGCCAGCGTGCCGGCCCCGCACAGGAGGTTGAGGGCGCGGCCGCCGGGCCGGGGCCGGGCCAGTCCCACCATGTGGGCGGCGATGGTGGCGTTGAGGGATCCGGGGAAGCGGCTGACCCGCCACGGGCGCGCCCCCAGCGGGCGGGGTGTCGTGCGGACCTGGGCCTCCCAGCCCGTGCGGGCCGGGTCGCGCACCACCCGGACCACCAGGTCACCGCCTTCGGGGTCGTGCCGGAGGCCCAGCTCGGCGGCCAGCGCCTCGCCCAGGCGGGTCATGACCGGCGAGCCGGCGCCCGCGGCCACGATGCGCAGGCCGTCGAACCGGCGCCCGGCCGTGACCGCTCGTGCCTCCCGGGCGATCCGTGTGAGGTGCTGGTGCCCGAGCAGGCCCCGGGGCCGGGGGACGTCCACGTGGACGACCAGGTAGACGGCCACGACGCGGCGGGCGGACTCGATCTCCGCCTGCGGCATGCCCGTGGCCCGCAGCACCCCCTCGCCAGGGGAGCGCACTGCGGGCGGGACGGCGCCGGCCAGCGCCGCGAGCTCGTCGGCCGCCGCCTCCTCCAGCCCGGGCAGCACCTCGACGTGCCACTCCGGCTGCCTCGCCATCGCCCGCGACCGTACTCCCCGGACCTCGCACGCTGGCGCTGCCGCTCACGGTTATTTACAGTCACGTCAGTCAATAGTGGCGGCGTCCGAGGCAACCGGGGGAAAGCCCGTGAGACGTTTCAGACTGAGGACCGTGCCGGCGGCGCTCGCCGCCATCGCCCTGGTGATGGGGGCCACGGCATGCGAGCCGTTGCGCAACCTCCCGCCGGGCGGCGGCGCCGTCGTCGACGACGACTTCCGCATCGGCCCGTTCGACCTGAGCCCGGTGGGCCAGGCGGGCTCCGAGCACCAGGGTGTCCGGGGCGCCATGCCCCGGCCCTCCGGGTCGTTCGGCATGAAGTCGATGTCCTGGGACCTGGTCTACGCCGACGGCGAGCCCGTGCCGCACTCGGCGGTCCACCTGCACCACGTCGTGATGTCGAACCGGGCCCGCCCGGCGCCCAACTGCCCGTTCCGGCGCGAGGTCGTCTCGGCGGCCGGCAGCGAGCGCACGCCCGAGGTGGTCCCGGACCCGTACGCCTACCTGGTCGGCGCCGGCGACCAGCTGAGCGCCACCTGGCACGTCATGAACGAGTCCAGCGCCAGCCAGCAGGTGTACATCCAGTACTCGCTGAAGTACCAGCCCGGGGCCGACGCCACCAACACCCGGGGGGTGACCTCGTTCTTCCTCGATGTCGACGGGTGCGGCAACTCGGAGTACGACGTCCCCGGCAACGGCGGGCCCGGCAGCGTCCACACCACCACCCGCACCTGGACCGCACCGTGGGACGGCATCGTCGTCAGCTTCGGCGGCCACCTGCACGGGGGCGGCATCGACATCCGCCTCCAGAACGACACCACCGGCGAGGGCTGCACGATGGAGGCCCACTACGAGCACGGCCACCCGCACGGCTCACCCGGCCATGTCGACACGTGCTCCGCCCACAACCGGGTGCACGCCGGCGACAGGTACTCGGTGATCGCCCGCTACGAGAACGACGAGCCCCTCCAGGGGGTCATGGGCATCGTCCAGGCCTTCGTCTGGCAGGGCACGCAGTAGCGGCCTCGGCGAGGGGCCGGCGGGCCGTCGCCCGCCGGCCCCTCGCCCTGCGGTCCGGGTGCGCCCGTTCTGTCACGGGCGGAGCGTACGGTCCGGTCGTGGACGGGACGAGACTGCGCGACCACCTGGCGACGGCCTACGACATCGAGGTCACGGGCCTGGCGGCGCTGGACTTCGGCGTGTTCCGGGTCGACCGGGCCGGCGGACCCTCGTGGGTGGCGCGGGTGTTCGCCCCCGGCCGGCCGGCGGCCCGTGCCGAGGGCGACGCCGCCGTGCTCGGGTTCCTGGAGGAGGCGGGGTTCCCGGCCGAGCGCTGCGCCCACCCCTCCCCCGTCACCGCCCTCGCCGGCCGGGCGGTGCTGGTCACCACGTTCGTGACCGGCTCCCCCGCCCGGCCCGACGACGCCACCCGGCGGGCGCTGGGCGACCTCCTGGGCCGCCTGCACGCGCTGCCGGTGCCGTCCGCGGGCCCGGTGGCCAGGCGGGCGGGCTCGCTGCACCACCACCCGGGCCACGAGGGCGGCCCCGACGAGGACCTGGCCTCGGCGGCCGAGTACCTGGCCAGCGTGGACGCCCAGGTCCCGGCCGGCGGGCGGGCGGCGTTCGAGGCGCTGCGGGACCAGGTGGCGGCGGCCGACCCGTGCACCGATCTGCCGGCTGCCGTCATCCATCCCGACCCGGTGGTCGCCAACGTCATCGCCACGCCCACGGGGCCCACCCTGGTCGACTGGACCGGCGCCGGGCAGGGGCCGCGGGTGACGTCCCTGGTCGTCCTGCTGCAGTCGGTGGCGGTGGGCCCGGCGGGCGTCGACCCCGGCGCGGTCGGCCCGGTCGTCGGGGCGTACCGGGGGCACGTCGCGCCCGAGCCCGACGAGCTGGCCCGCCTGGGGGCGGCCCTGCGCCTCCGGGGCCTGTGGCTGGCGTGCTGGATGTACGCCCTGGCCGTGGCGTCGGGCCGCGTCCCCACCGGGCGCGAGTGGTGGTGGCCCGACGACGAGGGGGCCGAGGCGGTGGCCGACCGGGCCCGGACCGCCTTCGGGGCCGCGCCGCTCCCGGCGCCGTAGCGAGGCTGGCGGCTGCCCTCCCGACCACGGTACGGTGACAACTGACCGTAACGGCAGTATCTACTGCCGAGACGGCTTCGCAGTCAACAGTCGCGTCCGAGGCAACCGGGGGGAAGCCCGTGAGACGACCCACAGTGAAGACCTTGATGGCAGCCGCCGCCTGCGCGGCGCTGCTGCTCGCCGCCACGGCCTGCGAGGCGGTGCGCAACGCCCCGCCCGGCGGTGGCACCATCGTCCAGGGCAGCTACCGCATCGGCCCGTTCAACCTGAACCCCGTCGGCCAGCCGGGGGCCGAGAACCAGGGTGCCCGGGGCAACATGCCCCGCCCGACCGGGTCGTTCGGCATCAAGGCGATGGACTTCGACCTCGTCTACGAGAACGGCGACCCGGTGCCCCACAGTGCGGTGCACCTGCACCACATCGTGATGATGAACATGGCGCGCCAGTCGCCCAACTGCTCGCAGTGGCCCGAGCGCTTCGCGGCCGCCGGCAGCGAGCGCACGCCCATGCGGGTGCCCGACCCCTACGCCTACCTGGTGGGCGCCAACGAGTCGTGGAGCAGCATCTGGCACATCATGAACGAGAGCTCCACCACGCAGCGGGTGTACCTCCAGTACAAGCTCGGCTATCAGCCGGGGGCCAACTCGACCAACACCCGGGGCGTGTCGCCGTTCTTCCTCGACGTCACGGGATGCGGCAACTCGGAGTACGACGTCCCGGGCAACGGGGGCCCCGGCAGCGTCCACACCAACAGCCGCACGTGGAGCGCACCGTGGGACGGCTTCGTCGTCGGCTTCGGCGGCCACCTCCACGGGGGCGGCATCGACATCCGCCTGCAGAACGACACCACCGGCGAGGGCTGCACGATGAAGGCCCACTACGAGCACAGCCACGCGCACGGCTCACCGGGGTCCATAGACACCTGCTCCGCCCACAACCGGGTCCACACCGGGGACAGGTACACGCTGATCTCCCGCTACGAGAACGACGAACCCCTCGAGGGGGTGATGGGCATCAGCCTGGCCTACGTCTGGCGGGGCACCCAGTAACCCGCAGGCAGCCGGGGCCGGTGGGCGCTCGCCGCCCGCTGGCCCCCCGCCGCGTCCCGGACCGTTCGACCCGCGGCGCACTCGCCGTCGAGGTTTCTGACGTAGTGTCAGATCGTGCGCAGCTACGAGGTGGCCGGGAAGACCGTCCGCATGCCGTGCGTGGTGCGGGACGCGTCGGCCGGCACCGCCCTGTTCGAGGTGGACGCCGGCGCGGCGGCCGCCCTGGTGCCGGGCGGGTTCCGGATCGTCGAGACCGCGCCGGGTCGCTGCCAGCTCGTGCTGGCCGTCGTCGACTACCGGGACAACGACCTGGGCGACTACCGCGAGGTGGGCGTGTCGGTGTTCGTCACCCCGGGCACCGCGGGTGACGGCGAGGCCGGCACGTTCATCGCCCACCTCCCGGTGGACCAGGAGTTCACCTGCGAGGCGGGACGGGCGATATGGGGCTTCCCCAAGTCGGTGGAGGAGATCGGCTGGGACCGGTCCGGCGACAGCCTGACCTCCACGCTGCGCATGGACGGCAGCCTGGTGTTCCGCCTGACCCTGCCGGCCGCCGGCGACGACGCGATGCCCCCGATGCCGATGGTCACATACTCGACGATCGCGGGCGTCCCGCACGCCACCCGCTTCACGCAGGGCGGCACGGGCTCGGCGGTCCGCCCTGGCGGCGAGGGCGTGACGCTGGAGCTGGGCGACCACCCGCTGGCCGGGGAGCTGGCGGCGCTGGGCCTGCCGGCCCCCGCCATCCTGTCCACCTGGACCGAGCACATGCAGGGAACCTTCGAGGCCCCGGAGAGGCTGGCGGCGGCATGACCGCCGACGCCGACGCCACCGTTGTCCGCGGGCTCTGGGCGGCGCTGGCCCGCCGCGACTTCGACGCGGTCGGAGCGTTCATGGCCGACGACGGCCACTACGTGGACGTCCCGATCAAGGACGTCGACCCGGGCGCCACCGGCCCCGCGCAGACGGCGGCCCGCCTGCGCCTGGGGCTGGGACCACTCCACGGCTACGAGCTCCACGACGGCCCGATCGTGGCGTCCGGAGGGTACGTCGTCACGGAGCACGCCGAGACGTGGACCTGGGAGCCGGGCGTGTCGGTCACCCTGCCGTTCACGTCGGTGATGGAGGTCGCCGGCGGGAAGGTCACGAGGTGGTGGGACTACCTGGACCTCGGCACCCTCATGAACGCCGCGCCGCAGTGGTGGCTGGACCATATCGCCGCGGGCTACGCCACCTGACCGGTCGCGGCGACGGAGAGTGGGGCTACCGCCCTGCGTGCCGGGCCTCTAAGGTGCGGCCACCTACGCGGGAGGAGAGCGGCGTGCAGCTTCGCAAGCAGGTGCTCGGTATGTTGACGGCCGCGGCGATCGGGGCCGGGGCCCTCGTCCTGACCGGGGGTGTCACTGCCGCACAGAGTGGCCCGGGCGGGCCGCGGTACACGGCCGGGGCGCCGGGCGCCGGCGACGCGTACTTCCCGTTCGCCGGCAACGGCGGCTACGACGTCCGGCACTACGACCTCGATCTCACCTACACGCCCCCGGATCCGGCGCCCGCCCCGCTCGTCGGCCGGCTGGACGGGGTGGCGACCATCGATCTCGTGGCCACGCAGGACCTGGATCGCTTCAACCTCGATCTGCGGGGCATGGACGTCCAGTCGGTGACCGTCGACGGCCGGCCGGCCTCCGAGGTGGCGCCGCCTGCCTCCGGTGCCGAGGTCGAGGGGGCGGCCTACTGGCAGGTCCAGGACGACGAGGCCCGCGTGTGGGAGCTGACTATCCAACCCCGGCCCAAGCTCAAGAGCGGTCGGGCGGCGCAGGTCGTCGTCACCTACGGCGCCCCGACCACCCGGCCGGTGGACATCGAGGGCGTCCTCTACGGCTGGGTGACCACGCGGGACGGCGCCATGGTGGTGGGCGAGCCCGAGGGCTCGATGACCTGGTACCCGGTGAGCGACCACCAGACGGACAAGGCGTCCTACAGCTTCGAGATCACCGTGCCCGAGGGGAAGGTGGCGGTGGCCAACGGCATGCCCGCCGCCGACCCCGTCACGGCGGGCGGCTGGACCACGTGGTTCTGGGACGCCCCGGACCAGCAGGCCAGCTACCTGACCACCGCATCGGTCGGCGACTACGAGCTGCGCACGTCCGAGACCCCCGACGGGCTGCCGATCATCGACGCCGTCGACGACAACCTCACGGCGACCAACGCCACCATCACCGACGCCAGCCTCGCCCTGCAGGCAGACATGATCGCCTTCATCGAGGGCGCCTTCGGGCCGTACCCGTTCAACTCCTACGGCGCCATCGTCGACGACGACTCGGTCGGCTACGCGCTCGAGACGCAGACCCGGCCCGTGTACTCCCGGGTGGCCCGGGAGGGCACCGTGGTGCACGAGCTGGCCCACCAGTGGTTCGGCAATGCCGTGAGCCCCGAGCGGTGGGCGGACATCTGGCTCAACGAGGGGTGGGCGACGTACGTCGAATGGCTGTGGAGCGAGGCCACGGGCGGCGACACCGCCCAGGACAGCTTCGACGCGGTCATGGCGATCCCCGCCGACGACGAGTTCTGGGACCTGGCCATCGCGGATCCCGGCCCGTTCGGCCTGTTCCTCGGCGGGGTCTACGACCGGGGCGCGGCGACGCTGCACGCCCTGCGGCTAGAGGTCGGCGACGAGGCGTTCTACGCGGCCTCCCAGGAGTGGCTGGTGCGCTACGACGACTCGACCGGCACCACGGAGGACTTCGAGGCGGTGTTCGAGGAGGTGTCCGGCCAGGACCTCGGCACGTTCTTCGACGTGTGGGTGCGCACGCCGACCAAGCCCACGGCCTGGTGAGACCCGAGGGCCGCTAAGCCGGCGGCGCGGTCCGTGGTGCGGTCGGCGGTGCTGCTGGCGGCGGTGCGGTCGGCGGTGCAGTCGGCACCGGTTCCCGCGGCTCGAGTACGACGCGGTCGGCGCTGCGAGCGCGGCGGCCCGCCACCACGATCGCCCCGAGTCCCACGACGACGGCCGCCAGCGAGGCCAGCCCGCCCAGGAACGGGACGAGTGCGACCAGGCGGAGGATGCCCCAGCCGACGAGGAAGGCCACGATCGGCGACGACCCGCTCACGATGCGGCGACCCAGGACCCACGCCCCGGCGACGTACCCGATGCCGTAGATCAGCCCGAGGGCGAGGAGCAGCCCGAGCCCCAGCGGCAGGCCGACGAGGGTGACCATGGCCAGGACCGCCACGATGGGCAGGCCGATGAGCAGGACGAGGCCCCAGAGGATCACGGGCCCCGTGTCGCGGGAGGCGGCGTCGACCGCGGCGGCCGCTCGGGGCGCCAGCAGCCCGAGGACCAGGCCCAGGACCAGGGTGGAGACGCTGACGGCCAGCCAGAACGCTAGCCAGCCCACCACGGCGGTGGCGTCGGTCCACGCCCGCGGGTTCCAGCGCTCCCACGATCCGTCGAGGCGGCCACCCTCCTCGACGACGGGCCGGCGGCGTGACACGACGTCACCCTCGATGCGGCCGCCGTCGGCGACGACCACGCGGCCGTCGGCGGCGACGACGTCCTCCTCGGCGGTGCCGCGCACGAGGACGTCCCCGTTGAGGGCGATGACCGCGTCGCGCACGGTCCCGTCGACGACCACGGGCCCGTCGGCGATGAAGACGACGTCGACCGTCTCGCCCTCCCGGACCTCGGCCCGTCCGGTCAGAACGACGATGTTGTCGACCTCGTCGTCGGCCTGGGCACCGGCTGGCGGCGCCAACGTGACGGACACGAGCACGGCGACGAGCACGGCGGGGACCACTCGGATGGCGAGGCGCATGGGAGCCCACCTCCTTCACCTGCGTTGTACCGCAACCGGGGAACCGCGTCGATGACCTGGAGATCCCCCCGCCGGCCACCAGCGCATCGCGCCGGAAGCGGCGGCCCCGGCGCGCACACGGAGAGGGCGTATCACCTGGGGTTCCTGGGCCTCATCGACGATGTGCGGATATTCCTGAGCTACCGCCGCGAGGACGCGTCCGCGTGGGCCGGACGACTGCACGACACGCTGGCCGCACGGTTCGGCGAGCAGAACGTCGACATCCCCAGCGGCGTGATGTGCTTCGACGCCCTCGCCGGTGACCGGGACCGAGGAGGAACCGGGCGCCTCGCGGATCGTGATGAGGGTCGCCCTCGAGAACGCGACCTCGGAGGACCAGTACCAGGACTCGAGCTGCTACGGCCTGTCCGTCGCCGGTGTGCAGTTCCTGCCGGACTGCTTCGAGATCGTCGCTGGGCAAGAACCCGTCAGTCCCGGCAAGCGGAGTGACGTCCTCGTGGGATTCGAGGTGCCCGACGACGTGCGAGGCCCGCTGGTCATCGACATCGAGACCAACGAGGACGGTCACGGCCGGATCGACGTCCAGACCGCGGTGTAGATCTGCCGACCGGCCACCGAAGCCGCCCGCGCCCTCCTGGACCGGACGGTGGGACCGGTCGTGTCACCTCGTGGAGGCATGTCCGCCCTCTAGGCTGCCGCGATGGCCGTCGATCTGGAGGCCGTGGCGGCGTCGGCCGCCGATGTGGCGGGCGCATGGCGGGCGGATCGAACCGAGCGGCAGGCGCGGCGCCACCTGGAGCGCGCCGACTTCGACCGCCTGCGCGACGCCGGGCTGCTCCGGTTGCCCGTGCCCGTGGATGCCGGCGGCCTGTGGGCGGGTTGGGCGCCGTCGCTCGCCCCTCTGTGCGGGATCTACCGCACCCTCGCCGCCGGCGATCCGTCGGTGGCGCTGGTGTCGTCGATGCATCCCGCCGTCGTCGCCTTCTGGCTCGCGTCGCCCGACCCGGCCCAGCCCGACTGGGAGGAGCAGCGCCGGGCGGTGTTCGCCAGCGCGCTGGCGGGCGACCAGTGGGGCACGATCACGTCCGAGCCGGGCAGCGGCGGCGACATCAGCCGCTCCCGGGCGGTCGCCGAGCCCGGCACCGACCCCCCCTTCATGGCGGGCCGGTCCTACGCGGTGACCGGTGACAAGCACTTCGGCAGCGGCTCGGGCATCACCGACCGCATGATGACGACCGCGGTCCCGGCGGGCGAGGCCGAGCCGACCATCTTCGTGCTCGACGTGCGGGGGCGGCCGTGGGACGGCAGTGCGGGCCTGACGCTGGTGGCCGAGTGGGACGGCATCGGGATGGCCGCCACGCAGAGCCACGCCATGCGCCTCGAGGGCGCGCCGTCGGTGCGCCTCGCCCGCGACGGGCCCCTCGACCCGGTGACCCGCGCCGCGGGGCCGCTCATCGCCATGCTGTTCACGGCCGTCGTCCTCGGCATCGTCGACGAGGCCGTCGCCCTGGCCCGCAGCCAGCTGCGGCGGAAGGCCGACGACCTGCGCGCCTACGAGCAGGTCGAGTGGGCCCGGGCCGAGCAGGACCACTGGCTGGCCGTCCAGGGCTACGAGGGGGGACTGCGGGCCGCGGCGGGCGACGACCTCGACCTCGCGCTGCACGGGTCGCTGCGGGCCAAGCAGGCGGTGGCGGGCCTGGCGGAGGACACGCTGCGGCGCCTGTCACGCGTGCTCGGCGGCGGGACGTTCAGCCGGCGCTCGCCGTTCTCCCACTGGTTCGAGGACGTGCGGGCCCTCGGCTTCCTCCGGCCGCCGTGGGGCCTGGCCTACGACAACATGTTCGCCACCTCGTTCCTGCCC
>DASSUD010000074.1:0-9770 GCA_035707385.1 Acidimicrobiales bacterium
CTCGACGCCGGCGCCTACACCGGCGAGTCCAGCCACGGCGCCACCAAGAGCGTCTACGGCGCCGACCCCGACGGCAACGAGTTCGAGCTCATGTGGCTGCTCCCCCGCGACGAGTGGGGCCCCTACGAGGCCGCCGCCCCGATCGACCGCCTCGACCTCGACGACGAGTTGCGGCGCTGGAGCGGGGTCCGCACCGCCGGACCTCTCACGCCCGGGCGGGCGGAGGCGGCGCCGTAGCCGCCCGCCCCGTCGCACGTGCTGGGTCGGCCGGCCGGGCGGCTCCCCTCCCGGCCCGTCAGGCGGGAAGCGGGGCCTGGTGCCCGGCGGGCGCCGCGGGGGGCGGGACGGTCGGGCCGGGGACCGGCTCGGGCCCGCCGCCGTCCAACCGGAACGGCGGGTACTCGTCACGCATGAGCGCGGCGTAGGCGAGCACCCGGAAGCACCAGCGGTTCATCCCCATGACGAAGCCGAACAGCGACTCGGGGTACCGGCCCCCGAACAGCGTGATCACCATGGCGATGACCGCCAGCAACGAGACCAGGCCGGTCCCGGTGAACGGCCAGCCCTGGTCGGCCCCGAGACCCCACCCGCCCGCGAACACGGCCACGATCAGGTAGTGCGGGATGGCGAGCAGCCACCACTTCACGAGCACGAGCCCCCGGGACAGCCGCTCGGGGTAGTCGACCGTGAAGTCCGCCGGGTACGCGGGGTCGGACCGGAGGCTGAACGGCGGGTACCGGTCGGTGCCGAAAGCCGAGATGCCGTAGAACCCGACCCGCCAGGTCCAGCGCATCACGCCGACGTTGAAGTCGAAGATCGACCGGGGGTACACGCCGGTGAACAGGATCGCCACCCCGGCGACGAAGGTCAGCACCAGCACCGCCGTCCACAGCAGGGCGAGCACGAGTGCGTGGGGGATCAGCAGGACCCACTTGACCAGCCACAGCCATCGGCCGGGATCGTCGAACCGGCCGTCGAGGCGTGCCGGGTAGTTCTGCGTTGCGCTCATCTGTCACCTCCGCCCCTCAGGCAACGCCGGCGGCGCGCGGACCCGTAGGGCCGAAGGTCCTCACCTCGGCTGCCGACGGCCCCCGGGCCCGCTCAGGCCGCGGCCGGACTGCCGGCCGCGTGGTGGCCGCTGTACTCGCCGCGGCGCAGCAGCATCGCGATCAGCATGGCGGGGAACATCGCGGTGTGCTCCAGCGCGAGCAGCAGGCCGGAGTCGGTGACGGCACCCGACCCGAGCAGCAGCAGGACGGCCGCTCCGGGCAACAGCATGGCGGCCGCCATCTCGTTGGTCGCCCGCCACCCGTGGCCGCGGAACCGCATCCACCCGACCATGGGGACGGTCATCCACACCGCCATCTCGACGAGCCTCACGGCCGTCCGGTCCGGCAGGTCGACCACGAGCGCGGGGGCCAGGCCGAGCCCGGCCATGCCGATCATCATGGCGGCGACCATCTCGAGGTAGTGGCGGGCGAACCGCCAGGGCGCTGCAGTCGCGAGGGAGGTCATGGGTCCATCGTGGGCGAGCGCCTCGCTGGCAGCAACGACAGAGTTCTGACGATTCCTGCCACCTACGTGGTCACGCGTCCCTCGGCTCGGGGTCCGGGACGGTGAAGGCGGCGGGCGGGACCTGGGCGCCCGTGCCCGGCGTGACCCCCGTCCACCCACTCGTGGCCGCCTCCGCCCAGTCGACCCAGCGCCAAACGGCCGTTTCGTGCTCGGCGTAGAAGCGGGCCACCAGGGCGATGACCGGCAGCCGCTCGGGATAGGGGCCGCCGGTCCGCGCGTATCCTCGAACCGCTGCTGCGACTCCGCCCGGCTGCCCCACTTCGAGCGCCACGGCGTGACGCACACGCCGATCGCCGATCGGGACTACGGGTCGGTGCTGACCTTCAAGGACCCCGACCGCATCCAGTTCGAGATGTTCTACCTGAACCCCGACCTGGAAGCCGGCTGATCGCCCGCCACGGCGTCGCCGGCTACGGCACGAGCGCCGTGGCGAAGACCACGATGGCGAGCGACGAGCCGAGCCCGGCGAGCGCCAGCGGGCGCGCCAGTCGCGGGCGGGCCGTGGCCAGCGACCCGTGCACGGCCGCCAGCACGACCGACGCGGCCACGAGGACGAGCTTGATCCCCAGCAACCGCCCGTAGCCGGGGTCGTCGAAGCTGCCCAGGGTCACGCCCCGGTGCCAGGCCAGCGCGATGCCGGTCGCCAGCAGCCCCGGCAGCAGGACGACGTTGGCCACCAACGCGAAGCGGCGGGCGGTCATGCGCACGAGGGGGCCACGCTCGGCCGGCTCCAGCTCGGCACGCAGCACCGGCAGCACGACCGTGCTCAGCAGCAGCTGGCCACCGACCCAGCCCATCGCCGCCACCACGTGCACGAACCGGACGAGGCTCCAGCCGTTCACGCTCACCCGCGCCTCCTCCGATTGTGCCGCACGGGCGCCGAGCCTATATTTCGGGCATCGACTAGAGAAAAACGGAGGCGCGGATGACGGTGGGCACCCCGGGCGACGAGGGAGGCGAGGCGCCGTGCTTCGCCCACCTGCTCGACGAGCCGCCGGACGACGCCGCTGTCACCGACGCCGTCGACCTCGGCGCGGTCGACGGTGAGGGTGGCGTCGTGTGGTCGGCCTCGCCCGAGGGCGTCCACGTGAACCTGGTCGTGCTCGCCCCGGGCCAGTCGATCGCCCCGCATCGCAACGACGCGCTCGACGTGCTCGTCGTGCTGCTCGACGGCACGGCCACCGCCACGGTCCAGGGCGAGGCCGTCGACCTCGAACCGACCGACGCCCTGCTGGTGCCGAAGGGCGCCACCCGCGCGGTGACGGCGGGCTCCGGTGGCGTGCGCTACCTCACGGTCCACGCCCAGCGCCCGCCGCTGGCGATCGGCAGCCGGCGTCAGGATCCGGGGGACGGCGCCGGCCGCCACACCGGGTAGGGGATCCCGGCCAGGCGGTTGATGACGAAGCCCTGCACGACGAGGAGGACGACGGCGAGCATCAGCACGGCGAGCTGCTCCGGTTCCCGCAGGATGCCGAGCGACACGATCAGCGTCGTCGCACCGGCGGGCGGGTGCGGGGTCCGGGCCCACACCATGGCGCCGCTGGTGAGACCGAGGGAGAGCGCGGCGGCGCCGACCCGGGCACCGGTCACGCTCGTGGCCAGAGCGGGCAGGTCGTCCGTCAACCCGAAGACGACGAGCGACAGGTAGCCGGCCGCGGCACCGATGGCGTGCCCGCAGACGGTGTTGCGGGGCGACGAGGCGGGCAGCAGCGGCGTGTAGAAGAGCAGGAACGCCGTCGGGCCGAGCGACGGGAACACGAACGGCTCGCCGGTGACGAGCGCCACGAGGGCCATCGTGCCGATGGCGATGACCCCGTTGACGAACGCGAACAAGCCGAGGACGAAGGTCGAGTCGTGCCGCTCGACCAGCGCCGTCAGCCGGGCGCGGCGGGCCAGCCCGGAGACGATCGCCGCCATGTCGCCACCGATCGGTCCGGGGCGCCTGGGCTCCTCGGTGCGGCTCACCGGAGGTAGCGGTAGAAGGCGGCGGAGCCGGCGGCGAGCACCACCGAGCACCCGGCGGTGACCCAGGCCAGGCCGTCGTCGTCGGCCAGCAGGGCGTCGAGGCCGACCGTGAGCAGGAAGACCTGCAACGACAGCAGCACCACGACGAACACGCCGAGTGCGGCGGGCACCTCACGGTGGGCGCGGGCCCGGCGCGGCCCGGTGCGGTGGGCCGGTAGCTGCTGGGGTGGGACCCGGTCGCTCAGGGTCACGGTCGTGCCTCCTCACCGGCCGGGCCGCCTTCGCCCCGGGCGGCGAGTGCCCACACCGTCCCGTCGCGGACCTCGACGTCGATGCGGCCGAGCGGGCGCTGTGGCGGGCCGGCCAGCACCTCGCCGGTCTTGGCGTCGAAGTGGCCCTCGTGGCACGGGCACTCCATCTCGCCGCGTTCGGGCTGGTAGTAGACGACGCAGCCCAGGTGGGTGCACTTCTGGCTAAAGGCCCGCAGCTCCCCGCCCGGCAGGTGCACGAGGATGGCGGGGTCGGCGCGGCCCGGGTAGTCGAACAGGTGTGCCGTCCCCTCGGGCACCTGGTCGAGCGCCACGATGGCCCGGGGCTCGCCCTGGTTGATCGAGCGCAGGGACGACCACAGGGCGATCCCGACGTTGCCGGCCGCGAACCCGCCGGAGGCGAGCACGAGGTAGCGGACGAACTCGCGGCGGGTCACCTCGTCCTCCCCGGCGGAGGTGAGCGGGAAGTCCTGGCGCCACACCGGGTCCGGTACACGGACCGCACGGTCCGGCTCGCCGGTGGCGTGCGTGCGCCCGGTCACGCCCCCGGCCCCGGCTCGTCGAGGCCGAACGGGTCGTCCTGCCACGGGCGGGCGCCGCCGGCGGCGAGGACGTCGATCGAGCCCGGGCCGTCGGCGACCGTGCGCACCTTGGTCGCCACGTACTGGTTGCCGAACCACCACTCGTTCACCAGGGTCCCCGAGCGGCTGGCGGCGAAGTCCTCGGGCGTGCCGAACCACAGGGCCTCGCTCGGGCACACCGAGGCGCACATCGGCTTCTGGCCGACAGACGTGCGGTCGTAGCACATGTCGCACTTCATCATCTGGTCGTAGGCCGGGAGGTACTTGGGCACCCCGAACGGGCACGCGAGCACGCAGTTCGAGCACCCGATGCAGCGGGGCTTGAGCGAGGACTGCACGACGCCGTCCTCGTTCTGCTTGATGGCGTCCGCGGGGCACACCTCGGCGCACGTCGGGTCCTCGCAGTGCATGCACACCATGGGTGCGGTCTGGGTGGTGGCCGCCCGGTCGATCTCCTCGAGGTGGATCATCGTCGTGCCCCGGTGGGTGCCGCACTCCTCGCAGGCCTGCACGCACGCCCGGCAGCCGATGCAGCGGCTCTGGTCGATGACGAAGATGCTGTCGCCGAACGCGCCGGCGACCGGCCGGGTGGCGGGTGTGCGCTTCACGCCGATCGACACCGGCACGCTCACACCGGTCACTGGCCGGCGTCCACGTGCAGGTCCATGTCCCGCGCGTCGACGACCGCGGACCCGGCCGGGCCGACCCGCTCGATCCGCACCGCGGACACCTTGTACTCGGGAATCTTCGACAGCGGGTCCAGCGCCCGGTTGGTCAACTGGTTGGCCGCCTGGCGGCCGGCCCAGTGGTAGGGGATGAAGACCGTGTCGGGCCGGATCGTGGCGACCACCTTGGCGGGCAGCGTCATGCTCCCCCGCCGGGACCTGACGCGCACGATGTCGCCGGTCGAGATGCCGTGCTGCTCGGCGAGCCGGGGGTGCAGCTCGCACAGCGGTTCGGGGTACTGGGCCACGAGGGGGCCGATCCGGCGGGTCTGGGTCCCCGACAGGTACTGGCTGACGACGCGGCCGGTGGTGAGCCACACCGGGTAGTCGTCGTCGACCTCCTCGGCCGGGGGGCGGTAGCGGACAGGGTTGAACCGGCCCCGGCCGTCGTCCGTGTAGAACCGGCCGCCCTCGAACAGGCGCGGGGTGCCGGGGTGGTCTTCCGACGGGCACGGCCAGAAGACACCGAGCTCGCGCTCGACCCGCTCCCAGGTGATACCCGCGTAGTCGGCGCTCCCGCCCTTCGACGCCACCCGCAGCTCCTCGAACATCTCCTCCGGGCTCGTGTACGGGAACCAGTGGCCCTTGCCGAGGCGGCCGGCGAGGTCGCAGAGGATCTCCCAGTCCACGCGGGCGTTGCCGGGGGGCCGCTTGGACGGGTTGAGCTTGATGACCCGGCCCTCGACGCTGGTCGAGGTGCCCTCGTCCTCCTCGTGCAGCGAGCCGGGCAGCACGAGGTCGGCGTGGAAGGCCGACTCGGACAGGAAGAAGTCGATGACCGCGTAGAACTCCAGCTTGTCGAGCGCCTCCCGGGTGAAGGCGGTGTCCGGGAGCGACACGGCCGGATTGAAGCAGATCGACAGCAGCCCCTTGATCTCGCCGCGGTGGATGGCCTCGACGATCTCCTGGGCGGTGAGACCCTTGCCGGGGATGTCGTCGACGTCGCAGCCCCACACCGACGCCACGTAGGCGCGGTGCTCGGGGTTGGTGATGTCGCGGTTGCCGGGCAGCTGGTCGCACTTGTGCCCGTGCTCGCGCCCGCCCTGACCGTTGCCCTGCCCGGTGATCGTCGTGACCCCGCTGCCCGGCTTGCCGTACTTGCCGGTGGCCAGCCCGAGGTTGATGGCGGCCCACACGTTCTCGACGCCCTTGGACTGGTGCTCCAGCCCCCGGGCGTGCAGCAGCATCCCGGTCCTCGCCGTGCCCCACCACTCGGCGGCCTGCTCGATGCGGGCCGCGGGGACGCCGGTGATCTGCTCGGCCCAGGCCGGCGTGTGGTCGCGGACCGCCTCGGCGGCGGCGTCGAAGCCGGTGGTGTGGTCGCGGATGAAGTCGTGGTCGAGCCAGTCCCGCTCGATCAGCACGTGCAGCATGGCCCCGAGCAGCGCCGAGTCGGACCCGGGCCGCAACCCCAGGAACAGGTCGGCGGTCCGGGCGCCGGGCGTGACCCGGGGGTCGGCGACGATGAGCTTCGCCCCGTTGTCGCGGGCGCGCCAGATCCAGCTCGTGGTGATGGGGGCGCACTCGGCGATGTTGGCCCCGATCACGAACACGACCTCGGCGAGGGGGATGTCGCTCCACGGATTGGGCGCCCGGTCGATGCCCAGCGCCCGCTTGTTGGCGACGCCGGCCGAGACCATGCAGAGCCGGCCGTTGTAGTCGAGGTTGGCCGTGCCCAGCGCCAGGCGGGCGAACTTGCCGATCAGGTACGACTTCTCGTTGTCGAGCGAGACGCCCGACAGCATGGCGAACGCGTCGTTGCCGTGCTCGGCCTGGATGCGGCGGATCTCGGCGACGGTGCGGTCGAGCGCGTGGTCCCACGACACCGGCCGGAACCCGCCGGGTCGTGTCTGGTCGCGCTCGAGCGGATCGAGGACCCGGTCGGGGTGGGCGTTCTGCAGGTAGCGCTTGACCCCCTTGGGGCACAGCTTGCCCTCGTTGAAGGGGAACTCGTACCAGGGCTCGAAGCCGACCACCTCGTCGTCCCGGACCTTGAGGACGATCCCGCACTGCTGCCCGCAGAAGCAGCAGTGGGTCCGCACCTCGCGATCGGCCTCGACCCCGGCGTTCCAGCCCCCCGGCGGCGCCTCGTTGAGGTGCGGGCCGTACCGGGCGACCAGCTCGTCCTCGGTGATCGGATAGCGGGCCATCAGCCGAACCCCCCGACGGCACGCGACTGCGCCAGCGCCACCAGGGCGCGGCGGCAGGGCGGGCAGTGGTCCTGGTAGTTGCCGGCCGCGCCGTGCGGCAGCGAGTAGTCGAAGCCGACCCGGGGGAGGACCTCCTTGAGGTCGGTCATCTGCAGCACCGAGGCGAACGGCTGCCCGCACCGGGCGCACGGCTGCTGCTCGCCGTCCGACCCTTCGCGCTTGTAGTAGGCGACCCCGAGGTTGGCCGGCCTCTGGAAGATGTGGAACAGCTTCCCGAACGGGATGTACATCAGCCCCAGGATCACCGTCAGCGCGTGCACCGTGTTGAGGAACACGTAGAAACGGCCCTCCATCCACAGGTTGGACGCGGTCAGCGCCAGGCCCGTCACCGACACCGCGAACAGGCCGGCCAGCGCCAGGAAGTCGTTGGACCGCTCGGTGGCGAGTGCGCCCGGGTCGCGCAGGCGGCGGGCCAGGAACACGAACACGCCGGCGAGCACCAGCACCGCCGAGATGTCGAGCAGGTGGAACGTCACCCAGCCCACCACGCTGCGGCTGTCGAAGCTGAACGTGGCGACCTCGCCGACGACCGTCCGGTACTCGCGGCCGTTCTGCCCGACGGACTCGAAGTGCAGCAGCCCGAACACGAGCGGGAACGTGACCAGCGCCGCCAGCACGCAACCCCAGAACACGAGCTGGTGGGCGAGCCACCGGCTGCGGGACCGGCCACGGATGAACGACTGCACCATCAGGTTGCTCACCACCAGGCCGGGCAGGGCCGCGGCGTTGCGCCCCCGGCGACCCGGCCGGCGGAACGCCTCCCACCCCCGACGGTTCAGCAGCGCCGTCGGCGGCCGCCGCAGCCAGATCAGGTACCGGTAGACGACCGCGAAGATGGCGAACAGCGTGCCGAACAGGTAGCCGATCAGCGCGGCGTCGAACCAGCGCAGGTTCCCGCTCCCCAGGACCGCGATCGCCAGCGCGAGGGCGACGGCGATCACACCCCACGTCGCCGCCCGTCGGTCGATGGTCGCCAGCTGGCTCACGGGTGCTCCCGGTCCGGTGACATTGCCCCTCCACCATCGCGCAGCGTCGCCGCGTGCCGCAGCATCGCCGCCGCCGGTGACGGCCGGCCCTCCTCGACCGGCCCCAGGTAGACCGACAGGTGGCGGTTGCCCATCATCTCGCGGAGCTCGATCCACCGGAGGACCGACTCGACGGGGAACCGGTCGGCATCGACGACCGGAGCCTCGGTGAGGATGGGCACCCACGACACGACCACGTGAAGTGCCTGCTCCGCGAGGACCTCGTCCGGGTCGGACCGGGCGTTCTCGATGACCGGGAGGACGTCGCCGAAGCCTGCGTCGGCCACGCGCTCGGCTCCGCCGGGCAGCAGCGGGACACCGGTGGCCACGAGCGCCGAGCGCAGCTCGGCGTTGAGGCGCCCGAACTCGGCGCGCACCTCGTCCGAGAGGTCGGTCCAGCGGGCGACGAGCCGATGCTGCGGGCCCGGCGGCTCGGGAGCCGCATCACCCACGAACGTCAACTGCCACGCCGCGTCGCCCTCCTCGAAGCGCCGCCGCTCCCCGAGCGTCCGGACGAAGGTGTCGTCACGGACCAGGAACGGCACCCCCGCGCGCTGCAAGGCCGGCAGCATCGCCGGACCGAGCAGGGTCGTCGAGTCGCTGTGGGGCATCTCGACCAGGATCGGGCCCTTGCCGCGCACGGCCTCGACCACGTCGTCCTCGATGGCGCGCACCCCAGGCCGCGCCCAGGCGAACGGCTCGTGGATGCCGACCCGTGCCGGCACCGCGGCGATGCCGGCGATCACCGCCACGGCGCAGGCCGCGCCGGCCAGCAGGCGCGGCGGGGTGCGCAGCGAGGCCAGCTCGTCCACCAGCGCTACGGCGATCACCAGCCAGGCGAACAGGCCGAGCGGCCACAGCCAGAGGATCTGGTGGATCGGGATGCCGGCGAACAGCGGCGACCGGACCAACGTCCCCAGCCCCAGGACGAGGGCCGCCAGCGACGTGACTCCCCCGGCGGCGACGGCGTAAGAGCCCCGGCGCGCCGCCCGCCAGGCGAGGACGGCCGTCACCCCCGCGAGCAACACCAGAGCCGGCGCCGCCGTGCCCATCGGGGGCGGCGGGTCCATGGGGCCGGGTGGCGAGCTGAACGTCGGCGGTAGCCACGCCGGCGGCAGCGCGACGGTCTCCGCCAGCCGCCGGATCGACGGCCCGAGCCCCGGGGTGGCGGCGCCACCGCCCGCGCTGCGGGCCAGGGCCGCGAGGTTGCCGCGGCCCGCGAGCTGGTCGATGACCGGCTGGGTCCAGGCGACGGCTCCCACGAGGAGGGCGAGCCCGGCCCCGCGGTACAGGGCCCGACGCGGCCGCGCCGCGGCGCCCGGCGCCCCGGCGGGCCGCACGAGCCGAACGATCGTCCAGCCGGCCGCCAGCAGGACCAGCCCGGGGACGAGCAGCGCGTACGAGAGATGGGTCTGCAGGC
>DASSUD010000075.1:0-2372 GCA_035707385.1 Acidimicrobiales bacterium
CACCACGGGCGCCATCTACGGGCGGTTTCGGGGCAAGGCGGAGCTGCTGCTGGCGGCGATCGAGGCCCAGACCGACGACGAGTTCGAGCAGCTGTTCGCCGAGCACCGGTTCGAGGGCAAGGCGACCGACATCCTGACCACGGTCGGCTCGCACCTGGTGACCGAGGAGTTCGACAGCGGGCAGGCCCTGCTGGTGGAGGCGTTCATCGCGGCGCGGCGCGAGCCCGAGGTGGCGGTCATGCTGCGCCGGGTGATCGAGCAGCGCACGGCGACGCTGGCCGCGCTGATCACGGAGGCCAAGCGCACGGGTGGCATCGACGAGGACCTCGACACATTGTCGATCGTCCGGTTCTGCCATGCGGTGGGGTTCGGCTTCCTGCTCTTCGGCGCCATCGACCTCGACCGCCCCGACGCCGCCCCGTGGGAGACCCTCATCGAGCGCCTGGTCGGTGCGGTCGGCCCCAAGGCGGATCCCGGGACCGAAGCCGACACCGACTCCCCGGGCTGACGCGGACCGGGGCCAGCCCGACCGGACAGTTCGGTCAGTTGATCCCGAGCCCCCACATCGACTCGAGGTCGTGCCGCGAGTAGGCCTGGAAGGCGATCATCGTGGTGGTGTGCACGATGCCGTCTAGCGCCGAGATGTGGCGGGTCACGACGTCGGCCAGCTCCTCGTGGTGCCGCACCCGCACGATGGCCACGAGGTCGAGGTCGCCCGTGACCGAGTAGACCTCGGCGACCCCCTCGACCTCGGCGATCTCCGACCCCAGGTCGGCGATGCGGTCCGGCTCGGCGTCGATCAGCACGAAGGCGGTCAGCACGCCTGGGAGCGTAGACCTCCCGGCTCGCCCCCCGAGCCGCCCGGCACGGCCCCGGCCAGCACCCCGGACACGTGCACGAGCCGCACCTGATCCGCGTGGCGGTCGAGCCATCTGGCCACCACGGCCAGCTCGTCGACCATGTCGAGCGGGACCGGCCCCTCCTCCGGCAGCGGTGGCAACGCCATCCGGCCGCCCCCGGCACCGCCGGCCCCGGCCCCGCCGAGCCGGCGCAAAGGGTCGTTTCCGTCCGGCCAGGCCCGGACCAGCCGACCCCGTTGGAGCTCGGCCCCCGCGCCGCTCGGCAGCTCGACCACGATCCGCTCGGCCCGTCGCAGAGCGTCGATCCGGTGCTGGCGCCGCAGTGCCCGCTCCAACGCCTCCAACCCGTCGTATGCGGCCGTGGCCTCGCCGTCGCGTCCCGCCTCGACCAGCGGTCCGGCCCGCCGCCGCAGCGGCCCCAGCACCGCCTCGCCGTCACCGGCGACCGCTGCCGCCAGCCGTTCCGCCGCCGGGGCGCCGTCACCCAGGGCCGCCGTGAGCGCCGCGATCGCCGCCCGCGCCGCACCGCTGGAGCGGAGAGGCCCCAGCCAACCGGGCCCCGCCCGGACGGCGCTCCGGGCCACCGCGAGGCGGGGTGATCGACCCCCCACCTCGCGCACGTACCGGTACCCCCGCCAGTTCGCCCGGTTGTACCGGGGCTCCAGGGCGTGCACCAGCCGCACGGCCAGCACGTCGGCCTCGAGCGACGAGCAGCAGACGAGGTGGTCCAGGCCATGGGCAGCTGCCAGCACCGGGCCGATCGTCCGCAGCCGCGGGCCGGAGCGCACGGTGAACAGTGACCGCACCCGCGTCCGGAGGTCGGGTGCGCTGCCCACGTACAGCGGCTGCCCCTGCCCGTCGCGGAAGACGTAGACTCCGGGCGCACGGGGCAGCCGGGCGGTGAGCCGGAGCTTGGTCGCGTAGGGCCGCCGGGCGATCGACGGCAGGCGCAACAGGTCGTCGAGCTCGGTCACGCCCAGCGGGCCGGCCCGCTCCAGCAGGAGGTGCAGCAGGTCGGCCGTGGCCAGCGCGTCGTCGAGCGCACGGTGCGTCGGCTGGTGGGCGAGCCCGAAGCGGGCCGCGAGAGTGCCGAGCCGGCAGTCCATGACGTCGTCGTCCTCGCCCAGCAGCCGACGCGCCAGGGTCACCGTGTCCACCACGGGCATCCCCAGCCGGGCGCGGTCGCCCGCCAGCAGGGCTGCGTCCAGGAACGAGATGTCGAAGCGCACGTTGTGGCCGACCAGCACCGACCGCTCCACGAACTCGAGCAGCGCGGGCAGCACCTGGCGGACCGGGGGAGCCGGTCCCACCATGGCCTGGGTGATGCCGGTGAGCAGCGTGATGAACGGTGGGATCGGCACACCGGGGTTGACCAGGGTCTGGAAGGTTCCGAGGCACTCGCCGCCCCGGAACTTGGCCGCGCCCACCTCGGTGATGGTGCACTCGGCGGGGGAGGCTCCGGTCGTCTCCAGGTCGATGACACAGAACGTCACGTCGTGCAACGGGGTGGTG
>DASSUD010000076.1:0-2424 GCA_035707385.1 Acidimicrobiales bacterium
CTCGCCACGGCCCGGCGGCTGGCGGCGGAGCACCGCGTCGACCTGGCCCTGGTCCACGGCGACGCCGAGGCCACGCCGTTCCCGGACGGGTCGTTCGACTTCGCCATCTCCGAGTACGGGGCGGCCATCTGGTGCGACCCCTTCGTCTGGATCCGGGAGGCCCACCGGTTGCTGCGGCCGGGCGGTCGGCTGGTGTTCCTCGGCACCCATCCCGTGGCGATCGTGTGCTCGCCCCTCGACGGGTCGATGCCGATCGGCGACCGGATGGTGCGCAACTACTTCACGCTGCATCGCACCGACTGGCGGGACGCCGCCGACCAGCCCGGCGGCATCGAGTTCAACCTGCCGGTCTCCGGCTGGTTCCGGCTGTTCGCCGGCACCGGGTTCACGGTCGAGGGGTACCACGAACTGCGGGCATCTGCGCCCGGCCCCGAGATCCACGACTACGTGACCGGCGACTGGGCCTACCGGTTCCCGTGCGAGCAGGTGTGGGAGCTGCGCCGTTCAGGCGGCGACGGGAGCTAGCGCCGACCCCATGAGGTCGACGAAGTTGTCGGCGTAGAAGCGGCTGCGGGCGTGGGGGTCGACCCCGCCCGCGTCCAGCGAGGCCTCGAACCGCTCGATGGGACGGCGGCCGCCCTCGACATGGGGGTAGTCCGACGAGAACAGGCAGACCTCGGGGCCGCTCTGCTCGATGATCCAGCCGACGTCCTCGGTCGGGTAGGGCGTGAACCGGACCTGGCGGCGCACGTACTCGCTGGGCCGCAGGCTGAGGCTCCGGAGGCGCTCCTCGTGGCGGGCGAAGGCGTCGAAGGCGGACTCCATCTGCCGGGTCCACGACGGGACCCAGATGGCCCCCTGCTCGATGACCCCGATGCGCAGGTCCGGGAACCGCTCCAGGACGCCGTCGAAGATCATGGTGGCCAGCGTCTGGGCCGGCGGGCCGGGGATGCCCATGTAGTCGACGGAGCGGAAGTTCTCCTCGCCGCCGTGGAAGTCGGGCGGGATCGGCAGGCCGTTGGCGAAGTAGTGGCGGTCGATCAGGTCGCCGGTGCCGCCCACGTGGAACACCACGGGAAGGCGGGCCTCCTCGGCCCGGGCCCACACGGGGTCGAGGCCGACGTGGCTGGGGGAGTGGCCCGGCGGGCACCCCGACGCCACCAGCAGGGCGGCGGCGCCGCCGGCGATGGCCTCGTCGGCCAGGGCGGGCGCCCGGTCGAGGTCGGCGAGCGGCACGTAGCAGGTCGGGAGCAGGCGGTCGTCGACCGAGCAGAACTCGACCATGCCGCGGTTGTGGGCCCGGGCGGCGCCGATCATCAGGTCGCGGTCGCCGCTGTGCTCCCAGTCGTGCAGCCGGCGGTTGTGGAACGTGTTGAACACCAGCTGGCTGGCGAAGCCGAGCAGGTCGAGGGCCCGGGGTCGGTCGTCGGCCACGAAGCTGCCGGTGGCCGCGAAGTTCTTGCGGGCCATGATCTCGGCTTCCTCTGCGGCCCGGTACTCCTCGGAGGCGTGCTTGGCGGCCAGGCGGCCGAAGGAGGCCTCCAGGTCGCGGAGCTGCTCGTCGGGGTCGCCGGTCTGGCGCAGCTCGTTGCCCGAGCTGTAGCGGAGGGGGTCGATCCGGTCGCGGACGGCCGGGTCGGCGTAATCACGGAGCCACGTCGGCGTCTCCATGATGTGGGCGTCGGCGTCGTGCACGACGAGCCCGGTCTGGTTGTACGGCACCCGCTCGTCTCCCCCTCGCTGCGCAGGCCGCCCGGTCCGGCCAGGCTACCAACCCGGCTGCGTCAGGTGCCCGGGGCCGCGTCGGTGAGAACCGGCGCCGGGGCCGGCTCGGGGGCCGGCCGGGTCACGTAGGCCCAGGGGTCGAAGCGCCGGGTCCTGCGGCGGAACGTCCAGGTGGAGCCGGGCCACAGCGTGGTGTTGCGACCGTTGGCGTCGAGGTACCAGCTGCGGCACCCGCCCGCGTTCCACACGGTCCCGGCCAGCCGGCGCTGCAGGTCGTCGTTGTAGGCGGCGACGGCGTCCTCGCGCACCTCGAGGCTGGCGGCGGCGGTGGACTCCATGTGGGCCAGCGCGTCGAGGACGTAGGCGACCTGGGACTCAATCATGAACACCATGGAGGTGTGGCCCAGCCCGGTGTTCGGCCCGACCAGCAGGAACAGGTTGGGGAAGCCGGCCACGGTGGTGCCGAGGTAGGCCTCCATGCTGCCCCGCTCCCACCAGACCTCGCTGAGGGTGCGGCCGCCCGGCCCGTGGATGCGGTCGCCGGCGGGGAAGTCGGTCACGTGGAAGCCGGTGGCGCAGATGATCGTGTCGACGGGCCGCTCGGTGCCGCCGGCCGTCACGATCGACTGGGGGCGGACCTCGGCGATCGGGTCGGTGACGACCTCGACGTTGGGCCGGGCGAGGGTCGGGTACCAGTCG
>DASSUD010000077.1:0-15584 GCA_035707385.1 Acidimicrobiales bacterium
CTCCGGGTCGTGGGTGGGCTCCGGCAGGTCGAGGGGCAGCACCGGTCAGGCGGCCCGGTCGAGCACGTCGACGGCGGCCATCTCGATGTCGAACCCCTCGGTCCGCACCCGCAGGTCCAGGTAGAGCAGGACCGTGGAGGCGGCCACGAACGGCAGGACGATCAGCTCCGCGGCGATGGCGCCCAGCGCCAGCAGCGGCCAGCCGCGCTCCAGCCCAATAGCGGCCGCCAGCCCCTGCGGGAGCGCGCTCAGCGCCAGGCCCAGCAGCTCGCTGACGAGCGCCATCACCAGGGCGGTGCCGAGCACCGGGAAGTAGCGGGGCCGCACCAGGCGCGCCGAGCGGCCCATGGCCGCCAGCGGTCCCCCGCCCTCCACCGCGATCACGGGCGCGACCACGACGAACAGGGCCATCACGAAGGGGAGGCCGATGTAGCAGGCGACGGCGCCCGCGCCCTCGGCCAGCTTCACCAGCACGAAGGACGCCAGCAGGGGCCACAGCCGCCGGCCCACCACCCCGAACAGCTCGCCGGTGGCGGGGTCGCGGCCCATCGTCCACTGGGTGACGAGGTGGGCGATGGCGGTGGCCACGCACACCAGCGCGGTGCTGGCCACGAGCAGCACCAGGATCATGACCGCCAGCTGCCAGTCGGCGGCCGCCGACTCCTCCTCCAGCACGGTCGGGTCGCCGGACAGCGCGGCGCCGAGGTCGAACCCGGCGCCGTCGAGGTCCCGTTGCAGGAAGGCGGCGATCAGCTGGGCGGGCACCACGAACACGGCCGTGACCGCCAGGATGCGCCGGGGCCGGGCCTTCAACACCGCGAAGCCGCCGTCGAGGATGTCGGCCACGGTGCGGGGGTGGAGCGGGACGTGCGGCACGTCCGGGGAGCCGGGGCCCGCCCGCAGCCCGTCGGCGGGCGCGGCGTGGGCCCAACCGGCGGCGACCGGCGCGTCCTGGAGGACGTCACGGACGGGCTGGTCGACCGCGGAGCCGGGCACGGCCCAGCCGTGACCCCCGGAGCCGGTCGTGCCGGGCTGATCGTCCACGGACGCCATCATCGCCCAAGATGGCACGAGGCGCGGCGCGCCTGTTCGACCGGGAGGGACGGCATGGAGGGATACGGACCGAGCACCTACGGCGACCGCTTCGCCGACGTCTACGACGGCTGGTACGGCGACGTCTCCGACGTCGACGCCACCGTGGCCCGGGTCGTGGCCCGGGCCGGCGCCGGCGCCCCCGGCCCGGTGCTGGAGCTGGGGGCGGGCAGCGGGCGCCTGGCCGTGCCGCTGGCGGCAGCCGGCCTCGAGGTGTGGGCGCTCGACGCCTCGCCGGCCATGGTGGAGCGGCTGCGGGCCAAGCCCGGCGGCGACCGGGTCCA
This sequence comes from Acidimicrobiales bacterium, assembly GCA_035707385.1. GTDB lineage: Bacteria > Actinomycetota > Acidimicrobiia > Acidimicrobiales > VFJN01 > ZC4RG19. The sequence goes on from DASSUD010000077.1 coordinate 1,377, forward strand.
CGCCGTGGTCGGCGACATGGCCGACCTCGACCTGGGGCCCGGCGCCCCCGGCGGCTTCGCGGTGGTCCTGTGCGCCTTCAACACGCTGTTCAACCTCACCGACACCGACGCCCAGCGCCGCTGCCTGGCCCGGGTGGCGTCGGTGCTGGCGCCCGAGGGCCGGCTGCTGGTGGAGGCGTTCGTGCCGCCGCCGGCGGGCGACGCCGGCGGGCCGGCCGCCGCGGTCGAGCCTCGCCACATCGGGCTCGACGAGGTCGTGCTGACGGTGAGCCGGATCGACCCGGCGACCCGCACGGTCACCGGGCAGCACGTCCAGATCCGGGAGGAGGGGATCCGCCTGCGGCCGTGGGTCCTGCACTACGCCGGTCCCGACGAGCTCGACGACCTGGCGGCCGAGGCCGGGCTGCGCCGGGTGGAACGCCACGCCGGGTGGCGCGGCGAGCCGTTCACGTCCTCCTCGGATGTCCATGTGACCAGCTACGCCCACCTCGGGTGACCACCCGATGGAGAACACGCTCCGTGCCCCGGAGCCGAGGCACTACGTTGACGCGGTGCCCCCGTCCGTGGTTATGCGCCGCCGCCTCCCGCCGCCGTGTCCATGAGCCAACTCCGCCTCAACCCACTCACCGGCCGGTGGGTTGCGGTAGCCGCCGGCCGGCAGAATCGCCCCGGGGACCTCGTGTCCCGCCAGCTCCCCGTCGAGTCCGACCCCGACCGGCCCTGCCCCTTCTGCCCGGGCAACGAGGAGGCGACCCCGCCCGCCCTCGAGACCTACGGCAAGCACGGCGACTGGGTGGTGCGGGTGGTCCCCAATCGCTACCCGGCCTTCGACGGCGACGAGCCGCTGCGCGTCCAGAACATGGGCCCCGTGTTCACGCAGGCCGTGGCCAGCGGCATCCACGAGGTGCTGGTCTTCTCGCCCGACCACGCCGCCGGGTGGGCCGACCTCGACGACGCCCAGGCGGCGGTGACCATGGCCGCCATCCGCGACCGGATGGAGGACCACGCCAGCCGGCCCACCATCCGCTACACGCAGGTGATCGTGAACCACGGCCGCGAGGCCGGCGCCAGCCTGGAGCACCCCCACAGCCAGCTGCTCGGCATCCCGTTCGTGCCCGGCGAGATCGCCGAGGAGGAGGCCGGGTTCCGGCGCTTCGAGGGCTCGTGCCTGCTGTGCACCACGCTGGAGGCCGAGGAGGCTGCCGGGCACCGCATCGTCTACGCCGACGAGCGCGTGGTTGTCGTGTGCCCGTTCTGGTCGGGGACCCCCTACGAGATGCTGGTGCTGCCGCGGGCGCACGCCGTGCACGTCATCGACGGCTCTCCGGCGGACGTGGCCGCCGTGGGCCGGGCGATCCGCACCGCCCTGGCCAAGCTGCGGGGGGCGTTCGGCTCGGTCGCCTACAACCTCGTGTTCCACACCGCGCCGCACCGCCATGCCGGGCCGTTCCACTGGCACGTGCACGTGCTGCCGCGGGTCACGAGCGTGGCCGGGTTCGAGCAGGGCACCGGAGTGATGATCGACATCGTCGCCCCCGAGATGGCGGCCACGCACCTCAACGTCGTGGGCTGAGGGCGGCCCTACCGCTCCTTGACGGCCAGGTCGTAGGCGCGGCGGCGGGGGACGTCCAGGCGGGCGGCCACGGCCCGAGCGGCGTCGCGGGCGGTGGCGCCGGCGTCGAGCTCCGCCCGCACGGCGGCGAGGACGTCGTCGTCGCCGGGTGGGGCGGCGGCCGGGGCGCCGGCCAGCACGATCACCATCTCGCCGGGTGGCTGGCGCTCGGCCGCCCAGGCGGCGGCGACGTCGAGCGTGCCCCGCCACACCTCCTCGTGGAGCTTGGTCAGCTCGCGGGCCACGACCACCCGGCGCCCCCCGCCGCACGCCGCGGCCAGGTCGGCCAGCGTGCGGGCCAGGCGGTGGGGCGCCTCGTAGAGGACCGCGGTGCGGGGCTCGGCGGCCAGGGCCGCCAGGCGCTCGCTGCGGCCGGCGCCCTTGCGGGGCACGAACCCCTCGAACACGAACCGCCCGGCGGGCAGCCCGCTCACCACCAGGGCCGCCAGCGATGCCGACGGCCCGGGGACCACCTCGACCGGGTGGCCGGCCGCCACCGCCGCCGCCACCAGCCGCTCGCCCGGGTCGGAGATCCCCGGCATGCCGGCGTCCGACACCAGTGCCACCCGCTCGCCGCGGGCCAGCCGGGCCAGGACGCGGGGGATCTCCCGGCCCTCGGTGTGCTCGTTCACGACCACGAAGGGGCGGCGCTCGATCCCGGCCAGGGCCAGCAGCTTGCCGGTGCGCCTGGTGTCCTCGCAGCACACGGCGTCGGCCCCGGACAGGGCGTCGGCGGCCCGGGGGCTGAGGTCGCGCAGGTTGCCGATGGGCGTGCCCACCAGCACGAGGGAGCCGGCGCCGGCCACCTCCTCAGCCCTTGACCTCGAGCTGGTCGCCCTCGCGCAGCTGCCAGCGGGCGAACGCGCCGGCCTCGGCCTCGATGACGGCCCGGGCCCGCCAGACGGGGCGGGCCATGCGGTGGCGGCGCAGGGTCACGATGCGGACGACCCGCAGGCCGGCGTCGCAGAAGGCGACGTCGATCGGGAACCGCATCCCGAGCGTGTGGACGCTGCGGGCGGGCGCCAGCAGCATGGCCCCCTCGATGCCGTCCCGGCCCAGCAGCCCGCGCGCCCGGGCCCGGCGGTCGTCCGCCGTCTCCAGGCTCGCCAGCACCTCGCCGTCTCTCAGCAACCAGGCCACGGTGCACAATGATGCCGAGCCGCGGGCCCAGAGCGGTACCCGGGGACGGCGCCCGCTCGATACCGGCGTTCGTCCGTGTCGGAAATCGACACGCACGAACGCCAGAAGCGTCGGCGCCTGCCGCCCGCTACACGTTGAAGCGGAACTCCACCGTGTCGCCGTCGACGACCTCGTAGTCCTTGCCCTCGATGCGCAGCTTGCCCACGTCGCGGGCCTTGGACCACGAGCCGATCCCGATCAGCTCGTCCCAGGCGATGACCTCGGCCCGGATGAAGCCCCGCTCGAAGTCGGTGTGGATGACCCCGGCGCAGCGGGGCGCCTTCCAGCCGGCCTTGAACGTCCAGGCCCGGGACTCCTTCTCGCCGGTGGTGAAGAACGTGCGCAGCCCGAGCAGGTGGTACGCCGTGTGGACGAACCGCAGCAGGGCGCCCTCGCCGAGGCCGAGAGCCTCCAGCATCTCGCCCCGCTCCTCCAGGCTGAGCTGGGCGGCCTCGGCCTCCAGCTGGACGCACATGCCCAGCACCTCGGCCTTGCCCGCCAGCTCGGACTCCACGGGGGCCACCACCGAGGACATGTCGTCGATCTGGTCCTCGCCCACGTTGACCACCGCCAGGACCGGCCGGTTGGTGAGCAGGAAGTACGGCCGCAGCAGCTCGGTCGCCGCCGGGCCGAGGCCGGAGCGGTACAGCGGGACACCCTCGCCCAGCACCGCCTCGGCCGCCTCCAGCGCCGCCACCTCGTCGAGCAGCGCGCGGTCGCCCTTGGCCGCCTTGCGGCGCTTGGTCACCTGGCTCTCGACCGACTCCAGGTCGGCGAGCGTCAGCTCCAGCTCGACCACCCGCAGGTGCTCGAGGGGGTCGGACGGGCCGGGGACGTCGGGGTCGGCGAAGGCGCGCAGCACGTAGACGATGGCGTCGACCTCGCGGATGGCGGCCAGGAACCGGTTGCCCAGGCCCTCGCCCTTGCTGGCCCCCTCGACCAGGCCGCCGATGTCGACGAACTGCACGGCGGCCGGCACGACGTTGCGGCTGGCGGACAGGGCGGCCAGCGCGTCGAGCCGGTGGTCGGGCAGCCGCGCCACCCCCACGTTGGGGTCGCGGGTGGCGAAGGCGTAGGGCGCGGCCAGCGCGCCCCCGCCCGCCAGGGCGTTGTACAGGGATGACTTGCCGGCGTTGGGGAGGCCGACGAAACCGAACCGTTCCACCCCGGAAGGCTAACGACCGGTGACGGGAGTTCCGGGCCGGTAGCTTGCCCAACCATGGAGCCGGAGATCGTGGTGCGGGGGACGGCCGAGGCCCGGGCCCTGCCCGACCGGGCCCGGCTGCGGGTCGACATCACCGCCGACCACCGCGCCCAGGACAAGGCGTACGAGGCCCGCGGCGAGATCGCGGCCCGGGTCGACGGCGTACTGGCCACCCACGCGGACGCCATCGACCGCGCCACCGTGGCCGGCCTGCGCGTGCAGCCCCGGACGCGGTGGGCCAACGGGCGGCAGGTCCACGAGGGCTGGCGGGCCAGCCGCACCACGCTGGTCGAGCTCGTGGGGCTCGACGCCCTGGGGCCGCTCATGGCCGGCCTGGTCGAGGCGGGCGCGGCCGTCACCGGGCCGGAGTGGACGCTGGCGCCGACCAACCCCGCCCACGCCGAGGCCCGGCGGGCGGCGGCGGAGGACGCCCGGCAGCGGGCCGCCGCCTACGCCGAGGCCCTCGGCCTGGAGCTGGGCCCGGTGGCGTGGGTGAGCGAGCCCGGGCTCCGCCCGGACGTGCCCGCCGGCGGCGGCGCCCAGGTCGGCCGCGTCCTCGGTTTCGCCACGGCCGCCGCCCGGGGCGCCGCCGAGGAGCCCGAGCCCGCCGAGGACCTGTCCGCGTCCGAGATGACGGTGGAGGCGGCCGTCGAGGTCGGCTTCCGCCTGCTGTGACCATGCGCCCCGCCGACGCCCTCGACCGCATCGTCTACCTGCTCGACCGGGTGCTGGCCGAGGGCCAGAAGGTGCGGGCCTTCGCCCGGGCCCGGGACGTGGTCGAGGCCACCGGCGACGACGAGATCGCCCGGCTGCACGCGGCCGGCAAGCTGACCGATCTGGCCGGCATCGGGCAGACGACGGCCAAGGTGATCGGCGAGGCGCTCGACGGCGGCGTCCCCTCGTACCTGGCCGACCTGGAGGCCGAGACGGTCCTCGACCCCGGCGAGGGGGCCGAGCTGCGGGCCGCGCTGCGGGGCGACTGCCACACGCACTCGACGTGGTCGGACGGCGGGGCCCCGATCGAGAAGATGGCCCGCACCGCCATCGCCCTCGGCCACGAGTACATGGTCCTGACCGACCACTCGCCCCGGCTCACCGTGGCCCACGGGCTCAACGCCGAGCGGCTGCGCCAGCAGCTGGACGTGGTGCGGGAGCTCAACGACGAGCTGGCCCCGTTCCGCATCCTGACCGGCATCGAGGTCGACATCCTGGAGGACGGCGGCCTCGACCAGTCCGAGGAGCTGCTGGCCCGGCTGGACGTGGTGGTGGCCAGCGTCCACTCCAAGCTGCGGATGGAGCGCCGGGAGATGACCCGCCGGATGGTGCGGGCCGTGGCCAGCCCGCACGTCGACATCCTCGGCCACTGCACCGGCCGCAAGCTGGTGGGGCGGGGCCGGCCCCCGTCCGCGTTCGACGCCGAGATCGTGTTCGCGGCGTGCGCCCAGTTCGACACCGCGCTGGAGATCAACTGCCGGCCCGAGCGCCAGGACCCGCCCGACGAGCTGCTGGGGCTGGCGCTGGACTGGGACCTGCGCCTGGCGATCGACACCGACGCCCACGCCCCCGGCCAGATGGAGTGGCAGGTCCACGGGTGCGACAAGGCCGCCCGCCACGGCATCGAGCCCGGCCGCATCGTGAACACGATGGCGGCGGACGACCTGGCAGCCTGGGCGGCGAGCCACGACTGAGCCGGAACGGCCTTGACGGGGTTGCCTTGACGCCCTTGCACCCCTAGCCTCGGACCCATGGACAGACGGGCACGGAACATGACCGCCGCCACGGCGGAGGCGCTCCGCGACCCCTACGTCGAGCGGGTGTCGAGCCGGGTGACCGAGGGCCTGGCCCGCCGGGTCGGCGCGCTGCGCCAGCAGGGCCACGACGCCGACGCCCTGGGCGACCCGGACGACCTGGCCGCCCGCATGCTGGCCACGGTGCCCGAGCCGTCGCCGTGGGACGAGCTGGGGCCGTTCTACAGCACCGCCGGCCTGGCCCGGGTGCTGGGCGGCGTGTCCCGCCAGGCCATCGAGGAGCGCCGGCGCCGGCGCACCGTGCTGGCCCTGCGCACCGCCGACCACGCCTGGGTGTACCCGGCGTTCCAGCTCGACGAGCACAACCGTGTGGTGCCGGGCCTGGCCGACATCCTCGACCGCTTCCACCCCCGCGCCTCCGACGACGACTGGATGATCGCCTCGTTCCTGGCCGCCCCCCAGCCCGGGCTCGGCGGCGTCAGCGTGGTCGAGCACCTGCGGGCGGGGGGTGACCTCGCCCCCGTCCTCGCCCTGGCGGACGAGCGCGCCGACCGCTGGTCGCTGGCGACGTAACCTCTCCGCCGGCCGGCGACCACCCCTGCGAATGCCGTCCCGCGCCCGGAGGCCGACGCGGCCATGGTCCAAGACGCCAAGCGCCATCCCGACACCCGCCAGGTTCCCAGCATCGGGCACCCGCCCGACCCCGAGGCCCTGTCCGGATTCCCGGCGTGGCACGTCCACGCCGGCACCACCCTGTGCCGGGTCACGACCTCGGGCCTCGGCCCGTGGTGGTTCTCCAGCGACGGTCAGGGGCGCTTCGACCTGGAGCCGCCCCGGGGCACCTGCTACCTGGCCGACGACGAGATCGGCGCGCTGCTGGAGGTCCTCGGCCCCATCGTGGTGGTCAGCACCGGCTGGGCCCACCGCCTCAGCCTCTGGTACCTCACCCTGCCCGACCAGTGCCGGGCCGCCGACACCACCGTGCGGCCCGCCCGGGGCTTCGGCGTCACCGCCGAGCTGGCCAGCATCACGCCCTACGACCTGCCCCAGCAGTGGGCGGCCGCCTTCGCCCGGGCCGGCTACCAGGGGGTGCGGTACCGGGTCCGCCACGACCCGGGGGGCAGCCGGGCCCTGGCCCTGTTCGGCCCGGCAGGCGAGCGGGCCCGGTGGCCGCTGGGACGCCGCCGCCCGGTGGGCGACGCACTGCTGGCCCGGCTGGCGGACGAGACCGGCATCCCGGTGGCGCCCGTGCCCCGGGTCACCGACCTGGAGGAGGTCCTGGATTGAGCGGATCGGCGCGGCGCGACGACGTGGTCGACGTGGTGCACGGCGTCCCCGTGCCCGACCCCTACCGCTGGCTGGAGGACGGCGACGATCCCGCCACCCGGGCCTGGGTGGCGGCCGAGAACGCCCGCACCCGTGCCGCCCTGGACGGGCGCCCCGAGCGGGCCGGGCTGGTGGCCCGGTTCACCGACCTGTTCTCGGCCGGCACCGCGGGGGCGCCGTCGATAAGGGGCGGCCGGCTGTTCTCGATCGACCGCTGGCCCGGCCACGAGCAGGCCGTGCTGGTGGTGCGGGACGCCCACGGCGACCGGCCGCCCGCGGCCCGCACCCTGCTCGACCCCCACGAGGCCACGGACGACCCGACCGCCGCCCTCGACTGGTACTCGCCGTCCAAGGACGGCCGGCTGGTCGCCTACGGCATCTCGACCGGCGGTGACGAGCGCTCCACGCTGGGTGTCCTCGACGTGGCCACCGGCGGCCGCCTGGCGGACTCGATCCCCCACACCCGGGCCGCCTCGGTCAGCTGGGCGCCCGACGGGACGGCGTTCGCCTACAGCCGCTACCCGGACCCGGCCGCGGTGGGCGAGGAGGAGGCCAACTACAACCGCACGATCCGGTGGCACATCCTGGGCGACGACCCGGGCCACGACGAGGTGGTGTTCGCCGACCTCCCTGACAAGACGGCGTGGCCGTCGGTCGAGCTGTCCCGGGACGGCCGCTGGTTGGTGATCGAGGTGTCGCTCGGCTGGACCCGCGTCGACGTCCACGTCATCGACCGCACCACCGGGGAGCGCACGACCGTCATCGAGGGCGCCGAGGCGGTGTCGTCGTTCACGGTGGTCGGCGACCGCCTCGTGGGCACGACCACCCTCGACGCCCCTCGGGGCCGGGTGGTGGTGGCCCCCCTCGCCTCCCCGACCCCCGAGCACTGGCACACGGTGGTGGCCGAGTCCGGGGACGTGGTCGAGGGCGTGGCGGTCACGGCGGGGACGCTGCTGGTGGCGACCACGCGCCAGGCGACCAGCCGCCTCGGCCGCATCCCGCGGGCGGCGCTCGACGGCGACGGCCCGGTGGTCCCGGACGACATCCCGCTGCCCGAGCCCGGGTCCCTGGCCGGGGTGGCCGGCGACCGGGACAGCGACACGGCGGTGGCCGCCTTCACGTCGTGGGCCCGGCCGTCCGAGCTGTGGCGGTGGGCGCCCGCCGAGCAGGGCGACGGGCTCCGCCGGTGGAGCGAGGGGGCCTCCCCCGTCGACCCGGCCGCCTACGCCGTGGGCGTCGACCGCTACCCGTCCACCGACGGCACCGAGATCACGCTGTTCACCGTGCGCCGCCACGACGTCGTGCCCGGGCCGGCCACGCCCACGTTGCTCACCGGCTACGGCGGCTTCGCCGTCACCATGAGCCCCGGCTACAGCCCGGTGGCGGTGGCGGTGGCCGACGACGGCGGGGTGTTCGCGGTGGCGTGCATCCGGGGCGGGGCCGAGGACGGCGAGGACTGGCACCGGGCGGGCATGCGGGGCCGCAAGCAGCAGGTGTTCGACGACTTCGCGGCGGCCGCCGACTGGCTGGTGGCCGGGGGGCGGACGAGCCGGGACCGCCTGGCCGTCCGGGGCGGCAGCAACGGCGGGCTGCTGGTGGCGACCTCGCTCACCCAGCGGCCGGACCTGTGCCGGGCGGCGGTGTGCGCCGTCCCGCTGACCGACATGGTGCGCTTCCCGCGGTTCCTCATCGCCAAGCTGTGGACCCCGGAGTACGGCGATCCCGCGGTGGCCGAGGAGTTCGCCTGGCTGTGGGCCTACTCGCCGTACCACCACCTGGTCGAGGGCACGTGCTATCCGGCCACGCTGGTGCTCACCGGCGAGGAGGACAGCCGGGTCGACCCGGCGCACGCCCGCAAGTTCGGGGCCGCGCTGGCGTGGGCCACCTCGTGCCCCGACGATCGGCCCGTGCTGGTGCGGGTCGAGTCCCGGGCCGGGCACGGCCAGGGCAAGCCGGCGTCCAAGCAGGCCGACGAGGCCGCCGACGTGCACGCCTTCCTGCGCTGGCAGCTCGGCCTGGGCGCCGGGTGACCGCCCCCGGGGGCGACGTCTTCGACCGGATCCGGGCGGCGTGCGCGGCGGTGGCCGGACGCGCGGCGTCCGTGCGGGTCGACGAGGCCGCGCTCGACGCCCTCGCCACCACCATCGAACCCGACGAGCCCCCACTGCTGCCGGAGGAGCGCCCCGGCGGCGACGAGGAGGCCGTGGCCGCGGTCGTGCTGGCCTGGAACGCCGTCAACTTCGGGTCGGGCTGGTTCCCCGACCTGCGCAAGCGGCCGGGCCTGTCGGGGGCCCGCTCGCTGGCCGCCTGCTTCGCCGACCACACCGAGCGGCACGGGCCGCCCACCGCCGCCTGGCTGGCGGCCGCCGACCCGGCGACGTGCGCCGCGGTCTTCGACCAGCCGCACCCCGGCCCGGTGGACGACCTCCTGGCCCTGTTCGCCAGGGCCTGGCGCGATCTCGGGACCCTGCTGGGCGAGCGGTTCGGGGGTTCGCCCGCCACCCTGGTCCGCTCGGCGGGCGGGTCGGCGGCGGCGCTGGTGGCGCGACTCGACTGCATGCCGCTGATGCACGACGTCGCCCGGTACGGCGACGCCGAGGTCCCGCTGTACAAGCGGGCGCAGATCACCGCCTCGCACCTGTCCCGCGCCACCGGCGGCACCGGGCTGGGCACGTTCGGCGACCTCGACCGGCTCACGGCCTTCGCCGACAACCTGGTCCCCCACACGCTGCGGATGGCCGGCGCCCTGGTGTACGACGACGCCCTCGCCGGCCGGATAGCGCGGGGCGAGCTGCTGGCGCCGGGCAGCCCCGAGGAGGTCGAGATCCGGGCCTGCGGGGTCCACGCCGTCGAGCTGCTGGCGGCCCGCACCGGCCTCACCCCGGCGGCGCTCGACCACCGTTTGTGGCAGCGGGGGCAGGATCCGGGCGTCAAGGCCGTGCCCCGCCACCGGACCCGCTGCCCGTACTACTGAGCAGCAACCAGCGGAGTAGCGTCCGGCCCGTGGGGACACCCGCACCACCGCTGGTCGCGATGACCGTGGGCGACGACCCCGCGGCCTGGGCGGCCATCGGGTTCGCCGTCGAGCCCGCCGGGGTGTGCACCGTCGGGTCGACCCTGCTGCGGCTGGCCGGCGAGGCCGGCGGCCGCGGCGTCCGGTCGTGGGCGCTGGCGCCCGACCTGGCGGAGGGCGGCGACATCGACGGCCTGCCCACCGTGGCGGGGTCGGCGAGCGGGGCGGCGCCGGGCGCCCACCCGATCGGCGCCACCTCCGTGGACCACGTGGTGGTCGTCACGCCGGACCTGGGCCGCACCACCGCCGCCCTCGACGACCGGGGGATCGTGGCCCGGCGGACCCGCGACGCCGGGCGGGGCCGGGCCCAGCGGTTCTTCCGGCTGGGCGAGGTGATCCTCGAGCTGGTGGGCCCGGCCGCGCCCGCCGGCGACGGGCCGGCCACCTTCTGGGGCCTCGCCTTCACGGTGGTCGACCTCGACGCCACCGCCGCGTTGCTGGGCGGGCAGCTCGGCGCCCCCCGGGACGCCGTCCAACCGGGCCGGCGCATCGCCACGCTGCGGTCGGACGGCGCCGTCTCGGTGCCCGTGGCCTTCATGTCCGCGGCGCCGGCGCCCGCCGGTGGCTCGCCCCCGGCCCGGCACTAGCCTGCCCAGGCCATGCTCGACCACGTCTTCACCGATGCCATCGGGGCACTGCGGGACTCGCTCGAGCGCGCCTTCCTCGAGCGCCAGGCGTTCGAGGAGCGGTTCCAGGTGGACGTGCTGCTCGGCGACGTCACCTGGGAGACGTCCTACGGGCTCCCGGGCGAGGGCCTGCCGCCCCGGGTCCAGGCCGACCTGACCCTGGACTGGCCGACCTGGGCGCAGACCGCGTACCGGTCGTGGTACATCGGCGAGCCGTTCAACGACCCGCCCCGCATCGAGATCGAGCTGGTCCTGAGGGTCCAGCGCCTGGCCGAGTCGCCCGAGCCCAGCCGGGTGCTGGCGGTGCTGCCCGAGTCGAGCGCGCCCATCGGCTCCGAGCACCTGGAGCGGTCGGGCCCCACCATCGAGACCGTCTGCTCGGCCGACCTCAACGAGCGGGAGTTCGCCATCGAGGTGTCCTACGAGGGCAGCTACGAGCTCGACGAGGAGACCCTCGCCGACGGCACCATCCTTGACGACCACCTGAGCGCCATGGGTGGGTGGATCGCCTCCACGCTGGTCAAGCTGGGCGACCTGACACTGCCGTTCCTGCCGCCGGTCGACGACGGACACTGACCACCTCGCGCGGTCATTCGACCACGCAACGCTTGACGTCCGACACGCTCTGCGGAATCGTTCCCGCCGAGAGCGCCAGCGCCCCCGCTACCCCGCGGGCGCCGGCCGACGGGAGGCCGGGATGATCGTGCGACCGAGGCGCTGGCTGGCGGCCGTGCTGTGCGGGGCGGCGATCGGCTCGGCCGGCTCGTGCCACAAGCCGCCCAGCGCCGAGACCGACAGCTACTACATGGCCCGCAACTCGCCGACGCCGCCCAGCTCGGCTGCTACAACGCGGGCAAGTCGGGCCGCATGACCCTGTTCTTCGGCTCGCCGACCACCAGCGCCGGCGTCCAGGGCGTGACCGTGTGGGGCGCACCGAACCTCACGGTCGCCCAGGTCGGCCAGACCGTCGCGGACTTCGTCCGGGGCTACGCCTACTGCCGGTCCGACCCCGGTCACCGCCTGCTGATCGGCATCGGCATATCCAACAGCGCCATCGACGACGACGCGGACGACTGGCTGTACGCGCACGGCCGGGCCTGGGGCACCATGGTCCGGGACGTGGCCCACTGGGTCGCCACGTACTACCCGGGGCACGCCCGGATCCACGGCGCCTACGACTTCGAGCCGTCGTGGTCGTCGCCGTGGAAGGCCCACCACTGGATGGCCGGCTACGACGGGACCGCGGGCCGCCCCGCCCTCTACGCCAACGCCTCGGCCGACGGCTGCCCCACCACCACCGCCACGGGCGGCGCGTGCGACAACGGCTGGAACCAGTGGTGGGTGTGGCACATGGGCTGGGAGTTCGACTCGGCGCTGCCGTTCCCGCAGATCTACGCCACCAGCGGGGTGAACGCCCGCCAGCGGCAGCTCGTCGACCTCTACGCCACCGTGCAGCTGGGCGACGGCATGTACTTCTACGGGACGACGAGCCAGTGGGGGGCATGCCGGCAGGTGGGCAGCTGTGCCGGCACCGACAACACCATCCACCGGGCCCACGACCAGCTGGTGTGGTGGCTGGCCACCGACGCCCGCACCCGCCAGGACGCGGTCGACGGGATGACCGACACAGCTGGAACTCGTGATCGGACCGATGCCATGAGCGACACGACGCGGCGGCGAGGGCGGGGACGGGAACGGGGCGCGGTCGTGCTGGCGGCGCTGGTGCTGAGCGCCGTGGCGGCCTCGGGCCGCGGCCGGCGCCGCGCTGAGCGGGCCGCCCGGGCCCACCGGGGTCGAGGCTCAGCTCCAGGCCGCGATCGACGGCATGCGGGACGCCGGGCTCCCCGCCGGCCACCCGAAGATCCGCATGCTGGAGGAGGACCTGGCCGACCTGCGGGCCGCGTCCCGGCGACGGCCGCGCCCCGACCCGCAGGCCGACGTCGGCGCCCTGCTGGCGGGGGAACGGCGCACGAGGCCGCCGGCTCCCGGGTGGGGGCGGCCGACGCCCCGCCGTGGGAGTCGGGCCGGGTCGAGTGCGAGCCCGTGCCCGGCCTGCTCAGCGCGGCCGAGGTCGCGGGGGCGGCCTGCGTGAGCGTCCCCCAGCCCGACGGCACCAACCGCTACCTGGCGGTGGCCCCCGACGGCGTGGCCCGCACCGTGGCGTTCGGCGCCGACGGCCGGGTGCGCCGCCTGCCGGACGCGCCCCTGGCGGCGCCACCCGCGCCGGGCGAGGCGGTGGCCCCCACCCCCGAGGGCGACCTCCGGGTCGGTGCCCAGGTCGTCGACATCGGCTGACCGCGTGCCGCCGCACGCTAGAACCGGGCGGTGCGTCCCGACCCCCGGCTGCTGGTGGTGTCCGCCGCCGTGCTGTGGGGGACCACCGGCACGGCCCGGGCGCTCGGCCCCGACGACGCCTCGCCGGCGGCGGTGGGCGCCACCCGCCTGATCGTGGGCGGGGCGTGCCTGCTGGTGGTGGTGGCAGCCCGCTCGGGCCGGCGGCGGCGCGGCCGCCCCGCACCCGGCGCCCGCGGCTGGCAGGACACGGCGGGCATCGTCCTCGCCGCCGCCGCCATGGCCGCCTACCAGCCGCTCTTCTTCGGAGGCGTGGCCCGCACCGGGGTGGCGGTGGGGACGGTGGTCGGCATCGGTTCCGCCCCGGTGTTCGCCGGCGTGCTCGGCGTGGTGGCCCGCGGCGAGCGCCCCGGGCGCCGCTGGCTGCTCGCCACGGCACTGGCCCTGGCGGGCGCGGCGCTGCTGGTGGGCGCGGGCGACCGGGACGACGTCGACCCCACCGGCATCGCCCTCGCCCTCGGCGCCGGGCTGGCCTACGCCACCTACGTACTCGCCTCCAAGCTGGTCCTCGACCGGGGCTGGTCGCCCGACGCGGTCACCGCCCGCGTGTTCGGGCTGGCCGGCCTGGCGCTGGTCCCGGTGGCGCTGGCCGCCGGGGTGGGGTGGCTGGGGTCGCCCGGCGGGCTGGCCATGGCGGCCCACCTGGGCGTGGCCACGGTGGCCGTCGCCTACATCCTGTTCGGCCGGGGCCTGCTCGGCGTCGGGGTGGCGGCCGCCGGCACGCTCACGCTCGCCGAGCCCGCCACCGCCGCGGTGCTCGGGGTGGCGGTGGTCGGCGAGCGGTTCGGCGTGGTGACGGCCGCCGGCCTGGCGCTCGTCGGCGCCGGGCTGGTGGCCCTGGTGGCGGGTGGTGGGGACCGGACGCCGCGATCCGTACCCTGAACGCCATGCTCGACGAGACGCTCCGCCGGCTTGCGACCGGGGGCAAGAACATCGCCTCGGTCACCACGCTGCTGCGCGACGGCACACCCCAGACCACCCCGATGTGGGTGGACGCCGACGACGACCACCTGCTGCTCAACACCGAGGTCCACCGGCAGAAGTACAAGAACATCGAGCGCGACCCCCGCGTCACGGTCACGATCTGG
>DASSUD010000078.1:0-9147 GCA_035707385.1 Acidimicrobiales bacterium
GAACATGGGCGAGATCCGGGGGCACGAGGCGTTCCAGCCGGACTTCTCCGGCTCGACCACCGACTGGTGGCGGGACGGCACCGGCGGCGGGGAGGGCGACCCCGAGAGCCTGGCGGGCTCGAACGCCACCAGCTGGCCCGACTGGAGCGAGCGGATGAACTACATCCTGCACCTGTTCGAGCAGAACCACACCAACCCCGAGCTCTACAACACCGACCGCATCGACGTGGACCTCGACGACGTCGGTTGGCTCGAGGACGGAGTCCTGCCCCGTGGCTGACCGCCCCCGGGCGATCCGGATAGCTATGGTCGCCGCCATGGTCATCGGCTCCGGCATCGGCGCAGCCTGCGGCGACGGGGGCCGTCCCGACGGCTGGGAGCGGCCCCGCGACGACGAGATCCGCTCGACCATCGACGCGGTGTGGGCGGCCGTCGGCGCCGACGCCGGCGACGTCGACGTGGCGGAGTACGCGTACACGTTCCGGCCCGACGCGTCCGCCTGCGCCGACCTGCCCCGGGACGACCGGTGGTTCGGCGAGCGCGGCAGCACCGCCGTCGTCGCCGGGCAGGACCAGGCCGGGATCGAGGACGCCATCGTCGCCCACCTGGAGGGCGAGGGGTTCGAGGTCCGGCGCTACCGCTCGGCCCACCCCGACTCACCGCTGCGCGCCTACGAGGCCACCAGCGGCGAGGTCACGGTGGACGGCACGCTCAGCCCGGACGGCTACACGACGGTGCACGTGCGCTCGGGCCCGTGCGCGCCGCAGTTCGGTGGCTTCGACCCCGAGCTGTACACGCCCGACGGCTGACCCCGCCACACCGGCGCCCGGTTCGTACCGGAGAACGACACGAACGCCGGAGCGCCGCTTCAGTCCTCACCGGGCCGGCGGTCGACGCGGCCGGCCTCGTCGTCGTCCGGGTCGCGGCCGGCCGGGTAGGTGCGGGCCAGCTCCTCGGGCGTCGGCTCCCGGCGGCGCCTGGCCTCGGGGGGCAGCAGGTCGACGATGGCCGCCATCATCCGCCTGGTGTCGGCCTGCGGTGACCGCAGCTTGAGCTCGACCGGCTCGCCGACGCGCACCCGGACCCGGGGCGGGTGAGCGATGTTCCACACCCGGGGCATGCGCTCGGAGCGGGGCCACACCTCCTCGGTGCCCCACAACCCGATGGGGACGACCGGGACCTTGGCGGTGGCGGCCAGGCGGGCCGCGCCCCACCGGCCGGTCAGCTCGGGCTCGAAGAAGGCCCGGCCCCGGGGGATGGTGCCCTGGGGGAGGATGGCGACCAGCTCGCCGCTGGCCAGGGCCGCGGCCGCCTCCACCAGGGGATCGTCGGAGCCGGTGGCCCGGTCGACCCGGATGCCGCCGAGCGCCCGGGCGATCGAGCCCACCACGGGGGCGTCGAACACCTCCTTCTTGCCGAGGAAGCGGACGGCCCGCCCCCGCTTGGCGAAGGTGGCGCCGAGGGCCAGGACGTCGAAGTAGCTGCGGTGGTTGGCCACGACGATGGCCGGCCCGGCCTCGGGGATGTTGTCGACGCCGTCGATGTCGAACCGGACCCACGGCAGCAGCTCGGGCCGGACGAAGGACTGCACGATGCGCTGGGGCTCGATGCCGATCACCGGCACCTTGGGGACGCCCGCGGGGACGTCCAGGTGGACGATCGGCCACCGGCGGACGGTGGCCAGCGCCAGCATGCGGGGGTCGGGGTTGACCACCACCGGGTGCCCGACGGCCCCGAGCAGCGGGTGGTCGTAGTAGGAGTCGGTGTAGGCGTAGCTCTCGGCCAGGTCGACGTCGTGCGTGCCCGCCCACGCTCGCACGGCCCGGAGCTTGCCCTTCCCCCACACGAACTCGCCGTCGATGCTGCCGTCGTAGCGGCCCTCGCCGTCGAGGCCGTAGCGGGTGGCGACGACGTCGTCGAAGCCCAGCCGGTCGGCGAGCGGGCGGATCATGTCGTCGGGGGTGGTGGTGGCCAGCACCAGCAGGCGCCCGCTGGCCCGGTGGTCCTCGATGATGGGCAGGGCGAAGGGCTGGACGGCGCCGGCCAGCATCTCGGCGGCCTGCTTGCCCGCGTCGCGCACCTGCTCCCGGCGCCAGCCCTTGGCGAAGCGGGCCGCCTGGCGGGTGAGGATCATCGACGGCCGCGTCTCGCCCACCAGGTCGAACAGCCGGTAGACGAGCCCCTCGCCCGGGATCGAGCGGCCGGCCATGACCCCGGCGTCGCGCAGGGCGGCGCTGAGGACCGGCCCGCTGGCACCCCGCAGCAGCGTGCGATCCAGGTCGAAGATGGCGGCCCCGGTCATCGCCCGCAACCTAGTGCGAAAACGAGAGGAGCCGACCGTGGGTGGTGCGGTCGGCTCCCGTGGTGCTGCACAGACGGAGGGGGGATCTGCCTGCGGCACTCTCCCGAGCGGCGGCGGGAGGGGGGATCCACAACCTCCGCTCGTATGTGACGTCAGTGTGCCCGACAACGCGCGATTCGTCAAACAGTTGTTAGCGATAGCTGCCATCATTGCCAGCGATGGATCTCCGCCAGCTCGCCGCCCTCGTCGCCGTCGCCGAGGCCGGCTCGTTCTCCGCCGCCGCCCGCCGGCTCCACACCGTCCAGTCCAACGTGTCGACGCACGTGGCCCGGCTCGAGCGCGAGCTGGGGGCCACCCTGGTCGACCGCGCCACCGGCAGGCTGACCGAGGAGGGTGACGTGGCGGTGGCGCGGGCCCGCCGGGTCCAGCACGAGCTGGAGGCCCTGCGGGCCGACATCGAGTCGATGCTGCACCAGGTGTCCGGCCCCGTGCGGCTCGGCTGCATCGGCACCGTCGGCCGCTGGCTTGTCCCCCGGCTCCTCGAGCTCATGGCCGAGCGCCACCCGCTCGTCCACGTGATCGTGGTCGACGCCACCACCACCTCGCTCGTCCCCCAGGTCGTGGCCGACAGCCTCGACCTGGCGGTGGTCAACATGCCGGTGACCGCGAGCGAGCTGGCCACCGAGCCGCTCTTCGACGAGGAGCGCATCGTCCTGGCCCGCGCCGGCCACCCGCTCGCCGCCCGCGACCAGGCGACGCTGGCCGACCTGGCCGACCACCCGCTGCTGCTGGAGCCCCGCGGCACCGCCTTCCGGGACGAGCTCGACGACGAGATGGCCCGCAGCGGCCTGACCGTCCGCCCCCAGGCCGAGATCGACGGCATCCGGCTGCTCACCTCGCTGGCCTTCGAGGGCTTCGGAGCCGCGGTCGTCCCCGCCACCGCCGCCCCCCGCTGGTACGAGCCGACGTGCCGCCGGGTGCCGGTCGAGGGCCTGGCCCCGCGCTCGGTGGGCCTGGCCACGCTGCGCCGGGGCCGGCTCTCCGCCCCGGCCCGGGCGGTGCGCACGGCCATCCGCGACCTGGTGGCCGGCACCGACCACGAGGGCGTCCACATCACGCTCACGGGGTGAGCCGGCCGGGAAGGGGTTTGTCGGGGGGCGGCAAGTAGATTCGCCCCTGGTACCCAGGTCCCGGACAAGGAGCGCAGCCGCCGTGCCCGAGAGCATCACGATCACCGACAACCGGACAGGCGAGTCCGTGGAGATCCCGATCGCGGACGGTGGCGTCGACGCCGGCGCCTGGCGCAAGCTGCTGCCCAACGTCTGGTTCTACGACGAGGCGTTCACGACCACCGCCGCCACCCGCAGCGCCATCACCGAGATCGACGGCGACGCCGGCATCCTGCGCTACCGCGGCTACCCCATCGAGCAGCTGGCCGAGAGCTCGACCTACCTCGAAGTGGCCTACCTGCTCATCAACGGGGAGCTACCCACGTCCGACGAGTTCGACGCGTGGGTCCACGACATCACGTACCACACGTTCATCCACGAGAACGTGCGCAAGCGCTTCCTGGAGGGCTTCCACTACGACGCCCACCCCATGGGGATGCTGGTCTCGGCGGTGGCCGCGCTGTCGACGTTCTACCTGGACGCCAAGGACATCGGCGACCCCGCCAACCGCTACAGGCAGATCGTCCGGCTCATCGCCAAGATGCCGACCCTGGCCGCCGCCTGCCACCGCTTCAGCGTAGGCATGCCCTTCGTCTACCCCGACAACTCGCTCGGCTTCTCCGCCAACTTCCTGTCGATGCTGTGGAAGGTGGCCGAGCCCCGCTACGACGCCAACCCGGCGCTGGCCAAGGCGCTCGACATCCTGTTCATCCTGCACGCCGACCACGAGCAGAACTGCGGCACGACCGCCATGCGCACGGTGGCCTCCGCGCACGCCGACCCCTACTCGTGCGTGGCCGCGTCCACCGCCGCGCTGTACGGCCCCCGCCACGGCGGCGCCAACGAGGCCGTCATCGCCATGCTCCGGCGGATCGGCTCCATCGACCACGTCGGCGAGTACGTGAAGCGGGTCAAGGCCGGCGAGGTCATGCTCCAGGGCTTCGGCCACCGCGTGTACAAGAACTACGACCCCCGGGCGAGGATCATCAAGGAGACCGCCGACTCGGTGTTCGAGATCACCGGGCGCAACCCACTGCTCGACATCGCCCTCAAGCTGGAGGAGGTGGCGCTGTCCGACGAGTACTTCACGTCGCGCCGCCTCTACCCCAACGTCGACTTCTACTCCGGCCTGATCTACCAGGCGATGGGGTTCCCGACCGAGATGTTCACGGTGCTCTTCGCCATCCCCCGCGTGTCCGGCTGGCTGGCCCACTGGGTCGAGCTGCTGGAGCAGGACCAGAAGATCGCCCGGCCTCGCCAGCTCTACGTGGGTGCCCCCGAGCGGCCCTACGTGCCCATGGACCAGCGGGGCTGAGGCCGGGAGCCGACCGGGAGAACGAGGCAGCGATGCACGCGGTGACCATCGTCGACGGCGCGCTGGCCTGGCGCGAGCACCCCGACCCCGAGCCGGGCACGGGCGAGCTGCTGGTGGCGGTGCGGGCCGCCGGCGTGTGCCGCGGCGACCTCATGCAGCGCGACGGCCTGTACCCGCCCCCGCCCGGCACGGCCCCGCCCGACCGCCCCGGCCTGGAGCTGGCCGGCGAGGTCGTGGCCACCGGCCCGGGGACGCGGCGCTTCGCCCCCGGCGACCGGGTCATGGCCGTGGTCACGGGGGCGGGGCAGGGCGAGCTGGCCGTGGTGCCCGAGCTGGTGGCGATGCCCGTCCCCGACGGGGTGCCGTGGGCCCGGGCCGGCGGTCTGCCCGAGAACTACACCACCGCCCACGACGCGCTGTTCACCCAGTGCGGGCTGGCCATGGGCGAGCGCGCCTGCGTCCACGGGGCCGCCGGCGGCGTCGGCACCGCCGCGGTCGAGCTGGCGGTGGCGGCCGGGGCCTCGGTCGTCGCCACGGTGCGCGACCCGGCGTCCCGCAAGGACGTCGAGGCACTGGGGGCGACGGCGGTGGCACCCGGCGACTTCGGCGACCACGGCCCCTTCGACGTCGTGCTGGAGCTGGTCGGCGGGGTGAACATGGCCGCCAACCTGCGGTCGCTGGCCACGGGCGGGCGCATCGCCGTGATCGGCGTGGGCGCGGGCCTGTCGGCCGAGATCAGCCTGCTCGACCTCATGGCCCGGCGGGGCCGCATCCACGGCTCGACCCTGCGGGCCCGGCCCCTCGAGGACAAGGCGGCCGCCGCCCGGGCCGTCGAGCGCCACGTCCTGCCGCTGCTGGCCAGAGGGGCGGTGACGGTGCCGATCGCCGCCACGTTCCCCCTGGCAGAGGCGGCGGACGCCTACGCCCGGTTCGCGGCCGGCGGCAAGTTCGGGAAGATCGTCCTCCTCGACGACCAGGTGTGAGGGTTCGCGCGGCCGGGCGCGCCCCCGCTTGCTACCGTCGCGCTCGCCACGACACCTGATCCGGGGGCCCAAGGGGGAGCGCCGCATGGCCGTAGGGATGCAGGGCGTGTTGCCGCCGGCCGCGCGCGCCGGCGGCGGCGCCCTCACGCGACGACGCCGCCTCACGGTGGGCCGCGGCGAGGCGATGTTCGTGTTCCCCCTGCCCGTGCGGCGGGCCGCGTGGGGCCTGTCGCTCGGAGCCGTGGCGGTGGTGGCCTGGGCCGGCCGGTCGGTCCGGGGCGAGCAGGCCCACCTGACCTGGTGGGTCCTCATCGCCGCAGTGTTCGCCGTCCCCGGCCTGGCCCTCACGTGGCGGGCGGGCAGCCAGGTGGCGCCGGTCGACCGGCCGGTGTGGCGGCTGTGGTACGCCGGCTTCTGCGTGTCGGTGGTGGGCGCGGCCGCGCTGCTGGCCCTGAGCGGCCACGACTGGGGCTGGGCCCGGGCGCTGTGGGTCGGATCGGTGGGCCTGAGCATCCTCTGCTACGGCGCCGGCAACACGGTCATCATGCGGTCGCGGGCCGGGCACCGGTCCGCCGGGATCGACGTCGTCGACCTGACCACCTTCGTCGTGGTCGTCACCGCCCCCCTGGCGCTGCTGTGGGGCGACACCGTGGCCCGGTCCCCTGACGCCTGGTACACGGTGTCGTGGTCGGTCATCACCGTGGCGCTGGTCCACGGTGTGGCGGTGGTGGCGGTCTTCGCCGCCCGCATCGCCCGCGAGGACCGGGGCCTGGCCTGGCTGGGCCTGGCCCTGGGGGTTTCCGCCCTGGTCGACTCCGCCGGCCAGGTGGCCCTGGCCGTGGACGGCTTCGACGCGCCGAGCGGGCCCCTCCTCACCTGGCACGCCCTGGCCTGCGGCCTGGGGGCGATCTTCGTCGTACACGCCATGCGGCGCCCGTCGGTGGGCCTCGACCGCCTGCCCCCGGAAGCCCAGGTGCGGCGGCGCAACGTCATCTCGGTGCTGGTGCTGGCGGTGGTGCCGGCCATCGTGGCCGAGGCCGTCCTGTGGCGGGACCAGGCGTGGGTCGTGGCCGGCGCCGGTGCCAGCGTCGTGGTCCTGCTGGTGCTGTCGAGCGTCCGCCACCTGCTGGTGGCCCGCGAGACCGCCCGGCTCTACCGCCAGGTGGACCAGGCGGCGGACGAGCGCCGGCGCCTGCTGGCCGACGTGGTCCACCACGTGGACAGCGACCGCTACCGGATGGCGGCCCGGCTCCACCAGCAGGCGATGTCCTCGTACAGCGCGATGGCCACCTTCGCCACCGCGCTGGAGATGCACCCGCCCGGCCGGCCCGGCGCGGCGCTGGCCATGGTGGCGTCGCAGACCCGCACCGACCTGGCCCAGCAGGTCGACGCCCTGCAGGACATGCTGGCGGCCATGGCCCCGCCCCAGGGCGAGGGCCGGCAGCGCCTGGTCGCCCCGCTACGGGCCTACGTGGACAGCCTGTACGGCGACGGGTTCCGGCCCGCGCTGCACATCGAGGTCGACGAGTCGCTGGCCCCCGACTGGACCACCGAGATGCTGGCCCTGCGGATCGTCCACGCCGCGCTGGACAACGTGCACCGCCACAGCCACTGCCGGTCGCTGAGCGTCCGCGTCGCCGCCCGGGGCCACACGGTGGTCGTCGAGGTGGTCGACGACGGCGCGGGCTTCGACCCGGACGCGGTCGAGGTGGGATCCGGCCTCACGGCCATGCGCACCCTGGCCGGCTACCTGGACGGCTCACTGGAGGTCACCTCCGCACCGGGCGCGGGGACCCGGGTGCGGGCGGTGCTGGGCGCGCCGGTGCTGCCGGGCCGGCGCCCCGACCTGCGCCTGGTCACCACCGACGGCGGCTGAGGCTCCCTCACCTCGCCATCTGCGAGACGGCGTAGCGGGAGGCGACCCGCCAGGCGGCCTCGGCCTCGATCGCACCAGCCAGGGCCATCTCGATGGCGGCGAGGGCGAAGCCGAGGATGCCGTGACTGGCCACGTCGACCTCCTCCCGGCCCTCCTCGGTGCCGGCCAGCAGGGAGGCGATCTCGGCCACCAGCGGGGCCCGGGCGGCGACGGCGGACGCTTCGAGGGACTCCTCTCGTGCGGCCCACACGTCCCGGAACAGGAACCGGTACGCCTCCGGGCGCTCCTGGAAGAAGGCGAACAGCGCGGCCAGCAGGTGCTCCATGCGCTTGGCCGGCGAGAACGGCGCGCTGGCGGCGTAGCGCAGGCGCTCCCCCAGCTCGCCCAGCAGGTCCTCGGTGACGGCCAGGAACAGGTCGCTGCGGCCCCGGGGGAAGTGGCGGTACACCAGGCCGCGGGACACCTCACCGGCGGCGGCCACGTCGGTCAGGCCGACGTCGGCGTAGCCTTCGGCGAGGAAGACGGCGCGGGCCGCCCCGACGATGTCGGCGCGCCGCGCCGGCCCGCTCTTCCGGTGACCAGTCGTGTCGCTCACGCTCGCCTCCCGCAGCGATGGTGAACATCACCGTACCGTGCTGCCCACCTGCCACCCGGGCCCGGTCGAACTGGCGGGGGAATTGACGTTGTGTCGCAATCTGGCCGCCGTACTGACGGCTCGCGGACCGCTCCGGCTAGGGAGCGGCAGCCAGCGGCACCACCGTGGCCGAGGCCAGCACGGTGCCGCCGACGGTGAACCACACCGACAGGTGGTCGTCGGCCTCGTCCAGCAGCAGCTCGACCTCGGCGCCCGCGGGGATGCCGGGGCCGTACTCCATCACCGCCCGGTGGGGGCGGGACAGCAGGCCGTGGGCGAAGACCGTGCCCGGCTCGATCTGCTCCTCCACCGCCGCCCAGTAGGCCGCGTTGTTGACGTGGCCGAGCAGGTCGATGTCGACTGCCCGCAGCCGCCAGGGCTCGGCCGCCGCGCCCACCGGGGGGTCGCCGAGCCACAGGCGGCTCGACACCTTCCGTCCGCCGGCCGCCGGGGCGTAGGTCGCCAGGAAGTGGTCGGTCAGCGGGGCCGGCGCCATGGTGGCGGTGTCGACGTGCACCCACAGCGTGGACAGCTCGACCCGCCCGCCCTGCTCGCCCGCCATCGTCATGCGGCGCTCGGCCCAGCGGCGACCCACACCCCCGCACCAGGTCGACAGGTCGAGCCACTCGCGCCACCGGGGCCGGCGGTGGACGTCGATGACCGCCCGCCGGACGACCCAGGTGGTGTCGACGTCGTCCATGCCCGTGTCGGCGGTGTCGTCGTTGCCGATGTCCTGCAGGTAGCGGGCGCAGGCGTCGAGGCGCAGGCGACCGGTGGGGTCGGCGTCGGCAAGGCGCACGCGGCGCCCGGCGCGGAACACCCGGCCCTCGGTCGGCGGCGGAACGAGCGGTTCGTCGAGCACGGGCCC
>DASSUD010000079.1:0-5423 GCA_035707385.1 Acidimicrobiales bacterium
CACCACCGAGGTCGACCTCGTGGGCCAGTGCGCCTCGGAGACGGTGGCCGGGCGCTACTGGTCCTCCAGCGGCGGGCAGGCCGACTTCGCCCGGGGTGCCCTGTTCTCGCCGAACGGGCACGGCTTCGTGGTGCTGCCGTCCACGGCCGCGGGCGGGACCGTGTCCCGCATCCAGCCCGTGCTCACGCCGGGGTCCATGGTCACGACCATCAAGAACACCGTCGACCAGGTGGTCACCGAGTACGGCGTGGCCGAGATGCGGGGCCGTTCGATCAGGCAGCGGGCCCAGGCCCTCATCGCCATCGCCCACCCCCGGTTCCGGGACGACCTGACGGCGGGGGCCAAGGAGATCGGCTACATCTGATCGGCGGCGGCCCGCCGCGGCGCCGACCCGACCGGCACGATGTCGGCCCGCGAGATCGCCGCGCTGCGCTGGATCAGCGTGCGCTCGACGTCCACCACCAGCGCCTCGACCCCCCGGCCGCTGAGCCCCTCGTCCACGTCGACCCGGGCCACCACCCAGACCTCGTCGGGACCGATGAAGGTCACCATCAGGTCACGGACATCCACGATGCCCGGGTAGGCGGCGACGTAGGAGGCGATGCGGGCCTTGGCGTTGGCCGACACCTCCTCCCCCACCAGGAAGTCGCGGTTGCGGTCCCCCAGGAACAGCGCCACCGCCACCAGCAACAGGCCGATGGCGATCGAGGCCAGCGCGTCCGGGACGACCGACCCCGTCACCTGGTGCAGGGCGACGCCGATCGCAGCCACCACCGTGCCGATCAGCGCGGCGGCGTCCTCGGCGAACACGGCCCGGGCCGTCGGGTCGGCGCTCAGCACGACGTGGCGGCGCAGGTCCCGGTCGAGCTGCCGGGCCTCGGCCCGGAGCCGGCGCGTGGCCTGCACGAACGAGGTCGCCTGCAGGAGGAAGGCCACGCCCAGCACGGCGTAGGCGACGGCGAAGTACGCCATCGCCGTGGGGTGCACCAGCTCGTGCACGCCCTGGTAGACGGCCAGGGCGCCGCCGACGACGAACACGCCGATGGCGGCCAGCAGCGTCCAGAAGTAGGCGGCCCGGCCGCCGCGGCGCCGGGCCGCCGAGAGCAGCACCGCGTTCCCGGTGTCGGCCACCGAGTGGATGGCCTCGGCCGCCAGGGCCGACGACCCGGTCACGACCGCCGCCGCGAGCTTGGCCGCGGCCACACCCGCGTCGGCGACGAGCGCGACGAAGTTGGTGCGCCTGCTGCCGTCGGCCACCCCCCGTATCTAGCGCAGGACGCGGTACCATGTCGGCCAATGGCGCCGGGCCCAGCCACAACGCAGCCGATCGCACGCCCGATCGCACGGCCGATCAAGGCCACGGGATTCCTGCCCGCGGCCGACACCGACCTGGACGGCGACGTGCCCGACCTCGACGACGTCTGGCGCGACTACCAGCGCTCGCGGGTGTGGATGTCGGCGCGCGACCGCAAGCGCGCCACCTACGTGGCGCGCACCGAGCACCCCACGGGTGCGGCGGTCATGCGGTTCTGAGCCGTCCGCTCATCGCTCACCGCTGACCCTCCGCCAGCCCGGCCGGGCGTTCGCCCTGCACGTTGGTGCGCTGCACCCACGCGAACCCGGCCGTGGCCGTGACCGTGGCGATCTCGACAGGCCCGCCCACCCCCGGCCACGAGAACTCTGGCAGCGTGGCCACCGGGCCCAGCGTGAGGCGCTGGACGTCGATGGTGGTGCGGATGCACAGCACCGCGAAGTCGATGCCGTCCTGCAGGTTCATGGAATCGAACGGGATGCGGTAGGTGCAGGCGTCGAGCAGGGGGGTGAGGGCGTGCAGCTCCTGCTGGAGCTGGTGGGCGTCGGCCAGGCGCTCCAGCAGCTCGAGGTCGGAGCCCCGGACGACGCGGGTGATCACGTCGGACTGCCCGCGCCAGGCGGCGCCCCCGCCCTCGGCGGTGGTGGCGATGCGCTCGACGACGCGCTCGGGCAGGACGACCTCCCACGCCTCGCCCACGCCATGGTCGTCGTACCCGCCCACCAGGAACCCGAGCGCGGCCATGGGCGGCGGCGACACGTCGTCGGGGTCGTCGGACATCTGCTCGTCGTAGCGGTCGCCGAAGAACTCGGCCAGCCGCCGCGCCGCGGGCCCGGGATGGTCGCACCGGCCGGACTCGACCACCGCGAACTCGGCCATGTGGCTGGCGATGCTGCGGCCGCTCACGAACGCGTCGCCGTAGGTGGCCACGGCGACCGCACCGGACTCGAAGACCTTGTGGGTGAAGTCGCTGCCCACCCGCAACATGCGGTGGTTCGCCAGCGTGGTGCGGCTGTCGGCCGCCACCACCACGCCGTCCTGGCACACCACGGTCACCGCCAGAGTCACCGCAGGATCGTAGCGACGCCCTGTGACGGTCTCGGTTCACCCGTCAGGCCTTGTCGACCAGGTCCTACCAGCCCACCCCGCCGTCGACCAGTTCCCTGATGAGGTCGGCGTGACCGTTGTGGCGCGCGTACTCCTCGATCATGTGCACGTAGATCCATCGCAACGAACACGGCTTGCCGTGCCGTAGGCCCGTGTCATCGAGCTGATGGGCTGCGGCTGCCTGGCGGCTCGCCTCGCATTGCGATTGCCACGCAGCCAGGTCAGCGTGCCAGTCGGCGCCGTCGAGCGGGATCAGCTCGCTGTCTTCGATGGCAGGGTCGTACCAGATCGGTGGTGTGTCCGGCTCGCGGAGCAGGACGCGGCGGAACCAGTTCCGTTCCACTTCGGCCAGATGCCGTACGAGGCCGTGGAGCGACAGCTTCGAAGTGGACACGGGTCGACGCTTGCGGCCCTCATCCGTGAGCCCCTCGCACTTGAGCAGCAGCGTCGTGCGGTGGAACTCGAGCCACGCTTCGAGCATCTCGCGCTCCCCGAGCACGAACGACGGCTCCTCGCGACGCGGATCCTCGAGATCTGCAACCACGGGGTCATCTTCGCGTCCGACGTAGCTGTGCATCCCGTCGACGCGGCCCCCACGCTCCCAGCCCGCCCTGAGGTCGATGCCGGAATCAGCCGACCCGTGCTCGCCTCTCGCGGAGGACCCGCACGGCGTCGGTCGAAACCAGCGCCCACGCCACGAGGGCAGGCTGGAACACGAGCCGGACGGCGCGCTTGGCGTCCGTGTCCAGGCCGAAGGCGTCCACGTGACCCGTGTACTGGGCGATGTTGCCGGGGAAGACGGCGACGAAGAAGGCGGCTGCTGTGCCGCCGACGACCGCGCGGGCAGGCTGCTTCCACGTCCCCAGCAGAGCAGCGCCGAGGGCGAGCTCCACAACGCCTGAGACCACGACGACGGAGTCGGGATCGGCCGGGAACCACGACGGCACCTGGGCCTGGAACTCTTTGCGCTGCGTCGTGAGATGTCCGGTACCGGCTGCGAGCAGCGCGGCGCCGAGCGCGAGCTGGCCCAGGGCCCGGCCCGTCCTCCAGTTTGCGGCCATTGATGGTCCTCCGTGCCGACGCGACGGGCAACTGGTCCACTGGCCTGCCGGCCACGTCGTGGTCGACGTCCGCTTCGCCACGATACGGGCTGGATCACGTCGAGGTTCCGTGGACGGCGACCTTCGACCGGTCTGGCGGTGCGATGCAGCCTCGCTCGCCGCCGGTCAGTAGCCGGGGTTCGCCACCGCCAGCTTGTCCGCCACCGTGGCCCGGATCGCGGCGGCGACCTCGTCCCAGCGGTCGTCCAGCTCGCCAGAGCGGATGGCGGCCGCCAGGGCGGCGTCGTCGGCGAAGCCGAGGGCCTCCAGGCGGGCGGCGTGGGCCCGCGCGGGGCCGTCGCCGGCCTCCAGCTCCCGCTGGACGATCGCCAGCACCCGGCCCGCCACCCGGGCGTGGAACCGCACCCGCCCGTCGGTGGCGGCCATGACGTCACCCTCCAGGAACTCCCTCACGGCCTCCAGGAGCTGGGCGGCAGTCGGGCCGTCGTGGGGGGCCGTCACGGCAGCAGCCTCAGCAGGTCGGACTCGACCTCGCACACCCGCCGGCCGATGGCCGCCAGCTCGACCGACCGCACCACCCCGCTCAGGTGGGTGGCCGCCTGCACGGCGCAGATGATCCCCCACTTGAGCGTGCCCAGCACCTCCCACCAGGCCAGGGCGTCGCGGTCCACGACCCGGCCCGACTCGTCCTCGTATGCCGTCACCAGGTCGTCGACGTGGCCGAACCCTCCCACCCGTGGCTCGGCCCCGAACCGCCACGCCCGCACGCACAGCCAGCCCAGGTCCTCCAGGGGATCGCCGGTGTGCGCCAGCTCCCAGTCGATCACCGCCCGCAGCCCGTCGGGCCCGACGATCAGGTTGCCGAGCCGGAAGTCGCCGTGGACGACGCGGGGCGTGCCGGCCGCCGGCCGGGACCGTTCCAGCCACCGGAACCCCAGCTCGAAGGCGGGGTGGGGCTCCCCCACGCCGTCGAGCGTCGCCCGCAGCTGGACCACCTGGTCGCCGCCGCCCAGGCCCGGGATGGCGGCCGGGGGGATGCGGTGGATGCGGGCCAGTGCCCTGCCGCACTGGCCGGCCAGAACCCCCAGGGCGGGGGCGTACTCGGCGTCGCGCAGGATCCTGCGGGCGATCGTCTCGCCGGGGACGTGCTCGACCACCATCCACGAGTCGCCCAGGCCGCTGCCGGGCACGTCCGCGTCGGTCACCACCACCTGCGGCACCGGCACGCCCTCCGCCCGGGCCGCCCGCAGCAGCGCCGCCTCGGTGGCCATGCCGGTGCGGCGCACCCCGGACGGCCGCTCCCGCTGGAGGATCAGGGGCCGCTCGCCGGCCACGAACGCCCACGTCTCCCGGCTGGCGCCGCCCGAGAGCCGCCGCAGGCCGGTGACCGGGCCGGCCCCGACGACCGCGCCGAGCGCGGCCGCCAGGTCGGCCGCGTCCGGGCGCACCTCGCCGGTCACTCGATCGGCACCAGGGGCACGCCGTCGTCGTCGAGCTGGTGGAGGTACTCGCTGATCCCGTAGCCGGTGCGGCCCTCGTAGGTCCAGCGGGCCAGGCCCTCGTTGACGATCGTGTGGCGGTCGCCGGTCTTGTGGGGCACGCCGTAGACCCGCAGGACGTCGGCCCGCAGCTGATGCGTGCGGCCCGCCTTGTCGGTGGCCCGCACGTGGCTGACCCGGTGGGTCACCCCGTCGTCGGCCAGCTCGGTGGTCACGTCCCAGGTGCGGATCGAGGTGGCCTCGCCGTCCCGCCACACCCAGCCCCGGTGCAGGTCGCCGGCAGGGGTCCCGATGCGGATGCCACCGAAGTGGGTGCCGTCGTCGATGTTGATGGAGAACCACCGCCACATCTGCGGCCCGCCCCAGCGCCGGGGGCCCCACGACTTGTCCCGGTTGCCCCGGGCGGTGCCCGGCTGGAGGGTGATCGTCTCGTCGTCGCAGGTG
>DASSUD010000080.1:0-2998 GCA_035707385.1 Acidimicrobiales bacterium
GACTATGCCGGTGACGCGCAGGCTCCAGTCCTCGGCCCGGACCTGGGGCACGACGAGGGCGGTGTCGATGCGGTAGAAGTCGGCGTTGGGGGTGACGAACGGGGCGACGCCCCGGACGCCGACCTCGGCGGCGGCGGGGACGGCCGGCAGCGGCCGGGCCGCCGGGGGCAGGGTGACGCCGGCCCGGGACTCGGCCGCGCTGAACCGGCTGCGCAGCGCCCGTCCGCCGGCGCCGGCGAGCGCGGCGGCCGCCGCCATCCCCGCCGCCAGGCCCAGGAAGGCCCGGCGGGACCCGGCCCCGCCGGAGGGGCGCGGCGAGGGGACGCCCGCCGGGCCCGGCGAGGGGGAGACCCGCCGGGCCCGCCCGGCTCGGCCCAGCAGCAGCCACAGCGCGCCGGCGCCGGCCGCGCCGCCGGCCAGGCTGGGCACGGCCGCGACGGCCGGGGCCGAGGGCGCCGACAGGGAGGCGGCCGCCCCCAGCACGGCGAAGGCGGCGAGCCCCAGCGCCCCCGCCCACGGGCGGCGGCGGGCGACGAGCCCGAGCACGGCGCCCAGCACGGCGGAGAGCGCCAGGGTGCCGACGACCAGCGCGAGCTTGTCGGCGATCCCGAACGTCTCGACGGCGAATCGCTCGACCGGCCGGGGCGCCCGGTCGATGACCTCGCGGGCCACCGCCTCGACCGGGGAGGCGAGCCGGGGCCCTGTCCCCGCCACCAGCTCCCCCGCCCCGAGGGCGAGCGCGGCGCTGACCAGACCGGCCAGCGCCGCGCCCGCCGCGCCGCCGCCCCCGGTCGAGTGGCGCAGCTCGACGGTGGGTGGCGGAGACGGCGACGCAGGGGGTGTGGTGGTGGAGGCCATCGCCGGGTATCCGGGGCGGCCGCCGATCCGGATGGCGGTTCGGGCGGGCGCTCAGGCCGGGCGGAGGGTGCCCGCGCCGGCTATCAGGCCCGAGGGGGCGGGCGACCCGCCGGCCGGTTCGTCGCTGATGGCCACCCGCCGGGTGCCCGCGGGCAGGGAGACGGCCACGGTGGTGTCCGTGCCGTCGCCCAGCAGGCCGAGCGACGCCGGCCGCTCGCCGTCGAGCGACCACAGCTGGTAGGTGCGGCCCTGGGGGAGCAGGGCCACACCGGTCAGCTCGACGGCGGGCCCGTCCCGGCCGGCCCGCACCCGGGCGACCTCGGCCCCGTCGGCCGCGATGAGGACACCGAGGGTCGGCGCAGCCACCTCGGTGCCCGGCGCCGGCCCGCCGCCGCGCCCCGCGCCGAGCAGCTGGGGGCCGGCCGCCACCGCCGCCAGGAGGGCGGCCGCCGCGGCCACGAGCGCCGCCAGCCGGCGACGCCGGAGCCCGCGCGGGGGCACCGGCGCCGCAGGCGACACCGGCGTCGCCGGCGGTGCCGCCCGCACGGACCCGAACTCGACGGGCACCACGACCCGCGGCACGTCGCCGCGGGTGCGCACGTCGATGGCGGCCCACACGCTGGCGGGCGGGTCCTCGTCGGTCACGAGCCAGGCCAGCGTGGCCTCGTCGTCCGCCAGCAGGCGGCGGCACGGCTCGCACGCGGCCAGGTGGTCCTCGATCGCCTGCCGCTCGCCCCGGTCGTCGACCGCGTCGAGGGCGTAGGCGGCCAGGTCGTCCAGCGGGTGGTGGCGGTACGGGGCCACGGTCACGGTGTCACCCCCTGGGCCTCCAGCGCACGACGCAGCCCCATGAGGCCCCGCCGGATGCGGGTCTTGACCGTGCCCTCGGGGGCGCCCAGCATCTCGGCCGTCTCGCGGTAGCTGTGGCCGCCGAAGTAGGACAGGACGATGGCCTCCCGCTCGTCGGCGGACAGCTGCTCGACCGCGCGGCGCACGTCGTCGCCCAGGGCGGCGGCGTGGACGGTGGCCTCCACGTCGAGCTCGGTGACCGGGGCGAGGTGGCCCTCGCGGTCCTGGCGGCGCTGGCGGGCGGTCTCCGACCGGACCGTGTCGACGGCCCGGGCGTGGGCCTGGGCCACGAGCCACGGGCGCAGCCGGCCGCGGGCGGGATCGAAGCGGCCGGGACGCCGCCAGAGGTCGGTGAACACGGTCTGGCTCACGTCCTCGGCCAGGACCCGGTCGTTGCACACCCGGCGGGCCACGGCCCACACGGCCCCGGCGTAGCGCCGGTAGATCTCGCCCAGCGCCGGCTGCTCGCCCGCGTGCACGGCCCGGATCAGGTCGTCGTCCCCCAGGTCGCTGAGCGCCGGGCCGGAGCGCGGCTGCGACCGGGAACGCGCCCTCGACCGGGCGGTGGGCAACGCTGCGGAGTTCCCCGGGACCGTCGTCATGCCGCCGGTGATTCGGTGCCGCCGGCCGGGCGGATGACGGAAATGTGGTGGATCCCGGGCCTGGCCCTGCCACCATGGTCCGCCATGTTGTCGGTTCGCGGGCTCACGATCGAGGTCGGCGGCACCCTGGTGGTCGAGGGTGCCGGCTTCACCGTGCGCGCCGGCGACCGGGTCGGGCTCGTCGGCCGCAACGGCGCGGGCAAGACGTCGCTGCTCAAGGTGCTGGGCGGCATGGCCGAGCCCAAGGCCGGCGTGATCCAGCGACCGCCCGCGTTCGGCTACCTCCCCCAGGACCCCCGGCTCGACACCGTCGCCCCGGACATCACGCCCCTCAGCCACGTGCTGGGCGGCCGGGGCCTGGACGCGCTGGCCGCCCGCCTGGACGAGCTGCACGGCAAGATGGAGGCCCAGCCCGGCGACGAGCGGCTGGTGGCCCGCTGGAGCCGGGCGCACGACGCCTTCGAGCACGCCGGCGGCTACGCGGCCGAGTCCGAGGTCCGCAGCCTCCTGTCCGGGCTGGGCCTGCGGTCCGACCGGGTCGACGGCGCCATCACCGGCCTGTCGGGCGGCGAGCGCCGCCGGGTCGAGCTGGCCCGCATCCTGTTCTCGGGCAGCGACCTGCTGCTGCTGGACGAGCCGACCAACCACCTGGACAACGACGCCCGCGAGTGGCTGTTCGGGTTCCTGCG
>DASSUD010000081.1:0-2100 GCA_035707385.1 Acidimicrobiales bacterium
GGCCACGGTGCGGTCGGCGGCGTCGCGCAGCGGCGTGCGCGTCAGCACGACCAGGCCCGCCACCGCCACCAGGCCCACCGCCACCAGCAGCAGGCCGGTGAGCTCGTCGGCGTGGCGGCCGATGACGCGGGACGAGGACCGGACCGCCCGCTGGGTCAGCGACGGGCGCCGGGCGACGGTGCCACGCCGGCTCGTCTTCTTGCGGGGCGTGGCCTGGCGGGGACGCGAGCGCGACGAGGAGCGGGAGGAGGTCTGACGCGTCGTCACAATGGCCACAACGCTACCAGCAGCCCCATCGGCCACAGCGCCATCATTCCGGGGCCCGGAGGGCGGGGCCGCGACCGCGGCTCCGGGGATCACTGTGGCAGCCCACGGTGCCCGGATCGGGCATCCCCGGGCGCCGGCGGGCGCTCGCTAGCGTGACCCGGCGTGACCCAACCTTCGCCGCCCGGGGTGGCCGTCGTGACCGGGGCCAGCTCGGGGATCGGGGCCGCCACCGCCCGGGCGCTGGCCGCCGACGGGTGGGACGTGGTCGTCGGGGCCCGGCGGGTCGAGCGCATCGAGGCGCTGGCCGCCGACATCGGCGGCCGGGCCCACGGGCTCGACGTCACCGACGGCCCCTCGGTCGACGCCTTCGTGGCCGGCGTCCCCGCCTGCCGCCTGCTGGTCAACAACGCGGGCGGGGCGCTGGGCTGGGGGCCGGTGGCCACCTTCGACGAGCACCAGTGGCGCGTCATGTACGAGACCAACGTGATGGGCGTGGCCCGCATGACCCGGGCCCTGCTGCCGGCGCTGGAGGCCAGCGGCGACGGGCACGTCGTCACCATCGGCTCGATCGCCGGCCACGAGCCCTACCCCAACGGCGGCGGGTACAACGCGGCCAAGTTCGCGGTCCGGGCCGTCATGGCCGTCCTCCGCCAGGAGCTGCTCGGGCGGCCCGTGCGGGTGTCGGAGGTCGACCCCGGCATGGTCCGGACCGAGTTCAGCGTGGTGCGGTTCGGCGGCGACGCCGAGCGGGCGGCCCAGGTCTACGAGGGCGTGACCCCGTTGATCGCCGAGGACGTGGCCGAGTGCGTCCGCTGGGTCGCCTCGCGGCCCAGCCACGTCAACGTCGACCAGCTGATCGTGCTGGCCCGCGACCAGGCGGGCGCCCAGAAGGTGCACCGCCGGCCGCCGCAGGCGTGACCGTCCGACGTGACCTCCGGCGAAACGAGCCCGGCCGGCCGGGCTACCGGGGTTGGCACGACGGGCACCACGTGGTGGTGCGGCCGTCGAGGACCCGCGACCGCAGCTCGGTGCCGCAGCGCGGGCAGGGCAGCCCGGCCTGGCCGTACACCTCCAGGCGCTGCTGGTTGCGGCCCGGCCGGCCCTCGACCGTGCGGTAGCTCGTGAGCGTGGTGCCGCCGTAGCGGATGCTGCCCGCCATCACCTCCCGCAGGGCGTCCAAGAGGCGGGCCGCCTGCGCCCGGGTCACGGTCCGGCGGAACGGGTTGACGCGGGCCCGCCACAGCGCCTCGTCGGCGTAGATGTTGCCCACGCCCGCGATCGGTCGTTGCGACAGGAGCTGGGTCTTCACCGCTCGGCGGCTGGCCCGCAGCGACCGCCAGAACGCCTCGGCCGACAGCGCCGGGTCGAGGGCGTCCGGCCCCTGCACCGCCAGCGTGCCCGCGTAGTCCCCGCCCACCGCCACCGCCAGGCGCCCGAAGCGGCGCACGTCCCGGAACTCGAGCGCCTCCCCCGCCGGGTCGTCCAGCGCCCACCACGCCCGCACGTAGGCATCGCCCGCGTCGCCCGCAGGGCGGACGCGCAGCGAGCCGGTCATCCCCAGGTGCACCACCAGCTCGCGGTCGCCGTCCAGGCCCAGCAGCAGGTACTTGCCGCGCCGCCCCACCGACTCGACGGCGGCCCCGGCGGCCTCGAGCGCCGGGACGAACTTGGGGTGCGCGAAGGCCCAGGCCTCGCCGAACCGCCGCCCCACCACCAGCGGCTCCAGCTGGCGGCGGATGGTCTCGACCTCGGGCAGCTCCGGCACGCGCGGGCTCAGGCCTCCATGACCACGGGCACGATCATCGGCCGGCGCCTGGTCGACTCGTTGACGAA
>DASSUD010000082.1:0-31696 GCA_035707385.1 Acidimicrobiales bacterium
CTGGGGCACCTGGCCAAGATCGTGGCCACGCTGGACGTGCTGTCGGGTGGGCGGGCCAACTGCGGGCTCGGGGCGGCCTGGTTCGAGCGGGAGCACCGGGCCTACGGCTGGCGGTTCCCGCCCCGGGCCGAGCGGTTCGCCATGCTGGAGGACGCCGTGGAGCTCCTGCCGCTGATGTGGGGGAAGGGGGCGCCGGCCTACAAGGGGCGCACGATCGAGGTGCCCGAGGCGGTGTGCTACCCCCGGCCGCTGCAGGACAAGGTGCCGATCCTGGTGGGCGGGTCGGGCGAGCAGGTGACGCTGCGGCTGGTGGCCCGCCACGCCGACGCCTGCAACCTGTTCGGCGACCCGGCCACGGTGCGGCGCAAGGTCGAGGTGCTCCACGCCCACTGCGCCCGGGAGGGCCGCGACCCGGCGGAGGTCCGGGTCACCAACCTGACCACGGCCGACGCCCCGACGGTCGAGGACCACGTCGGCCGCTACCGCCAGTACGCGGAAGCGGGCGTCCAGACCGCCATCGTGAACCTCCCGGGCGCCCCGACGCCGGAGGACGTGCGGGCCTTCGGCGGGGTCATCAGTCGATTTGGCGGCGCTGACGTCGCTATTTCGATGTGAGCGCCGCCAAATCGTGGTTAGGGTTGTTCGCATGGCCGTGACAGTCGTGATGGTGCGCCGTGCCCGGGTCCGGGCACGGACCATGGGGGTGGCACCGTCTCGCGCCGGCGTGGGCCGACAGGCTCGTCGCTGACGCGGGGGTCGCCCCCGGCGACCTCGTCCTCGATGTGGGTGCCGGCAGCGGCGCGGTGACCGCGCCGCTCGTGGCCGCGGGCGCCCGGGTGATCGCCGTCGAGCTGCACCCGGGTCGGGCCGCCGCGCTCCGGCGCCGGTTCGCCGGCGACGACGTGGTGGTCGTGCGGGCCGACGCGGCCGACCTCCGGCTGCCTCGCCGCCCCTTCCGGGTGGTGGCCAACCCGCCGTTCGCGCAGACCACCGCCATCCTGTCGCGGCTGCTGGCCCCCGGGTCCCGGCTGGTACGGGCCGACGTGGTGGTGCAGCGGGCCGCGGCCCAGAGGTGGGCGGCGGCCCGGGCGCCCGGGGCCGGGCGCTGGGCCCGGGACTACGACGTCGGGCTGGGCCGCCGCATCCCCCGGGGCGCGTTCGACCCGCGGCCGAAGGTGGACTGCACGGTCCTGCAGGTGGCGCTCAGCCGGCGGACAGCCCGGCGCTGACGGCCGCGCCCAGCTCCCAGGCGGCGTCGAGGTCGGCCTTGGACGGCGGGCCCACCAGCGACAGCGGCGCCTGGGCGGCCCGCCACCGCAGCCCGGTGACGATCTTGTCGATGCCGGCCAGCGCCCCGGTGGTGTCGTCGTTGCCGTGGACGTACAGGCCGTAGGGCCGGCCCACGGTGGCGTCGAGGCAGGGGTAGTACACGGTGTCGAAGAAGTGCTTGAGCGCCCCGGCCATGTACCCCAGGTTGGCGGGCGCGCCCAGCACGTAGCCGTCGGCCTCCAGCACGTCGACCGCCGTGGCCACGAGCGCCGGCCGGGCCACCACCTCGACCCCGGTGATCTGCGGGTCCGTCGCCCCCGCCCGCACCGCCTCGAAGATCGCGTGCAGCGACGGCGAGGGCGTGTGGTGGACGATCAGCAGGCGCGCCACGCGCCCGACGCTAGTGAGGCTCGGACGTCCGGTAGTCGCCGAAGGGCGCGTCGCGCTCGGTGAGGGCGGCGACCAGGCCCTTCTCCTCGGCGGCGGCGATGAAGGCCCGGAAGCCCGGCTGGTGGATGGCCAGGGCGCACAGCTCGGTGCCGGCGCGGATGGCGGCCCGCAGGCCCATGACGTCCATGGCCCGGTGGACCGTGCGCTTGTTGAGCTGGGCGATGTCGGGCGGGATCTTGGCGATGCGGGCGGCCACCGCCAGCACCTCGTCGCCCAGCGTCTCGGCCGGGAACGCCCGGTTGGCCCAGCCCAGGCGGGCGGCTTCGGTCCCCGAGATCGAATCGCCGGTCAGCATCATCTCCATGGCCGTGCGCATGCCCATGAACCAGGCGTGGAACTGCATGTCCGGCACCCCGAACCGCACGGCCGGGTAGCCGATCCTGGCGTCCTCGGCCACGTACACCAGGTCGCACCCGGTGGCCAGCTCGGACCCGCCGGCCAGGCAGTAGCCGTGGACCTGGGCGATCACCGGGGTGGCCAGGTCCCAGATCGACATCCACCCCTCGGTCACGTGGCGGGGCCACTGGCCCTCGCCGGGCGCGGTGTAGAAGGGCAGCTCGGTGCCCTCGTTGCCGCCGCCCAGGTCGTAGCCGGCCGAGAAGCACGTCCCCGCGCCCCGCACGACGACGACCCGCACGCCGGGGTCGGCGTCGGCCGCCCGCAGGGCGGACAGCAGCGCGCCCCGCAGCGGGTTGTTGAGGGCGTTGCGCTTCTCGGGCCGGTTGAGCGTGAGCCGCCGGACCCCGGGCTCCGGGTCGTCGGCGAGGACCAGGCCGGCGGCGGCCCCGTCGCCGTTGCCGCTCCGCCCGCTCACAGCCACTCCCCGACCGAGTTGAGCAGCGCCTCGTTGGGCTCGGGCGGCAGCTCGGTCAGCGGCTCGGCGATCTCCGCCACGGTCGGCCCGAACCGCTCGGCCAGGGGCGCCAGCGCGTCGAGGTCGAAGCCGTAGACCTCGGCGGCGTTGCCGGCCAGCAGCCGCTGCAGCTCGGCCGGGTCGGTGTCGTGGAACAGGGCCCGCAGGTGCTCACGTGTGAAGGGGGCGGTGCCCTCGTCGTGGGGGTAGTCGCTGCCCCACATGAACTTGTCGAGGCCGATCACGTGGCGGGCGGCGGCGTCCTTGGGACCGGGCTGGCTGACGCCCATCCACACGTTCTGGCGGAAGTAGTCGGTGGCCGACCGGGGCAGGACGTGCTCGGCCCCGTAGCGGATCTCGCCGGTGGCGCCCGTGTCCCGGATGCGGGCCAGGGTCCTGTCGAGCCGCTCCAGCAGGGGCGGGACCCAGGCGCAGCCGGCCTCGGTGACCACGAAGCGGAGCCGGGGGAACCGCTCGAACACGCCGGACAGGATGAACTGCACCAGCGGGCGCTGCGAGTAGAACGGGACCTCGTTGATGTAGAGCAGCATCGACACCGGGTAGGGCCCGTAGTCGGGGACGCCGGTGCCGCCGTGCACGTTGACGGGCACCTCCAGCTCCTCGATCACCGCCCACAGCCGGTCGTACTCGGGGTCGTACAGCGGGCGGACCCAGCTCACGTCGGGGGCGACGTTGGGCAGCAGGATGCCGCCCCGCAGGCCGTGCTCCTTGATCCAGCGGACGTCGTCGATGGCGTCGTCGATGTCGTTGAGGAAGATCTGGCCGATGCCGGCCCGGCGACCGGGGAACTCGCCGCACCAGTCGACCAGCCAGCGGTTGTGGGCCCTGATGCCGGCCAGGCGGTGCTCGTACTCGTCGGGCTTGGGCGGGGCTGCGAAGAGCACGAAGTTGGGGAAGAACGGGGGGACCGTGTTGGGGAAGACGACCTCGCCCACGATGCCGTCGGCCTCCTGCTGGCCGTTGCGCATCTCGTTGTCCCAGTTGCGGTAGCGGCGGGTGTCGCCGAGGTCCCGGAACGGGTTGCGGTACTTCTCCCGCCAGGCGTCGAAGTCGTCGAGGAACCGGGGGTCGAGGTACTCCCGGTACTGCTTGTGGCTTCCCCCGGCGTGGCAGTCGGCCGACACGATCGTGTAGTGGTCGGACGCGGTGGGGGCGGCGGCGGGCGTCATGGCCGCAGTCTATGTAGAACGCGTTCTCGTGTCAGAGGCCGCCCGGCGGGAGGGGGAACGACCGGGTTGAGCTTATTGACACAGGGGTCCATAATCTCGGTGTCGAAACCGTCGACAGTCAACAACGAGGGGACCACCGGCATGACATCGAGAACACGTAGAGCGTGGGCCGGCGCTCTGGCCGCCGCCACACTGGCGGTCGGCGGGCTGGCGATCAGCACCCCGGCCGGGGCGCAGTCGAACCCGTTCCAGCGGGGCCCGGCACCCACGCCCACGAGCGTGACCCAGCAGACCGGCCCGTTCGCCATCCAGACCCAGGCGGTGGCGCGCCAGACGGGCTTCAACGGCGGGACCATCTACTTCCCGACGTCGACGAGCGAGGGCACCTTCGGGGCCGTCGTGGCCACCCCCGGCTTCACCGAGGGCCAGAACGTCCTCCAGTGGGCCGGCCGGTACCTCGGCTCCAACGGGTTCGTGGTGATGACCATCAACACCAACACGATCCTCGACTTCCCCACCGCCCGCTCCAACCAGATGCGGGCCGCCATGACCTGGCTCACCACCTCCAGCCCCGTGGCCGGCCGCATCGACCGCAACCGCACGGCGTTCATCGGCCATTCGATGGGCGGCGGCGGTTCGCTGGAGTCGGGGCGGGCGCTGCCCGACACCGAGGCCGTCGTCGGCTTCCAGCCCTGGGACGTGGGGCAGAACTTCGGCACGATGCAGGTCTCGACGCTGATCGTGGCCGCCCAGAGCGACCCGATCGCCCCGAAGAACCAGTACGCCCGGCCGTTCTACAACCAGATACCGGCCAGCGCGGAGAAGGCGTACCTCGAGATCGCCAACGCCGGCCACTTCGTGGGCACCAACTTCAACGTCCCCCAGGCCCGCTCGACCCTGTCCTGGCTGAAGCGCTACGTGGACGACGACACCCGCTACGACCAGTTCCTGTGCCCGCCGCCGAGCGGAGCGGGCATCGCGACGTACCTGGACACCTGCCCCACGGGCTCCTGACCCGCCATCCACAGCACACGCCGGGGCCGGCGGGTCCACAGCCCGCCGGCCCCGGCGCGCCCGACCACAGGACCACATGCGGAGCAAACGAGAATGTGTTCTACTCGCCCCATGATCGGTGAGATCGACCTCCTCGACCGGGACCGCTTCACCCAGGGCATCCCGCACGAGTGGTTCACCTGGCTGCGGGCCAACGCCCCGGTGTTCCACCACGACGAACCCGGCGGGGCCGGCTTCTGGGTCATCACCCGCTACGCCGACGTCGTCGCCGCCAACCGGGATGCGGCCTCGTTCTCGTCGTCGCAGGAGCGGGGCGGCGTGGTCATGCTGGAGGGCCCGACCGCGCCCATCCCCGGCACCGAGATGGCCGGCGACATGATGCTGTTCATGGACCCGCCCCGCCACACCCGCTACCGCAAGCTGGTGAACCGGGGTTTCACCCCCCGCATGATCGCGGCGCTGGAGGTCCACGTGCGCGACCTGACGGTCGGCATCGTCGAGGCCGCCATGGCCAAGGGCGACTGCGACTTCGTGGTCGACGTCGCCGCCGAGCTGCCCCTCGAGGTCATCGCCGAACTGCTGGGCGTCCCCCGCGAGGACCGCCACAAGCTGTTCCGGTGGTCCAACCGGATGGTCGGGTCCGACGACCCGGAGTACCAGGTGGCCGACGACGCGGTCACCGAGGCCCAGATCGAGATGTTCATGTACGCCCAGACGCTGGCCGCCGAGCGGCGGGCCCAGCCCCGGGCCGACATCGTGACCACGCTGCTGGAGGCCGAGATCGAGGGCGACCAGCTCACGGAGATGGACTTCAACCTGTTCTTCATGCTGCTGTCGGTGGCGGGCAACGAGACCACCCGCAACGCCATCGCCCACGGCATGAACGCCTTCCTGGAGCACCCCGACCAGTGGGAGCTGCTGGTGTCGGACCCGGACCGCCACATCGCCGGCGCGGTGGAGGAGATCCTGCGGTGGGCGTCGCCGGTCATGTACTTCCGGCGCAACGCCACCCGCGACGTCACCCTCGGCGGCCAGTTGATCAAGGCCGGCGAGAAGATCAGCCTCTGGTACATATCGGCCAACCGGGACGAGTCGGTGTTCGACGAGCCCTTCCGGTTCGACATCACCCGCGACCCCAACCCCCACATCGCCTTCGGCGGCGGGGGCCCCCACTTCTGCCTGGGCGCCCAGCTGGCCCGGCTGGAGATCCGGCTGCTGTTCGAGGAGCTGGCCCGGCGCGTGCCGCGCCTGGAGGCGCTGGGTGCGCCCGACCGGCTGCGGTCCAACTTCATCGGGGGCATCAAGCACCTGCCGGTGCGCCTGGCCGGATGAGCATGTACCGCCTCGCCCTGAGCGAGGTCGAGCTGGACCGCTACCGGATCACGGCCACCACGGCCGCGGCCGAGCG
Source organism: Acidimicrobiales bacterium (assembly GCA_035707385.1). Taxonomy (GTDB): domain Bacteria; phylum Actinomycetota; class Acidimicrobiia; order Acidimicrobiales; family VFJN01; genus ZC4RG19. Next base: position 6,185 of record DASSUD010000082.1, read on the forward strand.
CCCCTGGATGGTCGTCCCGATGCTCGTGGCCGTGGGCCGTGTCCCCCGCTGAGCGGCGCGCCGTAGCATCCCGGCCCGTGACCGCCGTGGACGCTCCCCCGCCGGCCGGCGCCCGACCCGGCCGGCTCGACCGCCGCCGGCGCGTCATCGACGCCGCCTTCGAGCTGGGGGCCGAACGGGGCTACGACGCGGTGCAGATGCGGGACGTGTCGGCCAGGGCCAACGTGTCGCTGGCCACCATCTACCGCTACTTCTCCTCCAAGGACCACCTGCTGGCCGCGGCCATGACCGAGTGGACGGCCAAGCTGCAGGACCGCCTGGCCCAGTCCCCGCCCCGGGGCGCGTCCGCCGCCGACAAGATCGTCGACATGCTCGACCGGGCGTGCCGGGCCATGGCCCGCCAACCCCGGCTCACCGCCGCACTGGTGCGCGCCCTGGCGTCCGCCGACCCGGGCGTGCAGGAGTGCGCCGAGCAGGTGTCGGGCCAGATCGGGACCATGGCCGAGGGCGTCCTCGGCGACCTCGACCCCGCGGTGCGCGAGGACATCCTGGCGGTCCTCGGTCACGTCTGGTACTCGACGCTGGTGTCGTGGAGCAGCGGCCGCATCGGGTTCGAGGACGTCATGGCCGAGTTGGACCGGGCCGTCCGGGTGCTGGTCGACCCGTACGACCGGTGACCTGCGTCGGCCGCGGTCGCGGCTGGCCGCGCTGACCTGGACCCCGTGCGCAGCGACCACGGCGGCTGCGGGACGCGGGGCGCCAGCAGGCAGGCCGTGACGGACACGGCCACAGCCACCGGGATGGCCACCCCGGCCGGCACGGTGCCGAGCACGCCTGCGTGGCGGAGGGCCCCGTAGACCACATAGTGGGCGACGAAGATGCCCAGCGTGTGGGCGGCGGCCCGCCGCACCACCCGGTCGAGGGCCGCCAGCGCCCGGGGCCACCGGAGCTGCGCCAGGGCGTACACGACGGCCGCCCCCGCCAGGCCGGGGACCACGAACGGGACGTCGCCCGGGTAGCGGTCCGGCACGAAGCCGGCCGCCACCAGCGCCACGGTGGCGGCCACGGCGGCCAGGGTCACGCCCGCGACCCACCGCCGGTCCCGGTAGCGCCCAGTGCGGGCGGCGGCCACCCCCACCAGCACGAAGCCCAGGTAGGTGACCACCGGGAACTTCCCGGCCAGCACCTCCCGGGCGAACCAGGCGCCCGACCCGCCCGCCAGGCGCTCGACCACGATCCCCGCCGCCAGCGTGGCGCCCGCCACCGCGGGCAGCAGGCGGGTCGGCACCACCGCGGCCACCGCCGCTCCCAGCACCACGCACACCCCCAGCGCCTCCAGGACGCCGAACATCGTCGGGCTGCGCCACAGCAGCCAGTCGAGCGCCAGGCCGATGGGCACCAGCAGGCCGTAGCGCCGCACGACCTGGCCGGCGACCCGTCGCCGGGACATCCCCCGCCCCCGGCGGCTGGCGACGAACAGCGCCAGCGACGCCCCGGCGGCCACGAAGAACGCCACCGCCGCCACGTCCGTGACCACGAACGACGGCCAGCCCGGCAGCACCGCCCGGGCGTCCCCGGTCAGCCAGTCGGTGAGGTGGTGGATCACCATGGCCACCAGGGCCGCCCCCCGCAGGCGGTCGAGGGCGGCGGAGCGGTCGGCGGGCGCGCGCGTGGTCGTGTCGGTGCTCATGGGGACCGTCCCCGCGTACCCGCCGCCCCGGTCCGTCAACCGGCACGCAGGGTGTGGGATCCTGCCGGTGGACGGAAGGCGAGGGGGCGACATGGCGGGAACAGCCGACGACGGTGCCCGGCCCCGGCCGAGCGCGTGGACGGTGGCGGCCGGCGTGGCGCTGGCCACGGTGGCGGTGGTCGCCTTCGCGTTCGCGCTCGACGCGGGCACGACCGACCCCAGCGTGGTGGAGCTACAGATCGCGGGCGAGTCAGACCGCGCCGAGGACCTGCTCGACGGTGCCGGTGCGGGCGTCGTCGCCGACCTGCGGGCAGGGCTGCGCCGGGACGACCTGCTCGTGCCGGCGTACGTGGCCGCGGTCGGGTTCTGGTGCTGGTACGGCGGGCGCCACCTGCGGACCCGCCGCGCCCGGCGGCCGGCCGCGCTGATGGCGTGGGCCGTGGCCGTGGCCGGGCTCGCCGACCTGGTGGAGAACCGGGCCCTCCGCGCCCTCGTGGACGCGGGCGGGAGCAACGACGCGGCCGCCGTGGTGGCGACCGCCGCCGCCATCCCCAAGTGGACGATCCTCGTCGTGGCGGTGCCCCTGGCGGCGGCGATCATGCTGAACGCGGTGCTCCGCCTGGGGCGGCGCCGGCTGCGGCGCACGGCGCGCGCCCCGCTGTCCCGCCTGCCGTCCTTCCCCGCCTCCGAGGTCCCCGAGCGCCCGCCCACGCCGGCGGACGGCGTCGACGGCGCCGACCAGTTCGCCCGCCACATGCTGGCCACGCCGCCGAAGGCCACCGGGCCGGCCGGCCCGCTCGGCGTCTGCTTCTCGGGCGGCGGCATCCGGTCCGCCACCTTCAACATGGGCGTGCTGCAGGTGCTCTCCGCCACCCCCGCCCCGCCCGGGCTGGCCGACCCGGAGGCGGACGGCGACCCCAGCTTCCTGCGCAGCGCCGCCTACCTGTCGTGCGTGTCCGGCGGCGCCTACATCGCCGGTGCCCTCCAGATGCTGTCGCGCGACCCGTCGGGCGACGGCATCGTCGTGCCGCCGCCGGTGTTCGCCCCCGGGTCGCCCGAGGAGCACCGCCTGCGGCTGCACGGCCGCTACATCGCCGACACGGCCGCCGAGTGGGCCAGCGCCGTCGCCCGGGTCCTGGCCGGCGTGGCGCTCAACGTGCTGGTGTTCGCCCTGGTCCTCTTCGTCGTCGGGCGGCCGCTCGGCTGGGTCCAGCACGACCTGTTCCACCTGTCCGGCGACGTGGACGACATGCGGACGACCGGCGCCATGTGGGCGGCCGTCGCCTGGACCCTGGGCGGCGCCGTCGTCCTCTACCTCCTCGGCACCCTGTGGGGCGGGGCGGACGGCGCCTGGCGCCGGCGGCTGGAACGGGCAGGGCTCGGCTTCCTCGTCCTCGGCCTCGCCGTACTGGCCACCGTGTGGCTGCTGCCACTGCTCACCCGCCTCGGCGCCGACCTCGTCACCTCCGTCGGCCGCATGCTGCCGGGGGTGGACGACCCCGCCGGCAACGAGTCCGGTGCCAGCGTTCTCGTCGTGACGGGCGCCGGCTCGCTGGCCACCGTCGCCCTCGCCGTGATCAACCGGCCCGCACCCCCGCCGGAGACCGACGCCGAGCCCCGCTTCCCCACCCTCGGGAAGCTGTGGTCCTGGTTCGTCCGGGCGCTGCCCTACATCGCCGGCCTCCTGCTGGCGGTGGTGGCGGCCCTGGTGCTGGCCGTGTTCACCAGCCAGGCGGCCGGGCGGGGCATCCGCGGCCAGGGCACGATCTTCGGGATCGGCGGCCGGCGCGAGCTGCCGGCGTTCGCGGCCGCCGCCGGGGGGCTGGCGCTCGTCTACCTGACCGGCGACCAGACCCGCTGGAGCCTGGCGCCGTTCTACAAGCGCCGGCTCGGGTCGGCGTTCGCGGTGCAGGTCCGGGACGGCGTGGCCGGCGAGCGGGAGTGGAGCGGGCCGACGACCCTGTCCCGGTTCGCGCAACCTCACCCCGCGCTGCCCGAACTGCTGGTGTGCGCGGCGGCCAACCTGTCGGACCCCGAGGCGGCCCCGCCCGGGAGGCGGGCCCAGTCGTTCGTGTTCGGGGCGACCTGGGTCGGCGGGCCGGAGGTGGGTTGGGCCCGGACGACGGACTTCGAGGCGGTGCTGCGGGGCCCGAGCGCCAGCGACGGCACCCTGCTGGGCGCCATGGCGATCTCCGGGGCCGCGTTCGCCTCGGCCATGGGCCGCCACAGCAAGGGCGCCGTCAACGCGCTCCTGGCCGCGTCCAACGCCCGGCTCGGCGTGTGGCTACCCAGCCCCCGCTACGTGGCGGAGCTGCGGGGCCTGCGCCCGGAGCCGCCCTACGACGACGGGGCCCCCGCCGCCCTGCCCTACGCCGGTGCGTGGACCGGCTACCGGCGGCTCCCCTACCTGCTCAAGGAGCTCACCGGCGCCTACACCCTGGACGACCGGTTCGTGTACCTCAGCGACGGCGGCCACTACGAGAACCTCGGCCTGGTCGAGCTGCTCCGCCGGCAGTGCCGCATGATCCTGTGCTTCGACGCCAGCGGCGACGACCTGGTGAGCTGCGGCACCTTCGTGGAGGCCCTGACGCTGGCCCGGGAGGAGCTGGGCGTCGAGGTCAGCATCGACCTGTCGCCCCTGGCACCGAACGCCACGGGCGAGCGCCCACCCGGGGTGCTGACCAAGCTGGACACCCGGCTGTCGACGCGGTCGGTCGTCTGTGGTCTCGTCCGCTACGCCGACGGCACGGCCGGCCGGCTGGTTCTGGCCAAGGCGTCGCTGACCACCACGACACCCGCCACCGTGCTGGCCCATGCCGCCCGGCAGGCGAAGGCGACGTTCCCCAACGACTCCACCGGCGACCAGTTCTTCGACCACACCCAGTTCGAGGCGTACGCCCTCCTCGGGCACCACATCGCCACCCAGGCGGTGGCGGCCGTCGAGGCCGGTCAGCCGGACGGCACCGGGGACGGCCCCGGGGTCGGGGCCGCTCAGTTCGAGCGGGCGTAGGCGCCCGCGGCGCTCGGGCTGTGCGGGGGTGCGGTCGTCTCCCACCAGGAGGGGCGGGCCGGGCCGCCGCGCCCCTGCGACGACTGCCCGCCGGCACCGGGCAGGGCGCCCCACGGTCCACCGATCGCCGCCCGCTCGGGCTGCTGGAGGTGGGCGCGCAGCGCGGCGGGGAGCGTCACGACGGCCGTGACGCCGCGGGCACCGTGGGTGTGCTCGAGGTTGACGGCGATGCCGTGGCGCGCGGCCAGGTTGCCGGCCACGTAGTGGCCGAGGTACTTGGACGGGGCGACGGTGAAGCTCTCGAGCCCCGAGAGGCGCCGGTTCGACGCCACCAGGGCGTCGGAGGTCATGCCGACGCCGTGGTCGACGATCGCCAGCACGTAGGTGCCCTCGGCGTCCCCGCGGCCCCGCACCGCCACCGCCTTGTCGGCCGTGGAGAACACCAGGGCGTTCTCGATGAGCTCGGCCAGCAGGTGCGCGAGGTCGGCCGCCACGGAACCGACGACGGTGGTGGGCTCGACGTCGCGCACCGCCACCCGCTGGTAGTCCTCCACCTCGCCGAGCGCCGCCCGCACGACGTCGCCGACGCTGACCGGGTTCGCCCACTGCCGCGGCGGCTCGACCCCGGCCAGGACCAGCAGCGACTCGGCGTTGCGCCGCATCCGGGTGGCGAGGTGGTCGAGCTGGAACAGGCTCGCCAGCGAGTCGGCGTCGACCTCGGCGTTCTCCAGGCTGGTGATGAGGTCGAGCTGGCGGACGAGCAGGTTCTGGTTCCTGCGGCCGAGGTTGACGAAGCTGTCGGCGATGTTGCGTCGCAGCAGGGCCTGCTCGACCGCCAGGCCCAGCGCCCGGTCCTGCACCGTGTTGAGTGCGTCCGACACGTCACGGACCTCGTCCCTGGTCTTGACCCGCACCGGCTCGACCACGGGCACCTCGACGTCGTCGCCCAGCGGGGTCTCCAGTACCTCGCGCACGGCGGTGGGCAGCCGATCCCGGGCCATCGACCGCGCCTGGGCGGTCAGCGACCGCAGCGGCCGGGTGATCGACCGGGACACCAGCCACGAGAACACCACGGCCAGGACCAGGACGGCGGCGGCGACCGTGATGGCCATCTGCTCCCGGTCGCGGGCTTCGGCGGCCACGTCCCCGGCCACGTCCACGAGCTCGTCGGCCATGGCCAGCCGGAACTCGACCAGGCCACCCCAGTTGGTGGTCTGCAGCGGCGGGCCGTAGTCGTCGGGGGTCAGCACCTCGCCGGTGAGGGAGCGCTCCATCAGCGTCGTGAGGTTGCCGACGAAGTCCCGGGGCCACAGCTCGGCCACCACCTCGTCGTAGGGCGCGGGGGCCTCCTCGATCTCGATGACGAGCGGGTACCAGATGACCCGGCGCCGGACGAGCTCGCGGACCTCGAGGCGGGTGTCGACGCCGCCCTGGCGCCCGTTGATGACCGCCACCCATCGGGCCAGGTCGAGGAACAGCTCGATCTGCCGGGAGGAGTCGTTGACGAGCACGACCCCGGCCCGCAGCTCCTCGTCGTCGATCGACAGCGCCACCCGGGAGGTGGCGTCGAAGATCGGGCGGATGAGCTGCGTGTACCGCTGGTACATCACGTTCTGCTGCTCGCCCAGGGTCTCGCTGTTCCACTCCGGCGTGTTCCGCAGCACGTCGATGTCGGCGCGGATCTGGGCGAGCGCGTCGAGGTTGTCGAGCGCGGGACGGTAGGTGGCCACCACCGCAGGGCCGCGGGCCTCGATCTCGCGCGTGACCTCCTCGATCGCCGCGTCGGTCTGCGCCCGTGTCTCGTCGAAGCCCTGCACCGGCACCTTGACGTTGAGCGTCACGTCGGAGCCGACCATCTTGACCGCGGCGAAGCTGCGCTCGTTCTGCAGGTGGGTGATGAGCCCGCCCGGGCCGACGGCGGCCCGGGCGAGCGCGGTCTGGCTCTCGACCTCGTCGACCTCCGAGCTCAGGGTGGCGACTTCGATGGCGGTGACGGCGAACAGCGCGGCCAGCGGCACGGCCAGGGCCGCGGCCAACTTGGACCGGATCGGAAATCGCACGGCTTCCCCTTAGCGCTAGCGCGCCGCCGAAAGGGATGCCGGCGGCGCGCTTCCCAGCTGACCGGGCCTATCCTTCCACGCCGCAGCGGAGCCGCGTACGCGCGCTCGGGAGGGCGCCGGCCGACGCCCGCAGTGTCACTGAGCGCCGTGTGCGTGGTCGCAGGCGCGGGTCTCGCCCTCCGGGATCACGCCGCCGCCGTCACCTTCGAGCGCCGCGAACGGGCCGCACTCGTGGGGTGTGATCCACACGTGGATCATCGGCGACAGGTGGTCGCGGAACGTGGCGCCCGGGCACGGCTGGGGATACTCGACGACGGCCATGATCCGCAGCTGGTTGGGCACCCCGCCGTAGCAGAGGTTGTCGTGCATGTGCCACTGCACCAGCTCGCCCCCGAACTCGGGCGGATCGTCGATCGTCACGTGCCGCGGGGCGATGAACATGGCGGCCACCAGCTTCTTCGAGCCGTCGGGCTGGATCTCGTAGACGATCGACTCGGGCTGCTCGGGGTCGAACATCACGTCGTCGTCGATGAGAGGCCAGTTGATGAAGTGCTCGAAGCCCGTGACGGCGTCGCCGATCGGGTACCAGCCCTTGGCGGCGAGCGTGGTCCAGTCCGCGAACTCGGGGAGCTTCTGGATGGTCTCGGTGACGAGCGCCTCGGCCTCCTCCTGCTCCGCCGCGCTGACCCCGGGCGTGCCCGCGAGGTCGACGGGCAGGGTGCCGTCGAACGGCTTGGGCTGGGCCGGTGCGCCGGCGTGGTGGCCCCCGTCGGCGTGGCCCGCCGTCTCGGTGTCGGCATGGCCGCCGGCGTGGCCGTGGTTCCCGGTCGCCACCATGCCCGGCACGACCAGGCCGATGGTGGCGACGGCCGCGAAGCCCACGAGCACGGGGCCGGACCTGACCTGGCGGCGCCGGGCGGTGGCCAGCGCCGCCACCGTGCCCAGGATGGCGACGACCGCCAGCGCGGCGGCCAGCAGGTCGGGGAACTGCGGGTCCTCCGCGGTCTCCAGGCCGTCGACGAAGCTGATGCCGCTCGTCATGGCCAGCGCCCAGCCGCCGAGGGCGGCACCGTTGACCGCCACCCCGATCAGGCTGACCCCCCAGCCGGCGCGCACCAGGGCCAGCGCGCCCCAGCCGATCTGGGTGGCGGCGAGGACCGCGAAGGCGATCGCCGCCGACCGGTGCTCGCTGTGCGAACCGGCGGCGGTGGCGTGGATCGCCCCCGCGCCGAGCGAGGCGACGGCCGCGACCCGCAGCAGGGCGGGGACGGCCCGGGCGGGGCCGGCGGCGGGGGCGTCGTACGTTTCCGGCGGCGATGGACGAGTGCTCGTGTACAACCCTGAAACTCCCAGCCTGATGAGCCCGCGGATCCCTCTGTCGGCAGAAACTTACTCGCCGAAACCCGAGAGGTGAAACGCGCGTCAGGTCCTACGAGACGTGCGGCGTACGCTCACATCGTAGCGGTGGCGTCCTGCTCGGACCTGGCGCGGTACTCGTCGCGCAGGCGCCGCTTGTAGAGCTTGCCGCTGTCGGTGCGCGGCAGGTGCTCCACGAAGTCGACCCGCCGTGGGCACTTGAAGCCCGCCAGCCCGGCCCGGGTGTGGGCGATCAGCTCGGCGGCGAGGTCGTCGGAGGGGGACTCGCCGTCGCGCAGCTCGACCACCGCCACCACCGTCTCGCCCCACTCCGGGTCGGGCACGCCGATCACCGCGGCGTCGGCCACCGCCGCGTGCCCGAGCAGCTCGGCCTCGACCTCGGCCGGGTAGACGTTGACCCCGCCCGAGATGATCAGGTCGGCGCTGCGGTCCGTCAGGAACAGGTAGCCGTCCTCGTCGAGGTAGCCCACGTCGCCCATCGTGTAGTAGTCGCCGAGGTAGCTGCTATCGGTCTTGCCGGGATCGCCGAAGTAGTCGAACCGGCCGACCGCCGGGGCCTTCAGGTACACCGTCCCGACCTCGCCGGTCGGCATCTCGTCCCCCGATACCGGGTCGACGATGCGGATGTGATCGGGTGTGGCCGGCTTGCCCACCGTGCCCGGCCTGGTCAGCCAGTCCTGGCTGGTCACGAACGTGCCCACGCCCTCGGTGGCCGCGTAGTACTCCAGCAGCACCGGCCCCCACCAGTCGATGATCGCCGCCTTGACCGACACCGGGCACGGCGCCGCGCCGTGGATCACCATGCGCAGCGACGACACGTCGGCGGCCGCCTTGACCTCGTCCGGCAGTGCCAGCAGCCGGTGGAACATCGTCGGCACCATGTGGCTGTGGGTGATCCGATGCTCGGCCACGAGCCGCAGCGTCTCGGCGGGCGACCAGCCGTCCATGAGCACCACGCCGACCCCGGCGTTGAGCGGGCCCGCCAGCGAGAACGCCAGCGGGGCCGCGTGGTACACGGGCCCCGTGCACAGGTGCATCGACTCGCCGGGCACGAGGCCGAACAGCCGGCCGAGGCCCGACGTCGGCGGCGTCTCGGCCCGGTGCACGCCCTTCGGCCGCCCGGTGGTGCCGGACGTGTACAGCATCGACCGGCCCAGCTCCGGGTCGTCGATGTCGCCGCCGTCCTCGCCCGCCAGGGCAAGGTCGTAGGGCTCGAACCCCTCGACCTCGCCGCCCACCGCCAACCGCACCGTGGCGCCTGGCACCCGCTCGGCGGCCGCCGCCGCCACCGCCGCGAAGCGGGCGTCGGCCACGAACACCTTGGCCTCGCAGTCGCCCACGATGTAGGCGGCCTCGTCCGCCGTCAGGTGCCAGTTGATGGGCGTGAACCGGAGTCCCGCCCGGTTGCCGGCCGCCACCACCTCGGCGAACTCGGGCCGGTTGCTCACCATGAGCGCCACCGAGTCGCCGGCCGTGACGCCTCGCGCCCGCAGCGCCCGCACCAGGCGGTTGGCGTTGGCGTTCAGCTCGGCGAACGTGCGGTCGCCGTGGGGCGACACGATGGCGGCCTCGTCCGGCTGGATGGCCGCCCAGTGGGCCGCCACCATCCCGACCTTGGCGGCCTCGTCGTAGCGCGTGTCGGCATCGGTCACGCTCGTCACCCCTCTCCCCTCGTGGCGCCGGCTCAGGCCGGCGTGAACTGCGGCAGGTGCCGGCCGTCGGACAGCGGGTGCCACGCCAGGCGGACCGGCATCCCGACGGTCACGTCCCCGGGCGGGCAGCCGACGACGTTGGACATCATGCGGACGCCCTCGGCCAGCTCGACGAGCGCCACCACGTAGGGGCCGTCGGCCTCGTCGCGGCCGGGGCCGGGCCGGTGGTGGACGCTGGCGGCGTACACGGTGCCGTCGCCGCCGGCCTCCCGCCACTCGACGGGCGCCGACGGGTCGGCCGGGTCCGCCTCCCGCGGGTACCACAGGGGCCGGCCGGTGACGGTGCTCCACGGCAGCACGAGGCGCCGCTCCCGGGTGGCGTCCCAGAACGGCGCGGTCGCCTCCGACACCGGCGGCTCCAGCAGCTTGGTCACAGCGTCGCCTCCGTCCCCAGCACGATCGTGCCCATCGTCGACAGGACGCCCCCCGAACCGTGGGCCACGGCCAGGTCGTGGGCGGCGAGCTGGCGGTCGCCCGCCTCGCCCCGCAGCTGGCGGGCGGCCTCCACCAGAAGGAACATCCCGTACATGCCCGGGTGCGTGTAGGACAGGCCGCCGCCGTTGGTGTTCATGGCCAGCGGCCCGCGGCCCGGGCCGAGCCTGCCGTCCTCCACGAAGGCCCCGCCCTCGCCCTTGGCACAGAAGCCCAGGTCCTCCAGGTGCAGCAGGGCGGTGATGGTGAAGCTGTCGTAGCCCATCAGCAGGTTGACGTCGTCGGGCTTGACCCCGGCCATCTCGAAGGCGGCCGGTCCGGAGACGGCCCCGCCGGTCACGGTGACGTCCGGCATCTGGCTGATCATCTGGTGGGTGCCGCCGGTGGCGGCGCCCAGCACGTAGACGGGCGGCTTGGCCAGGTCCCGGGCCCGGTCCGCCGCGGTCATGACGAAGGCGCCGGCGCCGTCGGTGACCAGGCAGCAGTCGAGCTTGTGCAGCGGGGACACGACCATCTCGGACGCCAGCACGTCGTCGATCGTGATGGGGTCGCGGTAGCGGGCCTGCGGGTTGAACGCGGCCCACGCCCGGGTGTCGACCGCGATCTGCGCGAGCTGCTCGGCGGTGGTGCCGTAGACGGCCATGTGGCGGCTGGCGGCCAGGGCGTACGCACCGATGGGCATGCGCAGCCCGTAGGGCATCTCGAACTCCATCATCGGGGTCATGCCGTTGGCGGGGGGCCGACCCCCGCCGAAGCGCGCTCCCGCCCCCCGGCGGTGCCTGTCGCTGCGGGGCGTGGAGGCGTACACACCGACCACGACGTCGCACAGCCCGGCGGCGATGGCGGCCGCCGCGTGCTCGACGTGCAGCTCGTAGCTCGACCCACCCACCATCGTGCCGTCGAGGTACCGGGCCTGGACCCCGAGGAACTCGGCCAGGGCGGCCGGCGAACCGGCGTGGCACACGCCGTCCACGTCGGCCAGCGTCAGGCCGGCGTCGGCCAGCGCCTGGTGGATCATCGTCGCTTCCAGGGCACGGCCGTGGCTGTCGAGCTCGCCGGTGGGCGAGGCGATGTCGGTGACGCCGACGATGGCGGCGGCGCCCCGGAGGGTTCGGTCGGTCACGGTGCGGGGTCCTCGCTCTGCTGAGTCGGGGCTGGGTCGGTGGGAGAGGTGACGAAGCCGACGACGGCGGCGGCGAACGCCGGCGTGGCGCAGGCGGTCAGGTGGTCGCCCGGCACCGTGCGCCACCTGGCGCCCGGGATGCGGGCGGCCAGGTCGGCGGGCGAGCCGACGAGGTAGTCCGCGTCGCCGGCCAGCACCAGGGTGGGCACGCCCATCCCGGCCAGGTGCTCCGGCGTGGGGTCGGCCTGCCCGGCCGTGTCGAGCGCCGCCAGGGCGGCGAGGTCGTTGCCCTTGTCGGCCAGGGACCGGCGCATGTCCCGGATCAGCGGGGCGAGCTTCGAGTCGTCCTCCGCCAGCAGCACCGGCGCCACCGTCCCCTTGACCAGGTTCCGCATGCCGTCGGCGATGTGGTCACCCACCCCCGCCAGCACCACCGAGCGGACCCGGGGATCCTCGGGCACCCACCGCGACGCCACGACCGAGCCCATCGAGTAGCCGGCGACGTCGACCGAGCGGGGCTCGGTCACGCCGAGGTGGTCGAGCAGCGCCCGGGCGTCGCCGACCATGACGTTGCCGGCGTAGGCCGCGGGGTCGTGGGGCCGGGCCGAGGCCCCGTGGCCCCGCGCGTCGGGCGCCACCACGCGCCGGCCCGCGGCCACCAGCCCGGCGACGACGCCGGTGTCCACCCAGTTCTCGTGGTGCTCGGACCCGAAGCCGTGCAGGAGCACGACCAGGGGGCCCTCGCCCTCGTCGAGGTAGGCGATCTCGGCGCCGTCGTGCGCGGCGTACCGGGCCAGGCCCGTCGTCCCGCCCCGGGTCACGAGGCGGAGGCGGCGGCGGCCGCCCGGTCGGCGGCGACCGCGTCGTACGTCGAGTAGTCCGACCCGGTGTCGTCGGCGAACTCGAACTCCAGCAGGCCGGCCTCGCCCCAGTGGCGGCGCAGGTAGCCGTCGTTGGCGTCGAGCAGCCCGAGCTTGCGGACGTTCGGCACCAGCTTGGAGAAGAAGCCCCGCTGGAAGCCGGCGAACGGGTTGAGCTGGATCCGCTGGGCGGCCTCCACGATGCAGGGCACCACCGCGGCGGGGCTGACGCCCAGCCGCGCCCAGATCTCGGGCGTGGTGGACCGGGCCCGGTTGCGCAGGGTGTTCTCCAGCAGGAACTCCTGGCGGTCCTTGAGCTCGGCCTCGGTCAGGCCCTGGTAGTACTCGGCCAGGCTGAGCACGCCGAACGCGACGTGGCGGGCCTCGTCCGACATGACGTAGCGCAGCAGCTTGCGCAGCAGCGGCTCCTCGGTGGTGCGCAGCATCGAGCCGAAGGCGGCCAGCGCCAGGCTCTCGATGACGATCTGCATGCCGAGGTAGGCGATGTCCCAGCGGCTGTCCTCGAGCAGCGCGGTGATCTGCTCCTCGAGGAAGGGGCTCATCGGGTAGGCCTCGCCCACCTTGGTGTGCAGGTACTTGGCGAAGACCTCGGTGTGGCGGGCCTCGTCCATGGTCTGGGTGGAGGCGTAGTACTTGGCGTCGATCCAGGGAACCGTCTCGACGATCTTGGCCGCGGTCATCATGGCGCCCTGCTCGCCGTGCATGAACTGGCTGAGCTGGGCCTTGAAGCTCTCGATGCCGAGCGCCAGCAGCTCACGCTCGCCCCACGAGGCGATGGGGCTGCCGTCGACCTCGCGGGCGGCCCGGGCCAGCCGCAGCAGCGGGGCGTCCATGTCGACCAGGCCCTCCGGGTCGACGTCGGTGGACCAGTCCAGCTCGACCACGCTGTTCCACTGCGAGCCCATGGCCTTGTTGTAGAGGGTGACCAGCTGGTCCCGCTCCCGGTCGTAGTTCCACAGGAAGATGCGGTCCGCGTGGTCGCGGACGATCTTGATGCTGGCGTCGACCTCGTCCTGGTCCGGTAGCTCGGGGACCGGATCGGTGACCGTCATGCGGGGCCCTCCTCGGGCGGCGGGGCTGGGTGGGATCCCTGGCCGAAGCTGGCGACCAGGCGGTCGACCAGCACGTGCCAGGACTTCTCGTCGGGCCCGGGCAGGCCGGACCCTCGGTGGAGCAACAGGCCGAGGTGCAGGATGCGCACCAGGAACAGGACGGCCTCGGGGTCGATGTCGTCGTCGATGGTGCCGTCGGCCTGGGCGGCGGCGGTGAGCGGCGCGGTGCGCAGGCGGAACAGGGCGTGGGCCTCGGCGAGCGCCCGGGCCACCTCGGGCTCGCGGCGGGCGGTGACGTAGGCCTCGAGCCGCAGCGCCTCGGCGTCCGCCAGGGGGGCGTCCGTGTGGGTGGCGATGGCGGCGATCAGGTCGGCCACCCGCTCCAACCCGCCGTCGCCGACCCGGGCGGCGCTGGTCGTGCGGGTGATGATGGCCTCGCGCAGCAGGTCGCTCTTGGACTCGAACCGGCCGTACACCGCCCCGGTGGACAGGCCGGACTCGCGCACGACGTCCATGATCTTGGTGCCGTCGTAGCCCTGGCGGGCGAAGACCGCGGCTGCGGCCCGCAGCAGGCGCTCGCGCAGCTCGTCGGGCTCGGCGGGGACGGCGGCATCGCTCATCCCGGCCAAGAATAAACGTTCTTCCCGAGGTTGTCAGCGGGCGAAGCGCACATCCCTCACCGCGATCGGCTCGCGGCAGTGCGAGCAGACGACCTCCGCCTGCATCTCGTGGCCGCACGGCGCGTGGCGCAGGACGACCGGCGGCCCCTCCTCGCCGGCCAGCCAGCGGTCGCCCCAGGCCATCATGGCGGCCAGAACGGGGTAGAAGTCGCGGCCCTTGGCGGTCAGGACGTACTCGTGGCGCAGCGGGCGGTCCTGGTACGGCCGGCGCTCCAGCATGCCCTCGTCCACCAGGCGGTGGAGGCGCTGGGTGAGGATGTTGCGGCCGATGCCCAGGTTGCGCTGGAAGCCGTCGAACCGGCGGACCCCGAGGAACGCCTCCCGCAGCACCAGCGGCGTCCACCAGTCACCGATCAGGTCGACGGTGCGGGCGATCGAGCACGGCCAGTCGGCGAAGGGCGTGCGCTTCACGGAGCGTGAGTGTAGCGGTGAGTTGCGTTACCGAACCGAGAAACGATCTGGCGGCGCATGCGCCGGGATCTCGGCGCATACGCCGCCAGATCGGTCATCGGGGGGTCCGGACCGCCGCCAGCTGGGTGGCGTGGGCCACGAGGCGGCCGCGGCTGTCCCACACCTCGCACACCTCGTCGACCAGGCCGGCCTCCACCAGCCCGGCGCGCTGGCGCACCGCCACCGGCCCCGGAGCGGGCAGGGCCCGGACCTGAGCCGACAGCGAGAGCGTCGGCACCCAGCCGTTGGCCTCCGCCAGGTCGAAGGTGGCGGGCGGGAGGGCGTCCTGGGCGTAGAGCAGGGCCAGCGGGTCGGGCGCCCGACCGTCGGCGAACGCCAGCCATGCCCGCAGCTCGCCCCGGCCCGTGGGGTTGCCGTGCCGGAACCCGGTGGTGGCGGGGTCGAAGCGCACCTCCACCCGCTCCATGATCGGCAGCACCATGCCGCTGGGGCCCGCGGCGGTCGACCGCACGCACTCCGACGGCGGCGGCATCGCCGGGGCCTCGGCACCGCCCCAGAACGGCTCGGCCCCGGGACGAAGCCGCCCCACGGTGAGCAGGGCCTCGACCCGCACGGCGCCGTCCTGGACGAGCCGGGCCCGGACCTGGCTCATCCCCCGGCCCCGGCGCAGCACCTCGCTGAGGACCTCGGCGGGCGCCAGGGTGGGTGGGCGCACGTAGGTCGCCGAGGCGGACAGGGGGTGGGGGTGGTCCGGCCCCTCGACGGCAGCCACCGCATCGAGCGCCGCCCGCGCCATGGTGGCCAGCAGGTAGCCGCCGTTGGGCTTGTCGCCGATGGTCCAGCCCGGGTCGACCTGGACGTCGTGCGTGGTGCGGCCGTCCCGGGCGGCCACCGCCGTGGCCCGGTCGAACTCGCTCAGGGGGGTCACGGCGCTCACGGCGCAGGACGGTAGCGGGCGGCCGTGTCCGTTGCACAAGTGAACCCGCTGCGGCTACCGTCGCCGCCCATGACGGCCACCGAGGCGAACGGCTGGAGCAGGTCCGCGTGCATCCTCTGCGAGTGCAACTGCGGCATCGAGATCCGGCTGGGGGGTGACGACGGCCGGCGCTTCGAGCGCATCCGGGGCGACAAGGCCCACCCGTCCTCCCAGGGATACACCTGCGAGAAGGCGCTGCGGCTCGACCACTACCAGAACCCCGGCGGTCGCACGGTCCCACCGGCCGGCGTCCCCGCCCCGGGCGAGCGCGTCACCCGGCCGCTGCGGCGCCGCGACGACGGCAGCTTCGAGGTCGTCGACTGGGACACCGCCATCGGCGACGTGGCCGCCCGCCTCGGGGCCGTGCGCGACGCCCACGGCGGCGACACGATCTTCTACTTCGGCGGCGGCGGCCAGGGGAACCACCTCGGCGGCGCCTACGCCTCGGCGTCGCTGGCCGCCTTCGGCGCCGGCCGCCACCGCTCGAACGCCCTCGCCCAGGAGAAGACCGGAGAGTTCTGGGTCAACGCCCGGATGCTCGGCGCCAACGTCCGGGGCGACATGCACCACGCCGAGGTGGCGGTCTACATCGGCAAGAACCCGTGGCACAGCCACGGCTTCCCGCGGGCGCGGACCACGCTCAAGGAGATCGCCCGCGACCCGGACCGGGCCATGATCGTGATCGACCCCCGGCGCACCGAGACCGCCGAGCTGGCCGACATCCACCTCCAGGTCCGGCCCGGGACCGACGCCTGGCTGATGGCCGCCCTGGCCGCCGCCGTGGTGGACGAGGGTCACCTCGACGCCGCCTGGCTCGCCACCCATGCCACCGGGGCCGACGAGGTGGTGGCGGCGCTGCGCACGGTCGACATCGGCGCCTACAGCGCCATCGCCGACGTGAGCGAGGACCTCCTGCGGGCCGCCGCCCGCCGCATCGGCCGGGCCGCCAGCGTGGCCGTGGCCGAGGACCTGGGCGTGCAGATGAGCGTGCACTCCACCCTGGTCAGCTACCTGGAGAAGCTGGTGTGGCTGCTCACCGGCAACTTCGGCCGGCTCGGCACCCAGTACACGTCCTCGGCGCTGGCACCGCTGGGCAAGGTCCGCAAGGCCGAGGCCACCGGCGACGGCGGTCCCCGCAGCCCGGTGGCCGGCGCCCGGATCGTGTCCGGCCTGGTGCCGTGCAACGTCATCGCCGAGGAGATCCTCACCGACCACCCCGCCCGCTACCGGGCCATGGTGGTGGAGAGCGGCAACCCGGCCCACTCCCTCGCCGACTCCGCCCGGATGCGGGAGGCGCTAGCCGCCCTCGACACCGTGGTGGTGATCGACGTGGCGCTGACCGAGACCGCCCGGCTGGCCCACTACGTGCTGCCGGCGCCTACGCAGTTCGAGAAGTACGAGGCCACGTTCTTCAACTTCGAGTTCCCCCGCAACGTGTTCCATCTGCGGCACCCCGTGCTGGCCCCGCCGGAGGGCCCGCTGCCCGAGCCCGAGATCCACGCCCGGCTGGTGGAGGCGTCCGGCGCCCTGGACGGCGCGTCGTCGACGCTCGCCGCGCTGGTAGCCGCCGCCGAGCGGGGCCGGGACGAGTTCGCCGGCGCCTTCTTCACCGCCCTGGGCGAGCGCCCGGAGCTGGGCCCGCTGGCCCCGGTGGTGCTGTACCGCACGCTCGGGCCGTCGCTGCCGGGAGGGGCGGCCTCGGCCGCCGCGCTGTGGGCGGCCGCCCACCGCTGCGCCCAGGCCCACCCGGACGGCGTGCGCCGGGCCGGCTACGGCGAGGGCCTGGCGGCGGGCGAGGCGCTGTTCGACGCCATCCTGTCCAGCCCGTCGGGGGTGGTCATCACCGACGACTCGGCCGACGACGAGGCCGCCTGGCGCCGGCTGGGCACCGACGACGGCAAGGTCCACCTGGCGGTGCCGGAGCTCTTGTCCTCGCTGGCGGCGCTGTCCGGCGAGGACCCGCGGGCGGGCGAGGACGAGTGGCCGTTCGTGCTGTCGGCCGGCGAGCGCCGGTCGTTCAGCGCCAACACGATCATGCGGGACCCGGCGTGGCGGAAGCGGGACCCCTCGGGCGCCCTGCGGGTCAGCCCCGCCGACGCCGAGCGCCTGGGGCTGGTCGACGGGGGCCGGGCCCGGGTCACGACCCGGCGGGGCAGCGCCGAGGTGGCGGTCGAGGTCCACGACGGGATGCGGCCGGGCCACGTGTCGCTGCCCAACGGCCTGGGCCTCGACCACCCGGACGCCGGGGGCCGGCCGGTGGTCACCGGCGTGGCCCCCAACGAGCTGACCGACGCCGGCGAGCGGGACCCGTGGGTGGGGACGCCCCACCACAAGCACGTCCGGGCCAAGGTGGAAGCCGTGGAGGCCGCATGACCCGGGACGAGTGGATCACCGGGTTCGCCGCCGAGCTGGGCGTCGATCCCCCGGACGCGGCCACGGTCGAGACCCTCCTCGCCCTCGCCGGCACCGCCGCCCACGCCTCCGAGCGGACCGCGGCCCCGATCGCCTGCTACCTGGCGGGCCTCGCGGGGCGCGACCCGGCACAGGCGGCGGCACTGGCGGAGGGCGTCTGACCCGATTTGGCGTCTCTCACGTCGCCATTGCGACGTGAGAGACGCCAAATCGCAGGACTAGCGGACCGCCGCCACCACGGCGCCGTCGCCCTGGCGCCAGGCGACCCCCGCCTCGGCGAAGCCGGCGGCGCGCAGGGCCTCCACGTGCCACGACGCCGGGGGGTTGAACGACGCCGCGTGGCTGCTGCCGCCGAACAGGCGGCGGCGCTCGACCACGGCGTCGGCCAGGACCGGATCGGCGGCGGCCTCGTCCCACCAGGCCTCCCAGTCCGGGCGGCCGTCGGCCATCGTCGCCGCCCGGCGGCGCTCCACGACGGCCTCCAGCGCGCCGCCCAGGCGGACCAGGCCGCCGTGGGGCATGTCGTCGGCGTTGGCCACCACGCCGCCCGGCCGCAGGAGCCGCCGCAGGTCGCCGTACAGCCGCCGTAGCACCGGCTCGGTCAGCCAGTGCAGGGCGGTGGCCGTGACCACGGCGTCGAACCCGCCGTCGGGGACCGGCACCGCCGCGGCCCAGCCCGGATGGGCCAGGTCCGCCCGCACCACCGTGACCCGGTCGTCGGCGCCCACGCTGGCGCCGGCGATGGCCAGCAGGGCCGGGTCGACGTCGACCGCCACGGTGCGGGCGCCGGGCAGCCGGGCCAGGACCCGCCGGCTGATGGACCCGGTCCCGCAGGCCAGGTCGAGCACCACCGGGGCCGCCCCGCCCACTGCCTCCACGATGTCGACGAGCGCCCCCAGCCGGTCCTCACGGTCGGGGAGGTAGCCCTCCTGCTGGCGGTCCCAGGACCGCTGCCATGCTTCCGCCCAGTCGTGCTGCACCTCAGTAATGGTCATAGACTCGATTAGACCCCAACATCGGTAAGGATCGCAAGTGGATTTCGACAGTTACGCACATCTGGGGGTGGACCTGGTGTCGTCGGAGCCCGACGCGTTCGACGCCCACGACCCGCTGGCCGGCGTCGAGGAGTTCCGAGCCTGGCTGGGTCAGGCGCGGTGGTGGATGGCCGACCGGGCCCGGGCGTCGGACCTGCCCCCGCTGGCCGAGCTGCGGGCGAGCCTCCGGGCCGTGTTCGACGCCGCCCGGGACGAGGACTCCGCCGAGGTCGTGCGCCTCCTCAACGCCCAGCTCGACCGGCACGTGCCCCGGCCCAGCATCTCGGGCCACGGCGACGCCGACTGGCACCTCCACGTCGCCTCCACCGAGGGACCGGTGGCCGACGAGTACGCCGCCGGCGCCGTGATGGGTCTGACCATGGCGTTCCTCGACCTGGGCCGGGAGCGGTTCGGGGTGTGCGCGGACGAGCGCTGCCGGGGCGTGTTCCTCGACACCTCCCGCAACCGCTCCCGGCGGTACTGCTCGGACCGGTGCGCCACCCGGGCCAACGTGGCCGCCCTCCGCCGCCGGCGGGCGGGTGGCGTGGCAACCTGACGGCGTGTCAGATCCCTCTCTCGTCCGGGTCGAGGACCGGGGCGCCGTCCGGCTCCTCACCCTCGACCGCCCCGCGGCGCTCAACGCCTTCGACTCGCCCCTCTACCGGGCCACCGCCACCGCCCTCGACGCCGCCCGGGGCGACGACGGGGTCAGGGTGGCCGTGCTGACCGGCGCCGGCCGGGCCTTCTCCGCCGGCCAGGACCTGGCCGAAATGGCCCGGCTGGCCGCGGGCGAGGACCTCGACTCCGGCTTCCCGGCCCTGCTGGAGGCGCTCCAGGCCTTCGACAAGCCGCTGGTGGCCGCGGTCAACGGCGTCGCCGTCGGCATCGGCTTCACGCTCCTCCCCCACTGCGACCTGGTCCTGGTGGCCGAGTCCGCTCGCTTCCGCACCCCCTTCGCCGCCATGGGCGTCCCGCCCGAGGCCGCCAGCAGCTACCTGTTCCCGGCCTGCATGGGCTGGCAGCGGGCGGCCGAGGTCCTGTTCACGAGCCCCTGGCTCGACGCCGGGGACGCCGTCGCCGCCGGCATCGCCCTGCGAGCCGTGCCCGACGGGACGGTCGTGGACGAGGCCCTCGCCCTGGCCGCCACCGTCGCCGAGGCCCCGCTCCACGCGCTGCGGGCCATCAAGGGCGCCATGCTCGGGGCCCGGGCCGACGCCGTGGCGGCCGCCCGGGCCCGGGAGGAGGCCGCCTTCGCCCGCCTGTTCACGTCCGGATAGCGACGTCCCCCGCGGCCAGGTCGACCTCCACCGCCACCGCCGCCGACTTGCGCCGCACCACCAGCCGGTCGGTGGCCTCGTCGACCGCCACGTCCACGTCCTCCAGCGGGGCGCCCGCCAGGTCGGGACGGGCCCGGCGGAGGGCGATCAGCTCCTTGTAGAACGCCAGCACCTCGGCGTGGCCCGGCTCTCCCACCTCGTCCCAGCGCAGCACGGCACGAGCGAACGTGGCGGGGTCCTGGGGGTCGGGGACCTCGCCCGCGTGCCAGGCGAACGAGGCGAACTCCCGGCGCCGGCTCTCGGACACCACCCGGCCCAGCTCCGGGTCGTGGTCGGTGAAGTACGGGAAGGGCGTCGACGCCGACCACTCCTCGCCCTGGAACAGCAGCGGCACGAACGGTGCCGTGAGCAGCAGGGCGGCGGCGATCCGCACCCGGTCCTGCGACACGAGGTGCCCGAGCCGATCGCCCCGGGCCCGGTTCCCCACCTGGTCGTGGTTCTGCGCGCTGACCACGAACCGGCCGCCGTCCAGGCCGTCCGGCGGCCGCCCGTGGGTCCGCCGCCGGTGGGGCGAGTACGTGCCGTCGTAGACCCACGCCTGGCGCAGCGCCTTGGCCAGCAGGTCGAGCGGGCCGAAGTCCTCGTAGTAGCCGTTCCGCTCGCCGGTGAGGACGGCGTGCAGGGCGTGGTGCCACTCGTCGGCCCACGACGCGTCCAGCGCGTAGCCGCCCTCCTCGACGGGGCGGACGAAGCGGGGGGCGTTGAGGTCGGACTCGGCGATCAGCCACAGCGGCCGCCCCAGCCCTTCCGCCAGCTCGCGGACCGCGGTCGACAGCTGCTCCAGGACGTGCGTCGCCGACTCGTCCGCGATGGCGTGCACGGCGTCGAGGCGCAGGCCGTCGAGGTGGTAGTCCCGCAGCCACATGCACGCGTTGTCCACCACCCAGGCCCGCACCTCGTCGCTGCCGGGACCGTCGGCGTTGAGCCCCGGCCCCCAGTTCGTCGGGTGGGCGGCCACGAAGTACGGCCCGAACTCGGCCAGGTGGTTGCCGGCCGGTCCGAGATGGTTGTAGACGACGTCGAGCACCACCCCCAGCCCCCGGGCGTGGCAGGCGTCGATCAGCCGGCGCAGGCCGTCGGGTCCGCCGTAGGCGTCGTGCGGCGCCCACAGGTGGACCCCGTCGTAGCCCCAGCCCCGCTCGCCGGCGAAGGCCGCCACCGGCATGAGCTCGACGGCGTCGACCCCCAGGTCGACCAGGTGGTCGAGGCGGGCCGTCACGCCGTCGAAGGTGCCCGCCGGCGAGAACGTCCCCACGTGCAGCTCGTAAAGGACCGCCCGGGGGAGGTCGAACCCGGACCAGCCGCCGTCGGTCCAGGCGAACGCACCGTGGTCGACCACCCGGGACAGCCCGTCGACCCCGTGGGGCTGGTGCCCGGAGCGCGGATCGGGGCGCACCGGGCCGCCGTCCAGCGAGAACCCGTAGTCGCCCCCGGGGCCCAGGGCGGCGACCTCGCCCATCCAGTAGCCCCGCTCGGTGGCCACGAGGGGGCGGCGGTCGCCCCCGGCCAGCACCACCTCGACCGTGCGGGCCGCCCGGGGCGCCCACACGCCGACCATCACGGCGACCGCTCCGGCGGTGCGGCATCGTCGATCTGGCGGCGCTCACGTCCGCACTGCGACGTGAGAGACGCCAAATCGCAGATCGCCGTCACGAGGCCCGCTCCAGCACCGCCACCGGGAACCCGGCCAGCAGGCCGCCGACCGCCACGGGGCCGCCGGCCACCGGGGCGCCGGTCACGACGTCGGTCCACTCCCCCGGGGGGAGCGCCACCGTCGTGCCCGCCCACCCCCCGCGGGCGGCCAGGCCGAGCACCAGGCGGGGGACCACCACGGCCACCGCCCCACCGCGGGTGAAGCCCACCCCGTGGCCGGCGGCGGGACCGGCGAGCTCCAGGGGGAGGTAGGCGCCCGCCTCGCCGGCCCCGAAGGCCTCGGGCCGCCGGCGCCGCAGGTGGAGCCCGGCCCGGACCAGCGCCAGCTTGGGGAGCCCCTCGTGCGCCCGGGCGGCCAGGGCGGCGGGCGCCAGCCCGGCGGCCACCTCGCCGAGCAGGGCGCGGCGGGCGGCGAAGTCGACCGGCCGGCGGTTGTCGGGGTCGACGAGGCTCAGGTCCCACAGCTCGGACCCCTGGTACGTGTCGGGCACGCCCGGCACCGTCAGCTGCAGCGCCACCTGGGCCAGCGCGTTGGTCCGGCCGGGGCCGACCAGCGGTGCCACGAACGCCTCGACGGCGGCGGCGACGGCCGGGTCCGCCAGCGTGGCGGCGACCCAGGCGTCGCGGGCGGCGTCGTAGTCGGGGTCCGGCGCCAGCCACGAGGTGCGCAGCTTGGCCTCCCGGGTGGCCTTGGTCATGTAGCCCACCGCCCGGTCGGCCGGCAGCGGCCACGCCCCGACCCAGGTCTGGAACAGCAGGTGCTGGGCGTGGCGGTCGGGCTCGCCGCCGGGCCAGTGCCGGGCGGACGCCGCCATCCAGCGGCCGCAGGCCTCCGTCCACTCGCCGGGGATCTCCGACAGCAGCGCCAGCCGGGCCCGCACGTCGGCCGACCGCTTGGTGTCGTGGGTGGACAGGGCGGTCATGGTCCCCGGCCAGCGCTCGTGGGTGGCGGCGTTGGCGGCGTGGAACTCGCCGGGGCCGGTGCCGAAGCGGGCCAGGTCGCCGCCCACCTCGTTGAGCGCCACCAGGCGCGTGTACCGGTAGAAGGCGGTGTCCTCGACGCCCTTGGCCATCGCCGGGCCGGTGAGCTGCTGGAACCGCATCACCCACTCGTCCTCCAGCGGGCGCCGGTCGGGCAGGCGCAGCGACAGCAGGTCGGCCAGGAACGCCAGCAGGTCCGGGTCGATGTCCGGGCGGCGCTCGGCCACCGCGCCCCGGGCCTCCTCCACCCGGGCCACGTCCTCCCGGCGGACCTGCCCGGCCTCGGCCCGCACGTAGGTCCGGTACACGCCGAAAGCCCCGACCAGCTCCTGGACCGCGTCGTGCAGCTCGTGGCGGGTCCGGTCCCGCTGGTGGCGGCGCTGCTCGCAGATCTCGACGAGCAGGGCGGTCAGCCGGTTGACGTCGGCCGCCAGCAGCTCCCGCACGGCCAGCGCCCGGGCGTCGTGCACCACCGCCGCCGCATCGACCGGCGCCCCGGTCAACGCCGCGTAGCCCTCGGTGATCGGGCCCTCGCCGGCCGGGTCGACGAACAGGCCACCGATGGCGGCCAGCCGGTCGTAGCCGGTGGTCCCGGCCACCGGCCATGTCTCGGGCAGCGTCTCGCCCGTCTCCAGGATCTTCTCCACCACCGTCCACACCCCGCCGGCGGCCCGGGCCAGCCGGTCGGCGTACTGCTCCGGGTCCCGCAGGCCGTCGGGATGGTCGATCCGCAGGCCACCGACGGTGCCGTCGAGGACCCAGCGCAGGATCAGGTCGTGGGTGTCGGCGAACACCTCGGGGTCCTCGACCCGCAGCCCGGCCAGGGTGTCGATGTCGAAGAAGCGCCGGTAGCCCAGATCCCGCTCGGCGGTCCGCCAGTAGGCGATGCGGTGGTTCTGGGCTTCGAGCAGGGCGTCGAGGGCATCGACGTCGGCGTTGAGGCGGGTGACGGCGGCGTCCAGCGCGGCGGCCACCGGCGGGCGCTCGTCCAGCAGCCGGTCGAGCTGGCGGCGGAGGACGCCCGCGTCCCGGTGGCGCTCGGCCACCGCGGCGGCGTCGGTGCGGGTGGCCCGGGGCAGGCGGTGGAAGGCGGAGGCCACGAAGCCCAGGTCGTCGTCGCCGGCGGCCTCGGCGGCCTCGGCCAGCAGCGGTGCCAGGCTGCGGGGGTCGACCGGCACCGTGCGGTCGAAGTAGCGCAGGGTGAACGTGGCCCGGTGGCGGACGAGGGTGATCTCGCCCCGGTCGAGGACCCGTCCGTAGTGGTCGCCCAGGATGGGCAGCAGGAGGGTGTTGCGCAGCTTCTCCTCGGGCGGGTCCCAGGTGACGTCGAAGTGGCCGGCCCACCGGGACGAGGGCCCGTTCTCCAGCACGTCCCACCACCAGCGGTTCTCCGGCCCGGTGATGGCCATGTGGTTGGGCACGATGTCGAGCACCTGGCCGAGGCCGGCGGCGGCGATGGCGGCCACCAGCCGGGCGTGCCCACCGGCGCCCCCGAGGTCCTCGCTGGGCCGGGCGTGGTCCACGACGTCGTAGCCGTGGGTCGACCCGGGCGCCGCCTGCAGCACCGGTGACAGGTAGACGTGCGACACCCCCAGCTCGGCCAGGTACCCCACGACCCCGGCGGCGGCGTCGAAGTCGAACCCGGGGTGCAGCTGGAGCCGGTAGGTGGCGAGCGGGGTGGTCATGCGGTGGACGTGAACGGATCGAGCCCGTCGATCACCGGCAGGGGACGTGCGGCATCGGGCCGGGGCGGTTCCCGGAGACGTCCAGGCAACCTAGACAGATTCCTCGGCCACCTGGCGGAGCAGGACGAGCGAGCGGTCGGTCACGACCAGGTCGCCCTGCACCGGCTCGGTGTCCTCGGGCTCGCCCCTGTCGCAGGAGGTGTCGAGGACCCGGACCCACTCCTCGCCCCAGGGCCCCGAGATCGTCCACTTCCGGGGCTCGGCCGAGGCGTTGAACAGCACCAGGAAGGAGTCGTCCACGACGCGCTCGCCCCGGGGCCCGGGGGCGGCGATGGCGGCGCCGTTGAGGAACATGCCGACACACGTCTCGTGGTGCTCGGTCCAGTCGGCCTCGGTCATCTCGGTGCCGTCGGGCCTGAGCCACAGGATGTCGGCGGTGCCCCGCAGGGGCCGGCCCTGGAACCACCGGCGCCGGCGGAACACCGGGTGGTCCTTGCGCAGCTTCACCAACCGGGTGGTGAAGGCCAGCACCTCGTCGTCGGTGTCGGCCCAGTCGAACCACGAGATCTCGTTGTCCTGGCAGTAGGCGTTGTTGTTGCCGCCCTGGCTGCGCCCCACCTCGTCGCCGGACAGCAGCATGGGCACGCCCTGCGACAGCAGCAGGGTGGCCAGCAGGTTGCGCCGCTGGCGGGCGCGCAGGGCCAGGACGGTCGGGTCGTCGGTGGGGCCCTCGACCCCGCAGTTCCAGGACCGGTTGTAGCTCTCGCCGTCCCGGTTGCCCTCGCCGTTGGCCTCGTTGCGCTTCTGCTCGTAGGAGACCAGGTCGGTGAGCGTGAACCCGTCGTGGGCGGTGACGAAGTTGACGCTGGCGCCGGGCCGCCGAGAGTCGGACTGGTACAGGTCGGAGCTGCCAGTGAGCCGGGACGCCAGCTCGCCGACGATGGCCGGCTGGCCCCGCCACACGTCGCGCACGGTGTCGCGGTAGCGCCCGTTCCACTCGGACCAC
>DASSUD010000083.1:0-15070 GCA_035707385.1 Acidimicrobiales bacterium
CCCACCCGGCCGGTCACCAGCGCCGCCACCGCGAAGGCGAACGGCACGGTGAAGCCCACGTAGCCCAGGTAGAGCATCGGCGGGTGGATCGCCATCAGCGGGTGGTTCTGCAGCAGCGGGTTGGGGCCGGGACCGTCGAACCCGGCAGGCGGGTCGAAGGTCGTGAACGGGTTGGCCGGGAACAGCAGCAGGGCGAAGAAGAACCCGCTCACCACCAGCAGGGTCAGCAGGGCCCACCCCACCAGCGGGTCGTCGAGCCGGCGCCGGAACTTGTGCACCACCAGCGCCATGTAGCCGCACAGCACCAGCGTCCACAGCAGGATCGAGCCCTCCAGCGCGCCCCACAGCGTGGCCACGTTGTAGAGCGCCGGGGTCCGGCTGCTGCCGTTGTCGGCCACGTACTGGACGGTGAAGTCGCGGGTGACGAGCGCCCGCTCCATCGCGGCGACGGCCACCACCGCGCCCAGCAGGCACAGCAGCACATAGGACCGGCCGACGACGA
The DNA here is from genome assembly GCA_035707385.1 of Acidimicrobiales bacterium. GTDB lineage: Bacteria > Actinomycetota > Acidimicrobiia > Acidimicrobiales > VFJN01 > ZC4RG19. The sequence goes on from DASSUD010000083.1 coordinate 503, forward strand.
TCAGGTGCAGGCGGCGCCGGGCCAGCGCCACGGCCAGGGTGACGACCCCGCCGACGGACGCGGCCAGGCCGAGCACCACCCCCGCCGTGCCCAGGGTGTTGTTCATCCCCCGCCCTGCTCGGCCTGCGAGGTGCGGGTCTCGTAGTCGTCCTTCGACTCGTAGCTCTCGTCGTGCTTGACGAGGATGCGGTCGCCGGCGAACACGTCGTCGCCCTCCTGCCAGTGGCCCTCGATCACCACCGGGATGCCGGGCCGGAACAGGTCGGGCGGGCTGCCCTGGTGCTCGACGTCCACACCCACGTCGTTGAACACGACGGTGAAGCGGAGCGTCCCCCCGGACTCGACCGGCTCGCCGGTCACCGTGCCCTGGAGGCGGAACCGCTTGGTGCCGAGGCTGTCGCGCTGGGCCACCGCCTCGTCGGCGTTGCGGAAGTAGAGCGAGGCGTCGGACAGCCCCTTGTAGGCGAGCACGCCGATCCCGAGCACCACCGCCGCGAACACGGCCAGGGGCAGCCAGCGCCGCCGGGACCGGCGGCGCGACCGGGGCGGGGCCGCGGCCTCACCGGCGGCGGAGCCGTCGTCGGTGGCGTCGACGGCATCGGGGTCGTCGAGGGCCCGGGGGGTCAGCTCCACCGGCGCTCCCCGGCGGGGACCTGGCGGGACAGCTTGCGGCCCCGGCGCACCACCGCCAGGGCGTACCCGCCGATCAGGCCGAAGGTGCCGATCCAGGCGGCGGCCACGTAGCCCGCATGCGTCATGGCGATCATCGGGACTCCTCCGCCTCGGCCCGGCGGGCGGCCAGGGCCTCGTCCAGGTCGAGCCGGTCGACCTGCTGGGACAGCCACGCCACCCGGAAGCGGTGGATCATCAGCCAGGCGAAGATCAGGCCGAGGGCGGCGAAGCCGACCATCAGCGCCACCAGCATGTCGCCCTCGATGGTGGGGTCGATGCGGGTGAGCGTCGAACCCTGGTGGAGCGAGCGCCACCACTCGACCGACCGGTTGACGATGACGACGTTGGGCACCAGCAGCAGGCCGAGGACGGCGGCCCGGGCCGAGCGGGAGTCGGGGTCGAGGTCGAGCCGCCTCAGAGCCAGGTACCCGACCAGCAGGGCGGTCAGCACGGCGGTGGAGGTGAGGCGGGCGTCCCAGGTCCAATAGGTGCCCCAGGTCGGCCGGCCCCACAGCGACCCGGTGCCGAGCGTGACGACCGAGAACACCAGCGCGACCTCGGCCCCGGCCTCGGCCAGGGCGTCCCAGCCGGCCGTGCGCTTCCACAGCCACAGGCCCGAGGCCACGGTGGTGATGAAGCACCCGACGTAGAGGTAGGTGGCCGAGGGCACGTGCACGTACATGAGGCGCACGGCGTCGTCCATCTCGACGTCGGCGGGCGAGATGACGAGGCCGTAGAGCACCAGCAGGCCGGTGGCGGCCAGGGCCAGCAGGCCGATGATCCGCGAGGCCCGGGAGCCGGTCGTGGCGGCCGCGGCGCCGGGGCGGGGCGGCTGGTCGGTCCCGGCCACGGTGCCGGGCTGGGTTGTGGCGGTCACGAGCCCTCCAGGAGCGTGCCGTAGGCGGCTGCCCCGGCGACCGAGTAGAGGATGGCGAAGACGGCGAGGAGGCCGCACCACGGCCAGCCGTCGGCGGGTACGCCGCCGAGCGCCGCCTCGAAGGCCCGGGTGGCGCCGATGAGGACCGGTGCCAGCACGGGGAGGAGCAGCAGGGGGAGCAGCGTCTCGCGGACCCGCAGGCCGCTGACCAGGGCGCCGTACAGCGTACCGGTCGAGGCGACGGCCACGGTGGCCGCCAGGCAGGTCGCCAGCAGCAGGCCGGCCCCCGCCGGCTCGGCGCCGTACAGGATCACGACCCCGAGGCCGAGCAGGGCCTCCAGGGCCAGCAGCTCGACCGCAACGGCCAGCGCCTTGCCGGCGAACACGCCGGGGGGCTCCAGGGCGGAGAGGCGCAGGGCGTCCCGGACGCCGCCGCTCTCGTCCAGCGCCGCGCTGCGGGCCACGGCCAGCAGGGCGGAGAACAGCACGGTCACCCAGTACAGGCCGGGGGTGGCCCGTTCCAGCGTCTGGCGGGCGGGATCGAGCGCGAAGGCGAACAGCACGAGGACCAGCAGGGCGAAGGGGGCCACCTGGTGCAGGGTCACCCGGCTGCGGGCCTCGACCCGCAGGTCCCGCCCGGCCACGAGGGCGGCGTCACGCCACATGCGTCACCTCCCCGGGTTCGTTCCGGCGTCCCTCATCGCTCACATTGCTGATGGCGGGCGCCGGAACGGTGGTGGTGCCGGCCACCAGGGACACGACCCGGTCGGCCAGCGCCTCGGCCCGGTCCAGCTCGTGGGACGACAGCACCACCGTCGCCCCCTGGCCCACCGCCTGGCGGAGCAGGCCGTCGAGCAGGTCGCGGGCGTCGTTGTCCAGGCCGGCGTGCGGCTCGTCGAGCAGCCACAGCTCCGGGCGCCGGGCCAGCAGGCAGGCCAGCGAGGCCCGGCGCCGCTGGCCGGTCGACAGCCGGGCCACCGGGACGTCCCGCAGCCGGTCGGCCAGCCCCACCAGGGCGAGCGCGGCCTCGATGTCCCCGGCGCCCGCCCGGCAGGCCCGGCCCCAGAAGGCGACGTTGCCGGCCGCGGTCAGGTCCTCGAACAGGGCGCTGCCGTGGCCCAACAGGCCCACCCGGCGCCGCACCGCCCGGGCCTCGCCCGGCAGCCGGTGGCCGAGCACGACCGCCTCGCCCCGCACCGGCGGGACCAGCCCCGCCAGGACGCGCAGGAGCGTGGTCTTGCCTGCCCCGTTCGGGCCGCGGAGGAGGACGATCTCGCCGCGCACAACGTCCAGGTCGATGCCGGCGAGTGCGGGGAATCGCCCGAGCAGCGCGACGGTGGCGCGGAGGTGGACGACCGGCTCCATGGAACGACGCGAGGCTACTGACCGGGGGCGAAGGGCACCAAGACGGCCCCGCGGCCCGAGCGGGTGCCGACGTTCGGGACCCACCGCCACCCTCGGTACTCTCCCCCCGGTGAGGTTGGCCAAGGTCCTCGGTGTGGTCGGTCGGGTGTGCATCACCGCGGGCACCCTCATCCTGCTGTTCGTCGCCTACCAGCTGTGGGGCACCGGCATCCGCGAGGCGCAGGCCCAGCGGGGCCTGGAGGACGACTTCGAGGAGCTCGTCGGGGGCGCGGGCGACGAGACGGGCACCACGACCACGACCACCGGCGCCGACCCGGGCGCCACGCCCCCCACCGGCGAGGCCGCCCCCGCGCCGCCCCCGCCCGTCGGCGGCGAGGCCCTCGCCCGCCTGCAGATCCCCGCCATCGGCGTGGACAAGATCGTCGTGGAGGGCGTGCAGGTCGCCGACCTCAAGAAGGGGCCGGGGCACTACCCCGGCTCCCCCCTGCCCGGCCAGCCCGGCAACGCCGCCATCGCCGGCCACCGGACCACCTACGGCGCCCCGTTCAACCGCCTGGACGAGCTGGAGGCGGGCGACGAGATCCTGGTCGACACCGTGCAGGGCAGCTTCCGGTACCTGGTCCGAGAGCAGCTCATCGTGGAGCCGGACCAGGTCGAGGTCCTCGACGACTTCGGCGACGACCGGCTCACGCTGACCGCCTGCCACCCCAAGTACTCGGCCCAGCAGCGCATCGTGATCGTGGCCGCCCTCCAGGGCCCGGTCGCGGCCGCCGGCCCCGAGACGCCCCCGGCCACGAGCCCCGACCCGGCCGTCGAACCCGCCCCCGGCGGAGCCGGCGGGGCGTCGACCGACACGCTCGACGCCGGCCTGGGCGGTGAGCGCGCCTCGGCGTGGCCCGCCGTCCTGCTCGCCGTCGCGTGCGCGCTGATCTGGGTGGCGGCCTGGCTGCTCGGCCGCCTGTGGCAGAAGTGGCCCGCCTACGCCCTGAGCCTGCCGCTGTTCCTGGTGCTGCTGTTCTTCTTCTTCGAGGAGTTCTCCCGCCTCCTACCGGCCAACTTCTGACCCCGCCACCCCACGAGCGGGGGTGGCCCACTAGCGGCCGTGGAACAGGGGCCGGCGGCGGTCGTGGAAGGCCGCCAGGCCCTCACGGAAGTCGTCGCTCTCCCACGCCCGCGCGAACGCCGCCGGCGCGTCCGGCCGGCCCTCCAGCGCCGCCTTGTGGGCCCGCAGCGTCAGCGGCGCCAGCGCCGCCACCTCGTCCGCCCAGGCCAGAGCGTCGTCCTGGCCGCCCAACCGCTGCACGAACCCCAGGCGGTGGGCCTCGTCGCCCTTTACCACCTCCGCGGCCAGCAGCATGGCCCGGGCCAGGCCGGCGCCGGCGATCAGCGACAGCCGCTCGACCGTCCAGCCGTCGACCGCCAGGCCCAGCCGCCCGGCGGGAATGCCGAAGCTCGCCTGCGGCGTGGCGATCCGCAGGTCGCAGGCCACCGCCAGCTGGGTCCCGGCGCCGAGCGCCGCCCCGTCGGCGGCAGCGATGGTGACGAACGGGGCCAGCCGCAGGGCGTCGAGCACCACCCGGAGGCGGGCGGCGAAGGCGGCGTCCTCCACCCCGCTCAGGTCGGCGCCGGCGCTGAAGTTGCCGCCCGCCCCGGTCAGCACCACGGCCCGGACCCCGTCGTCGCACGCGGCCAGCTCGGCCGCCAGCGCGTCGAGCGCGGGCAGGTCGACGGCGTTGCGGCGCTCGGGCCGGTCGAGGGTGAGCACGACGACGTGGCCTCTGGCCTCGGTGCGGATCACCCGCGCACGCTATCCCCGCCCCTTGACCTAGCCTGCGGTCCGCACCAAAGTGCCCTCCGGCGGGGAGGGCGGCAGATCGCAAGGGACCGACCCCATGAACACACCCGCATCCGGGTGGCACCGCGACCCCACGGCGCGCCACGAGTACCGCTACTGGGACGGCAGCCGCTGGACCGACGACGTGTCCGACCGCGGCGTCACCGCCACCGACCCCATGCCGGCCGGCGGGCCGGGCGCCGACCCCACCGAGGTCATCGACGCCACCCAGGCCTACCCCGCCTCGCCCCCGCCCGGGCCGGGCGGGCCGGGCGGGCCGGCCACCCAGCAGGCGCCCGGCGCCTTCGGCGCCTACGGCACCATGCCCCCGGGCCCCCCGGGGGCGTACGGCTCGTACGGCAGCGGCGGCATGCCGCCCGCCACCCCGGCCAGGAAGGGCCCGAAGACCGCACTGCTGGTCGGCCTCGGCCTGCTGGCGCTGGTGGCCGTGGTCGTGGCCGCCGTCCTCCTCACCGGGGGCGACGACGACGACACGGCGACCGACGAGCTGTCCGACCTCGACCTGCCCGACGACGGCACGACCGGTGAGGACCCGGGCTCGGGCGACTCGGGGGACTCAAGCGACTCCGGCGATTCGGGCGATCCGGGCGAGGTGCCCGACGACCTGGGCGACCTGTCCGAGATGGACCCCTCCGAGATCCCCCCCGACATGATCACCGACCTGGTGGTCGAGCAGCTCGTGGCCTCGGGCGCCTACACGGAGGAGCAGGCCACCTGCATCACCGAGAAGATCTTCGACGAGCTCTCGATGGAGGAGCTGGCCGAGATCGGCGAGTCGGGCGACATGAGCTCGATCACGCCCGATCAGCTGGACGGCATGAGCGACGCCATGGCGGAGTGCCTGGGCTGACGGACCGGCCGGCCGGGCCGCGTGCCGGCCGGCGCGACGACCGCAGTGGTGTGTCCCGCGGGCCGCGGGGCACACTGCGGCCGTGACGCCCCGGCCCACCCCGGACGACCGGCCCCCGGCCGACCCGGTGCTGGCCCGCCGCCGCCAGGTGGCGCGGGCCGCCCGCCTCGGGCAGAACGCCGGCTACGCCCTGTTCGGGACGGCCGTGGGCCTGTTCCTGGCCGGCTTCGTCGTGGGGTTCACACCGGCGGTGGTCACCACCGTGGTGGTGTGCCTGGGGGTAGGCTCGGCCCTGCTCGCACCGGCCATCGTCGCCGGGTACGCCGTCAAGGCGGCCGACCGTGAGGACCGCGAGCGGGGGGTCGGTGGCTGAGCGGTCCGTGCTCGCTCCGCCTGGTGACATCGCAAGAGGGTGCCCGGGTGTTACCGTGAGGTAACTCGTATGAACCGCGTCACATGCTGGAGCTCGTCCCGCGACGGCACCAGGTAGAGGGGATCCCGTGTCCGCCACCAAGAACGAGCCTCGCGTTCCCACTCGCCTGCCCGCAGCCCGCCGGCGCCGCCAGCTCCTCGAGGTCGCGCTGCGGGTCTTCGCCGAGAAGGGCTACCACGACGCGTCGATGAACGACATCGCCGTGGCCGCAGGGGTGACCAAGCCCGTGCTGTACCAGCACTTCACCTCCAAGCGCGAGCTGTTCACCGAGCTGCTGGGCGACGTCGGGCGCGACCTGCAGGACAACATCACCAAGGCGGTGGCGGCGGCGAACGGTCCCCGCGAGATGGTGGAGCTCGGCTTCGCCAGTTACTTCAGCTACGTGAGCCGCCACCGCGACGCCTTCAAGCTGTTCTACGGCGGTGGGCTGGCCCGGGACGCCGAGTTCGCCGAGCTGGTCGGCCAGGTCGAGCGCACCATCGCGGGGCACGTCGCCACCCTCATCGAGATCGCGGGCCTGAGCCCGAGCCAGCGCCAGGTCCTCGGCCACGGCATCGTCGGGATGATCGAGGGCGCCAGCATCCACTGGCTCAACTCCAACAGCGACGCCGACCCCGCCACGCTGGCCCAGCAGCTGGCGGACCTGGCCTGGCGCGGGCTGCGGGGCGTGACCCCGTGACCGCGGGCTGATCTTCACGACCGCCCTCGACGCCCTCACCGCGTGACCCGTGTCCGGGCGGCCGGACGGAACCTGGCGGCGAGGTGGCGCTGGATGGCGCTGCGGAACGGCTGGTCGAGCGGGCCCGGGTCCCGCAGCCACCGGGCGAGGTCACCCTCCCAGGTGATCAGCATGTCGTCGATGACCCCGCCGGGGCGGGCCCGCCGGCGCCTGGCGCCGACGAAGCAGAGCGCGCCGTACACCACGACGTCCGGGTACAGCGGTGGCAGCACCCGGGCCACCGCGTTGCACTGGCGCCGGGCACCGGCGACCAGGCTGGTGCGGTCGCGCCCGCCGACGACCAGCCGGGCGCCCGTGCGCCGTCCCCCGCCCCGGTCGACCACCTCCACCCGCCCCGTGTAGTTCTTGGCGTCGACGACCCACACGCCGCTCGCCGCCACCACCAGGTGGTCGATGTTGGCCGACGAGCCGGGCAGGCCACGATCGTGCAGCACCGAGATCCGGCCGCCGGCCGCCAGCCGGTCGAGCAGCTCACCGAGGCGCCGCTCCCCCGCCGCGCCCCTCGACCACCGGACCGCCCTGTCCGCCTGCGGTGACCGGCGCGACCACGGGCGCCGCCACACCGGGCGCTCCGGCCCCGCGGCCGCGGCCAGGCGGCGCGCCCCCTCGTCGTGGGCCGACCGCCCGGCCACGCCAGCCGCGGCCCCGTCGACCGTGGGGCGCTCCCAGCACGACCGGCAGGTCATCGTGCCGGCCGCGCCGTCCCACATGGCGACGGTGCCCTCGTCGAGGGGCGTGAGGCAGATCGTGCACTGGCCGTCCCGTGTCAGGCGACGCATGCGCCTGAGGGGACGCCCGCCTGCGTAGTCGCTCATGCACGTAGAGTACCGATTTCGGTGACCGCACCGGAAGCACCCCCCACAGCAAAGCCCGGGCGACTGACGGGCTGAGGACGCGACAGTGCCGCCCGCAGGGGGGTTGCGAGCGGCACCGTCTTTTCCTGCAGAGAGCGACGAGTGGAGGGGGGAGTACTCGTACTCGATCCGCAGACCTCAATTCCTGACCCACCGAGTGACGAGGGGGGATCGTCCACCCGGTGAGCTTGGCGACAGTGTACGGCACCTTCGGCCCTTCCCACGGTCATCCGGGGGTGGCAGTTGTCACGTCACCGCTCGACAGTCCCCCGCCACCGGGAGTGTGATGGGGGCATGACCATCCGCACCACCCGCTGGCCCGCCGGCGTGCCGTGCTGGGCGGATCTCACCGCCCCCGACACGGCCGCCGCCAAGGCCTTCTACTCCGACGTCATCGGCTGGGACTTCCAGGACACCGAGGCCGACTACGGCGGCTACGCCATCGCCACCGTGGGGGAGGCGGCGGCCGCCGGGGTGGGCCCCGCCCAGGCCGGCGCCCCCGCGGCCTGGACCCTGTACTTCGCCAGCGACGACGCCGACAAGGCGGCCGCGGCGGTCACCGGCAACGGGGGCACCGTCATCGTGGCCCCCGGGGACGTCGGCCCGCTGGGCCGGATGTTCATCGCCGCCGACCCCACCGGGGCCGCCTTCGGCGTGTGGCAGGCCGGGACCCACATCGGCGCCGGCATCGCCAACGAACCCGGCGGCCTGGCGTGGGAGGACCTGCGGTCCCCCGACCCCGACGCCGCACGCGCCTTCTACGAGGCCGTGTTCGGCTTCACCTTCCAGCCACTCGAGGGCGCCGGCGACGACTACGCCACCTTCCACCTGCCGGGCGACGAGGCGCCGCTCGGCGGCATGGGCGGCATGATGGGCGCGCCGGGCGCCCCGCCCCACTGGGTCGTGTACTTCGCGGTGGACGACGCCGACGCGTCCGTGGCCGCCACCGAGGGCGGGGGCGGCACCGTCGCGGCCCCGGCCTTCGACACCCCCTACGGTCGCATGGCCGGGCTGACCGACCCGGCCGGCGCCGTGTTCTGGGTGACGCAGCCCGCCGCCGACCAGCCCCAGCCGGAGCGATAGCCCTTATCAGCCGGGGGCCGGCTCGTACCGCAGCAGGGTGACGCCCGAGTCGAACGGGGTCGCCTCCAGCAGCCGCAGGCCGAAGGCCGCCCCGTCGTAGGGGCGGCCGCCCGCGCCGCCGATCGACGGGTGGACCCAGAACGCCAGCTCGTCCACCAGGCCGTGCTCGATCAGGGTGCGGGCCAGCTCGCCGCACCCGGACATGAACAGGTCGCCGTCCAGCTCGGCCTTCAGCCGCGCCACGCCCTCGACCGCGTCGCCCTCGACGAGGGTGGCGTTCCACTCCAGCGGCCCCCGGAGGGTCCGGGAGGCCACGTACTTCGGCATCGGGTTGAGCACCTCGGCCCACGGCCCGGTCTGGTGCGGCCAGTAGCCGGCGAAGCCCTCGTACGACGTGCGCCCGGTGAGGAAGGCGGCTGCCGCCGCCAACTCGGCGACGCCTGCTCTGTCGTGCTCGCCCTCGGCCACGTACCACGAGCCGACGTCGCTCAGCCCGTCGACGGTCAGCGAGGTGTGGTTGATCAGCTTGCCCATCGGTGTCCTCCTCGTGTCGTCAGTACTACGGGAGGACACCGTCCGACTCATCGCTACTCGATGCGTACGCCCGAGATGGCCCGGGGCGATCACGAGCTCTTCGCGTGCTCTGGCGCGCTGGCGCTAGACGTCGCCGCCTGTGCTTTGCCACCAGGGCGTCTGATTGACGACCGTGCCGAGGCCGGGGATCCGGAAGAGGCCGGGATCATCGATGAGCCGTGCGACCGCCTGTTCGTTGGAGAGCCCCGCGCGCATCGCCCTGGCCAGTGCTCCGACCACGGCTGGAGCGGCAAAGGATGTGCCGCTCCAGCACACCCATTCGGCGTATCTCTCGCTATCGAGGATCGGCGATTCCCACTCGGTGAAGAAGGTGCTGATCACGTCGACACCGGGCGCGCAGGCGCGAACCCATGGGCCGTAGTTCGTGAAGTGCGCGGGCCCGTACGGTCCGAGTGCACCCACCGACACGACCCCCGGGAAGGCCGCCGGATACAAGGGCCGGCACGTGGAGTCGTTCCCCGCCGACGCGACGACGACCGTGCCGGCGTCCTGGAGTCTGCGTACCGCCCCGCCGAGGCGCACCATGTCGACCGCGGCATAGCCGCCGAAGGACAGGTTCAGCAGGGCCGGCGGATGTGGGAGAAGGGCGTCGAGAACAGTGCCGATGTCGTGCTCGCTCACGTCGCCGTAACCCGACAAGGGCCCTTGCACAAGCAGCCCGCACGACGGGGCGATCCTCTTGATGATGCCCGCGATGAACGTGCCGTGGCCGGCCATCGGATCGATACGCTTATCGCCGTCTGCGTCGGGCTTCTCGTCGGAGACCTGCTGACGAATGGCGAGTTGCACGTCGACGGCGGTGACATCGTACAGGGCCCGGGGTAGGAGGTCTGCCTGCGCCAGGCCCGTATCGATGACAACGACAGAAGGTGTTGGCCCATCGGGATCATCGGGAGGCTCCGGCAGAACGGGAGCCATCGCCGGACGAGCGCTGTGGGGTCGCCAACCGGTTGCCCGGAACTCGATGGCCTCCGGACTCGTGCGTGGAAGGGCGAGCGGATTCGGCTGATAGTCCTTGGCCCCAAACGGATTGCCCGTGAACGGATTGCCTGTGAACGGATTCCCCGTGAACGGATTCCCCGTGAACGGATTGCCCGTGAACGGATTGCCCCAGAAGAGCGCCGGGTGCGGCCCGCAGCAGCACAGGCAGTGCGAGAACAGCACGTGGTTCGGGTGAGTCGGGATGCCCGCGGCGCGGAGGTGGTCGATCGCGCGCAATTCCTCGACCACGTCGCTGAAGTGGGACAGTCCGATACCTTCCAGGTCCTCGCGTCCGGGGGTCTGGCGCTGCGACGGTCGCGCCTCGGGGCTGAGCAGCGCCTGCGCTTCGCGGGCACGCCCGAGGGGGACGAACAGCTCGCCACGTCGGTAAGCGAACCCGCCGCTCTCCGAGTACGCAACGCGCTCGGACCATCGACCGGCGATTGGCTGATTCGAGGTTCCATCTGGATCCGACATGCAGTCCTCCCGGGGTTGTCGCCCTCATGTCGATAGCTGCGCGAGCGCGTCCTGGGCCAGCGACACGGCGGCGAGCCATGTCAGCGAGCGGCCTCGCTCGCGCGCGGTATCGAACTCGACATCGCCGAGGCGCTGCCGCACATGGTCGAGCATCGACTGGCTGGCGCGCAGGTCGTCGTCGTAGAGCTTGTAATCGTTCTCGACCAGAACCTCCTCGGCCTTGGCGTGCAGTTGACCGGCCCGAGCAGGCTCGGTCTTCGCCGTCAGGCGGGCCGCGACGATGAGGGACTGGGCGACCAACACGGGACTTCCCAAGGCAAGGGCGAGATCGAGGCATGCCGCCTGGTGGCGCGCGGCAGACCCTGTGTCGCCCTGGCGCAGGGCCAGCTCTGCCACGTTGCCTTCGGCGACGACCATCAAGTGCTCGTCGCCGAGCCCACGCGCCACCTCGCGCTCTTCGTTGAAGGCCGCCGCGGCACGCCTGACGTCACCTAGGAAGTAGGAGGCGATGGCCAGAAGGTTCAGCATGCGGGCCCGCGCGCGCGGCGTCAGGTCGCGGTCGAGGGCCTGACGTGCGAGCTCGGCAGCCCCCGCGTGGTCGCCCGACCGAAGCGCCACTTCTCCTGTCGCTCGCGCCACGGCGACCTCGTCCCAGATCGGCGCAGCACCGACGACCCGCCGTACCTGCTCCGCCTGCTCGAGGACGTGGCGAGCGGCGTCGACGTCACCATGCTGGAGATGCAGGAGTGCGAGCGTGGCGAGCAACGAGACCCGGGCGGGTGAGGGCGTGGCCAGGGCCGCCGCATAGCGTGACAGCTCGCCGACGCCCTCCCGTGAGAACAGCACGGTGAAGTAGTACTGCCCGATGCTTAAGGCAAGGTTATGGGCCCGTTCCTCGTCCTCCTTCGCAACCAGAGGCACGAGGGCGCGCAGGTTGTCGAGCTCCACCTCGATCTCACCGCAGCGCACTCGGTCCATGCGACACCACGGTCCGATCCGATCGAGCCACCACGCGGCCAGCCGCATGGCCGTAGCTACAGTCGCGCCCTCGTCGTCGAGCAGGCGACGGGCATAGTCCCTGACCGTTTCGAGCAAGCGGTAGCGGGTTTCGTTCGCCGTGAGGTCCACCACGACGAGTGACTTGTCGGCGAGCGACCAAACGGCGTCGAGCACGTCGCAGCCTTCCAGGTCGCGCCCGCTCTCGATCGCAGCATCGAGCGTAAACCCGTTGCGGAACACGCTCACGCGTCGCAGCACCGCCTGTTCGTCCGCACTGAGCAGCCGGTAGCTCCACTCCATCACGGCATCCATGGTGCGCTGCCGGTCGGGAACGCCCCGCTTGCGGCTGCGCAGGATGCGAAAGCGGTCGTCGAGTCCCTGCAGGAGATCGGTGGCACTCAACACCGAGGTCTGCGCGGCGGCAAGCTCCAACGCCAGGGGAAGGCCGTCGAGTCGCCTGCAGAGCTCGACGACCGTCTGCACATTGCCGTCATCGAGCGCGAAGCCCGGCAGAGTCGAACGGACCCGCTCGACGAACAGCCGGACGGACGGCACCGACTCCGCCTCGGTGACCGATACCCCCGAGCCGGGCAGCGCCAACGGCGCCACTCGCCACACGACCTCGAGTGCGGTGCCGAGAGGCTCACGGCTCGTCGCCACCACGCCGACGTCATGGCAGGCCGCGAGCAGGTCGGTGACCAGGCGGGCGACATCAGCCGCAAGGTGCTCGCAGTTGTCGAACACCAGGACGGTACGCCGCCCGCGAAGATGAGCCAGGGCGGCGTCCCAGTCGTCCACTCCGGCTCCGGCGGGCACGCCGAGCGCTCTCGCCAGCGCGGTGCCTATCAGCTGTGCGTCCTGCACCGGCCAGAGGTCCACCAGCCAGACGCCGTCGTTCCAGCTCGATGCCGCCGCCATTCCCGCGGTGACCGCCAAGCGGGTCTTGCCCACGCCACCCGGCCCGGTCAGCGTGAGCAGCTTGCCGGCGCCGATCAGCGTCAGTATCTCGGCGACGTCGGCCTCGCGACCGACGAAGCTCGTCGGGGGCCTGGTGAGGTTGTGACCGTCGACCGGCATCGCCCGAACCGCGGGGAAGTCGGCGTCGAGGCCCGGTCCTGCCAGCTGGAAGAGCTGGACCGGCTCGTCGAAGTCGCGCAGTCGGTACCGACCGACGTGCCGGAGCGCCAGGCCGGCATGCGCGCAGGTATCCGTGACCGCTGCCTCCGATGCCAGGATCTGGCCGCCGTGCGCCGCGGCCGTGACGCGGGCCGCCTGGTGCACCGCGAGTGCGACGTAGTCACCGTTCCGGGGCGACGCCAACCCGGTGTGCACGCCCATGCGCACGCGCGGGCGACCGTCAGGTGGCCACGGCTCGGCGGCCAGCCTTCGCTGGGCGTCGGCACAGGCCTCCAGGGCTGAGCGCGCGTCGCCGAAGGCCGCAAGGCACGAGTCGCCCCGGGCGCTCACATGGGCTCCGCCATGTTCCTCCCAGACACGGCGGAGCAGCGTGTCGTGGCGCTCGATGACGTCGTCGTAGCGACTCTCGAGGCGCCGTATCAGCCGGGTCGAGCCCTCTATGTCGGTGAGTACGAACGTCACGAGCCCGCTCGGCCACATGGTCGACACGCGGGCCTCATCGACGGGCAGGTGACGGGGCACCGGCGCGACGAGTGCCGGGTCGTGGTTCAGGATCCGGTATTCGAGAGCGACGAGCTCAGGGCCTGGTTCGATGCCGAGATCGTCCACGAGGTGGCCGCGCGCCTGCTGATATGCCGCGAGCGCTTCGGCCTGCCTGCCGCTCTGGTACAAGGCCACCATGAGCTGCGCCCAGAAACGCTCGTCGAGGGGATGGGCGCGCACTGTGGCATCAAGCTCTTCGGCCGCCTCGGCTGGACGGCCCAACTCCAACAGCGTGTCGTAGCGGCGCTGCAGCGCCTGGAGGTGCACAACCTCGAGCCGTCTGGCCATGCGGTCCGCCCACCCCGCCCCCGCGAACTCTCCCAGAGGTGAGCCTCGCCACAACCCGAGCGCCCCGTCGAGCATGGCAAGCCGGCGCGTCGGGTCGGCCTCGGCCCCCGCCGCTGTCACTGTCTGTTCGAAGCGGTGCGCGTCCACATCTGCGGAGGCGACCTGGAGCACGTAACCTGCGGGCCCGGTCGCCAGGCTCGCCGCTTCTCCCTCCAGCAGCTTGCGCAGCTGCGAGACGTAGGTCTGCACCGTCCGTGCCGCGCCCTCGGAGCCGCCGTCAGCCCACAGCTCCTCCACCAGCCGGTCCGTGCTCATCGGCTGGCCGGCATGGATCACCAGGCACGCCAACAGCCCCCGTCGCTTGGACCCGCGCAAGTCGACGGCGCCCGACGTCCCCACGACCTCGAACGAGCCAAGGATCCGGAACTCCATCGCCACCCCTTGCCCCGACCGCTGAGGGTGGGCAAGCCGTCTGGCAGATCATATCCACAACCACCAGACGCGGTCGCACGCAAATTGAGTCACCGCCGAACACCTAGTCGCGGCTCGGTCGAGCGGTGGTCGCACCGTCACAACCCCGGGCAATCGCCCTGATGCGAATGAAGGAGCGGGGACTCCGCTCCCCGTGAGGAACCGAGTCGATCCAGGACACGGGGCTTCTCACAACCGACCCTCTGACGAAGAGGTGGACGCCCTTTTGGTTCGACAGCACGTCGGTATCGACTTCTATCGCTGCCGGTCGACGGCTCCCTAATACCCGCCGGCCCGAAACCGAAGGTAGTGCCGTGGCGTGTGGTGGCGTCAGGTGCTGCGGACGGGCT
>DASSUD010000084.1:0-14107 GCA_035707385.1 Acidimicrobiales bacterium
CCCGACACCGAGCCCCCGCCGTGCGGCGAGCCCCCGCCCGACTACGAGCTGATCGCCGACAACGCCTTCTACTGCCCGAGCGACGACATCATCGCCTGGGACGCCGCCTCGTTCCTGCCCGAGGTCAACGAGACCTTCGGCGGGTTCACGGTGGCCATCGTCATCGCCCACGAGTTCGGCCACGCCATCCAGGCGCGGGCCGAGGCCTTCGACCGCACGGTCGACCTGGAGCTGCAGGCCGACTGCTTCGCCGGGGCGTGGACCGGGCGCGTGACCGCCGGCGACGCCGGCGGGTTCGCGCCATCCGACGTCGACCTCGACCAGACGGTGGCGGGCATGACCGCCATCCGCGACATCCCCGGCACCGACCCCGACGAGGCCATGGCCCATGGCAGCGGCTTCGACCGGGTGACGGCGTTCCAGGACGGCTACGAGAACGGTGCCGGCGCCTGCGCCCCCTACGCCGACGAGCTCGAGGACCGCGACACGGTCGAGGTCCCCTTCCAGACCGAGGAGGAGTTCCAGAGCGAGGGCAACCTCCACCTGGAGGACCGCGGCCCCGACGACCCGGGCCTCCTGTCACTGCTCGTGACCGACCTCAACGAGTTCTACACGGTGCTGTTCGAGGATCTGGGCCAGTCGTGGGCCCCGGTCGACGACCTCGTCCTCGTCGACCCGGCCAGCGAGTCGATCGTCTGCGGGGGCGAGGAGTTCGAGGGACCCGACCTCGAGGGGGCTGCCGTCTTCTGCGAGGACGAGAACGTGGTGGTCCTCGACGGCTCCGGCCTGGTCCCGGACCTCAACCGGATCGGCGACTTCGCCGTCGGCGCCGAGGTGGGCCGGCTGTGGGCCCAGGCGGCCCAGCTGCAGCTGGGCGTGGCCGACGAGGCCCGGGCCGGCCTGCAGGCCGACTGCCTGATGGGGGTGTGGAGCATCTCGCTCAGCCCGGGCAACACCACCACCCCCGAGTCGAACCTCACGACGTCGGCGGGCGACCTCGACGAGGCCATCCAGGGCTTCCTCGCCTACGGCAGCGCGCTCGACGACGAGGTGGGCACGATCTTCGAGCGGGTGGACGCCCTGCGCACCGGCTACCGGGACGGCTACCGCGGCTGCGAGGAGTACGGCCCGCTCGGCTGACGGGCCGGCACTGCGGGTCAGCGCGGGCCGGGCCGGGCCCGCGCCCGGCTGCGGCGCACGTCCCGCCGGGCCAGGGCGACGATCGCCGCCAGGCCCGCCACGATGGCCACGAACACGGCGACCTGCAGTGCCCCGCCGCGGTCGCCGGCCTCTTCCGGCTCGGTCCCCGTGTCCGGGAGGGGGATGATGTCGTCGCCCGGGGCGGGCTCGATCCCGGTGGTGGTCGGGTCGCCGGGCTCGGGCTGGCCCGCCCCGGCCGGAGCCGGGGCGGCGGCCACCACGGTCGTGGCGATCACCAGGGCGAGCAGCGCGGCCAGGAACCGGGGACGCATCCCGCCATAGTGCGGGGTTCAGGCGGGCGCGGTGTAATCGCCCGGCAGGAGGATCGACTTCGTCTCCAGGTAGGCCGACAGCCCCTCGGGGCCCAGCTCGCGGCCCACACCGGACGCCTTGAACCCCCCGAAGGGGTTCCGCATGTCGAGGGTGCCGAGCTGGTTGATGCCGTAGGTGCCGGTGCGGACCCGGCGGGCGACGTCGATGCCGGCCTCCACGTCCGCCGTCCACACCGACCCGGACAGGCCGTAGTCGCTGTCATTGGCGATGCGCACGGCGTCCTCGGGACCGTCGTAGCCGATCACCGACAGCACCGGCCCGAAGATCTCCTCCTGGGCGATGGTCATGGCGTTGTCGACGTCGACGAACAGGGTCGGCTCGACGAACCACCCCTTGTCCAGCCCCGCGGGGCGGCCGCCGCCCACGGTGAGGGTGGCCCCCTCGGCCTTGCCCTTCTCGATGTAGCCGAGCACCCGGTCGCGCTGGCGCTCCGCCACCAACGGCCCGACGGCCACGGTCGGGTCGGCGGGGTCGCCGACCTTGTGGCCCCGCACGGCCTCGGCCAGGACCTCGACCACCTCGCCGTAGCGGGACCGCGGGGCGAGGATGCGGGTCTGGGCGACGCAGGCCTCGCCGTTGTTCATCAGCGCCGAGGGCATGAGCATCGGGACCGACGAGGCCAGGTCGGCGTCCTCGAGGATGATGGCGGCCGACTTCCCGCCCAGCTCCAGCGTGCAGCGCTTGAGCATCTCCCCGCAGATGGCCCCCACCCGGCGACCGGCGGCGGTCGAGCCGGTGAACCCCACCTTGTCCACCCCGGGGTGGCGGACCAGGTACTCGCCCACCTCGCGGCCGGCGGGCAGGATCGACACCATGCCCGCGGGCAGCCCGATCTCGTCGAGGATCTCGCCCAGCACGAACCCGTCGAGCGGTGTCTCGGGCGAGGGCTTGAGGATCATCGGTGCCCCGGCGGCCAGCGCGGCGCCCAGCTTGAGCGCCACGATGAACAGCGGCACGTTCCAGGGGATGATGCCGGCGGACACGCCCACCGGCTCCTTGCGCACCAGCACCGGGGCGAAGGCTCCGGGCCGGATCTCCTCGAACGGGAAGGTCTCGGCCAGGTCGGCCCAGCCGTCGAGCACCATGGTCGAGCTGAACACCTGGCCCATGAGCGACCAGCTCGACGGCGAGCCCATCTCGGCGGTGATGATGTCGGCCAGCTCCTGGCTGCGGGCCTGGATGGCGAGCGACAGCTTGCGCAGGTACTCGGCCCGCTCGGCCGGGCTCAGCTGGGGGTAGGGCCCGGCCAGCGCGGCCTTGGCGGCCTCGACGGCCCGGTCGACGTCGCCCTCGGTGGCCTCGGGGACCCGGGCGATGACCTCCTCGGTGGTCGGGCTGACGACCTCGATCACCTGCGACGAAGCGGGTGCCACCCACTCGCCACCGATGTAGAGCGTGTCCCTGGTCTGCATCGAGCCCTCCCGGCCGAGATCTGATTCCCTGTCAGATATCGTGCCACAAGGGTCGTCGCCGGGTCCCGGGCGGCCGGTCGCCGGCGGTCAGTCCGAGGCGAGGGAGGCGGACAGCCCGCGGTGCCGGCGCCCGGTCAGCGAGGCCACGACCCGGGCCGCCAGGCCGCTGGCCGCCGGCACGCCCACCACGAGCAGGGCGACGCCGACCCACGGCAGCCGCAGGTGGACGGGGATGTCGTCGGACGCCCACCGCGCCACCCGCACCGCGGCCGCGCACGCGAGCCCCAGCGGGGCACCCACCGCCGCGCCGGCCAGCGGCAGGAGCACCGCCTGCCAGCCGGTGGCGGTGCGCTGCGCCCAGGGCGGGGCGCCCAGGGCGGCCAGCAGGTCCCGCTCGTCCCGGTTCTCGGCGGCGTTGAGCGCCAGGGCCGCCGCCACCACCACCAGGGTGACGCCGAGGACGATGCCGGTGAGCACGCCGCCGATCGCCCGCAGGTCGGACGGGCCGCCGGCATCCCGCAGCAGCAGCCAGGCGTCGATCACCGGCGGCGGCCCGCCCAGCACCTGGCTGCGGATCCACGGGTCCTTGACGTCCGGGCCCGCCGCCTCCAACGCGGTGCGCTGGTCCGTGGTCAGCGGGTCCGGCGCCCGGAACAGCAGACCGCCGTCGACGGCGGTGAGCCCGCGCGCCGCGACCCACTCCGGCGAGACCACGAGGTCCGGCAACGGCCCGGAGTCCTCGCCCACCCGGACCACGCCCGGGATGGCGAGGTCCGGCGTCCTGGGCCCGCCGGCGAGCGCCGGCCGCGGCGGGGCGCCAGCGGGCACGTCGCCGCGGGCCACGACATCGCCCCGCGCCAGCGCCGCGGCCGCCGCCGCAGGCAGGCCCATCGCCCGCACCTCCTCCGGCGACGCCACCTGGATGTCGGACCACACGTCGCCGCCCCACTCCAGGGCCAGCGGGGCGGCGCCCCCCACCGAGGGGTCGGCCACCAGCCGCACCGGGACCTCGGCGGCGCCCGGCAGCAGCCGCCGCACCGCGGCGGCGAGCTCGCCGGCACCCTCGCCGGCCCCCTGGACGAGCACCTCGTCGTCGCCGAGGCCCGGGTCCCACAGCCCGCGTTCGCTGGCCACCAGGGTCAGCGCGAAGACGGCCACGGCCACCGGGGCCATCACCGCGGTCGCCACCGCCCCGCTGCGGGTGCGGTTGCGGGCCAGCCCGCGGGCGGCGAGGCGCAGCGCACCGCGGGTGTGGGCGGCCAGCGGCTCCAGCCGGGACACCAGCCACGGCGTGGCCAGCGCACCGCCCCCGAACACCAGCACCGCCCCGCCCGTCCCGATCACGCCCCACACCGTGCCGTGGTTGACCGCCGAGCCGGCCACCGCCGCCGCGCCGGTGGCGGCCACCGCCAGGCCCACGGCGGGCGCCGCGGGGCGGATCGACCGCTGGCCCTGGCGGCCGGCCAGGGCCGCCAGCACGCTGACCCGCGCCGCGGTCGCGGCCGGGCCCCAGGCGGCCAGCGTCGCCACCGCGGTGCCGAGCAGCGCCGGCCCGACCAGGTCGACGGCGTGGACGTCCACGTCGCCCACGGGGTGGTCGACCCACCCCGGCAGGCGGGGGTGCAGCAGCGCCAGGGCCCCCAGCGCGACCACGACCCCGGCGACTCCGGCCACCGCACCCGTGACGGCCCCCTGCAGGACCATGACCCGGCGCAGGGCGGCGGGCGGCAGCCCGGTGGCACCCAGCAGGCCGAGGGTGCGCATCTGGCGGCGGGCGCCGACGGCGAAGGCGGCCGCCACGATCGTCCCGGTGAGCGCCAGGCCCAACGCGGCCGCGCCGTAGCCGTAGCCGGCCGCCGCCCGCAGCGACCCGGTCCCGCCGTCCTCGAAGGGCCCGAACCGTTCCAGCCAGTCGGGCAGCACCCCCAGCCGGCCGCCGTCGGGAAGGTCGACGAACAGGGTGCCGTGGCCCGGGCGCGGCCCGGGCGCCAGCGGTCGGGCCGCCACGAGGTCGCCGGGCCCGCTGGTCGGGGACGCGACGATGCCGGTCACCCGGGCGGGCCCCAGGCGCAGCAGGTCCACCGTGTCGCCCACGCCGGCCCCGGTGTCCTCGGCGAAGCGGGGGTGCACGGCGATCTCGCCGGGCGCCTCGGGCGGACGCCCCTCGAGGATCTCGTAGCGCCCCGCCAGCAGGGGATCGTCCAGCGGCTCGTCGGTGACGGTCCACTGCTCCAGCCCGCCGTCCCGGGTCTCGACCGCCTCCGGGTAGGAGGCGACGGCCACGATGCGGGTGCCCGGGGGCGCCGCCGCCTCCACCTCTTCGACCGCCGCGCCGACCAGCACGGCCGCCTCGACGCCGACCACCTCGTCGGCCTGCCCGCGGGCGGCGGCGCGGGCCTCGGCCGGGGACACGACCAGGGTCCGGGCCAGGCCCAGGCCGGTGGCCAGCGCCGCCACCGGCAGCCCGACGAGCAGGGCCACCAGCGCGGTGCGGCCGGGTCGCCGCCGGGTCTCCCGGCGGGCCATCCGCAGCGCCAACGCCCAGCCCCCGGTCATCGGCCGGACCCCGCGCCCGCCGGCGCGGCCGGGTTGGCGGGGGCGGTGGCGGGGGGTGGCGCCACCGACTCGTCCACCACCCGGCCGTCCCGGAGGAACACCACCCGGTCGGCCCACGAGGCGAAGCGGGGCTCGTGGGTGACGAGGACCACCGCGGTGCCCGCCGCCGCCTGGCCGGCCAGCAGCTCGATCACCAGGTCGCCGGTCACCGTGTCGAGAGCGCCGGTGGGCTCGTCGGCCAGGACCAGCCGGCGGTCGCCGGTCACCGCCCGGGCGACGGCCACCCGCTGCTGCTCGCCGCCGGACAGCTCGTCAGGGAAGCGGTCGAAGGGCCGGGACAGGCCCACCCGCTCGAGCGCCGCCTCCGCCAGCCGGCGGGCCTCGCGGCCCGGGCGCCCGTCGAACTCCAGCGGCAGCAGCACGTTCTCGACGGCGGTGAGCGCGGGGACGAGGTTGTAGCGCTGGAACACGAAGCCGACCTGGCGGCGGCGCACGGCGGCCAGCGCGGTGGTGGACAGGCCGGCCAGGTCCCGCCCCTCGACGAGCACCCGCCCGGCGGTGGGCAGGTCGAGCCCGCCGGCCAGGTGGAGCACGGTCGACTTGCCCGAGCCGCTGGCGCCCATCACCGCCACCAGCTCGCCCGGCTGGACGGTCAGCGACACGCCGTCGAGCGCCACCACCTCGGTGGGCCCGGCGCCGTAGCGCTTGACCACGTTGCTCAGCTCCAGGACGGGCATCAGGTGTTCCTCCGGGCAAGTAGTCGGGCCTCGCACTGGTCCAGCCAGCGGAGCTCGGACTCGGCGCGGGCCACGAGGGCGTCCTGCACCAGGGCGGCAGCCAGGGACTCGGTGTCGTCCGGCTCGCCGGCGTCGGCGGCGTTCGCCGCCCGCAGGTCCCGGCGGCGGGCCTGGAGGGCGGAGAACAGGGCGGTGCGCTGGGCGGTCACGACCTGCAGCGCCCGATCGACGCTGCCGGCCGCGGCCAGCAGCACCTTGGCGATCAGGTCGTCGCGGGGCGGGGGGCCGTCGGCCGGGCTCTCGGCGAACCAGCCGGCCAGCGCGCGGCGGCCGGCGGCGGTGATGGAGTAGACGTGCTGGCGATCGTCCCCGCCGCCGCCCGTCCCGGCCACCAGGCCGTCCCGCTCCAGGCGGGCGAGGGTCGTGTACACCTGCCCGATGTTGAGCGGCCACACCCCGCCCGTGTGCGCCTCGAACGCGCTCTTGAGCTGGTAGCCGTACATGTCGTCGTCGTCGAGGAGGGCGAGCAGCCCCAGCCGCACGGACACATACGCAGTATGCATACGGGGTATGCATCGGTCAACACCCGATTTGGCGGCCGTGGGGTCACTCCGCCAGCAGCGGCCCCTGCACCTCCCGCACCGCGAACTCCAGGGCCCGGAGGCGGGCGAGGACGTCCTCCAGCGTGGCCGCCACCTCGGCGTCGAACGCGGCCTGCGACGCCCACATCCGCCCGACGGGGCCGGCCACCACCCGGTGGCCCCACCGCTCGTCCCGGCGCAGCCGGGACGCCAGGTCCGCGGCGGCCGCCAGGTCCTCCAGCCCCCTGCGGCGCGCCGGCGCCCCGGCGTCGAGCCGGGGCGGGTCGGGCGGGCGGGGCTCCCGGCGCTCCAGCACCACCATGTTGCGCTGGTACCACCAGGCGACCTCGCCCTCGGTGGCGAACCGGTCCCGCCAGGCCTCGTCGGCGGCGAAGCCGAGCCGGTCGAAGCGCTCCAGCCAGTAGTCGTGGGGCTGCTCGTTCACGTGTCCGGTCCCGCCCTGCCCCGGCACCGCGGCCGAGAACAGGATGCGGTCCGACAGCTCCGCCAGCCCGGCCACCAGGCCGTCGGCCGCCGCCGCGGGCAGGTGCTCCGCCACCTCCAGGCACACGCACAGGTCGAAGCGACCGAGCGGCGGCAGCGGAGTAGCCAGGTCCCAGGGCAGGAACCGGCGCACCAGCCGCCGCCCGGGCCGTACGTAGTCGCCGTCGATCCCCAGCGCCGGGACACCCAGCGCCTCGAAGGCCGCGGCCCAGATCCCCTCCCCGCAGCCCACGTCGACCACGTGCGCCGGCCGCCACTCCCGCACGGCCACCGGCACCACCCGGCGGGCCGACCCCGCGGCGGTGCGCTCGACGTCGGCGAAGAACGCGTCCGAGTAGACGTCGCCCGTCATCGCTCGACGAACGGGGCGTAGGCGTCGAGCAGGTCCGGGTCGGCCAGGCTGCCCCGGCTGGCGGCCGTGTCCGGGTCGGCCCCGCCCAGGATGCGCTTGACCGGCACCTCCAGCTTCTTGCCCGACAGCGTCCGGGGGACGCCGGGCACGGCGTGGATCTCGTCGGGCACGTGGCGGGGGGAGAGCTCGCGGCGCAGCGCGGCGGCGATGCGCCGGCGCAGCTCGTCGTCCACCTCGGCGCCCGGGACCGGGGCCACGAACAGCAGGAGCCGCCCGGGCCCGCCGGCAGGGTCCTCGAGGTGGACCACCAGGCTGTCGGCCACCTCCGGCAGGGCCTCCACCACCGAGTACAGCTCGGCGGTGCCCATGCGCACCCCGCCCCGGTTGAGGGTGGCGTCCGACCGGCCGGTGATCACGCAGGCACCATCCTCGTACACCGTGATCCAGTCGCCGTGGGTCCAGACCCCCGGATGGTCCGCGAAGTAGGCCGCCCGGTAGC
This sequence comes from Acidimicrobiales bacterium, assembly GCA_035707385.1. Classification (GTDB taxonomy): domain Bacteria; phylum Actinomycetota; class Acidimicrobiia; order Acidimicrobiales; family VFJN01; genus ZC4RG19. Next base: position 8,175 of record DASSUD010000084.1, read on the forward strand.
GGGACCCGTCGGCGTCGCCCCAGAACCCCACCGGCATCGAGGGCATGGGAGCGGTGATGACCAGCTCGCCCTGCTCCCGCACCACCCGGTGCCCGGCGGCGTCGAACGCCTCGACCTTGGCCCCCAGGTAGCGGCAGGAGATCTCCCCCGCCCGCACCGGCACCAGCGGGCAGCCGCCCACGAAGGCGGTGCACACGTCGGTCCCCCCGCTCACCGACGACAGCAGCACGTCCGGCCCCACCGCCTCGTAGACCCACTCGAAGCCCTCGGCCGGCAGCGGCGCCCCGGTCGAGCCCACCGACCGCAGCGCCGACAGGTCGCCCTCGGCCGACGGCACGATCCCGGCCTTGCGGCAGGCCAGCAGGAACGGGGCCGACGTCCCGAAGAACGTCACCTGCTCCCCGGCCGCCGCCCGCCACAGCGCCCCCAGGTCGGGGTGGCCGGGGTCGCCGTCGAACAGCACCGGCGTGGCCCCCACCAGCAGGCCCGACACCAGGTAGTTCCACATCATCCAGCCGGTGGTGGAGAACCAGAAGAAGCGGTCTCCCGGCCCCAGGTCGTTGTGCAGGGCCAGCACCTTGTGGTGCTCCACCAGGATGCCGCCGTGCCCGTGGACGATCGCCTTGGGCAGGCCGGTGGTGCCCGACGAGTACAGGACGTACAGGGGGTGGTCGAAGGGAACCTCGACGGCGGGCGGGGCGCCCTCCGGGGGGACGTCGAGCAGCTCGTCCCAGGTGATGGTGCCGTCGAGGCGGGCGCCGGGGTCGAGGTAGGGCACCGTGACCGTGGCCCGGAGCGAACCCAGCTCGGCACGGACGGCCGCCACCTCGGCCGCCCGGTCGACGGTGCGGGCGCCGTAGCGGTAGCCGTCGACCACCAGCAGCACGGTGGGCTCGATCTGGCGCAGGCGATCGACCACGCTGCGGGTCCCGAACTCGGGGGCACACGACGACCACACCGCCCCCAGCCCGGCGGTGGCCAGGAAGGCGACCACCGTCTCGGGGATGTTGGGCAGGTAGGCGGCCACCCGGTCGCCCCGCCCGACGCCGAGGCGGGCCAGGCCCGCCCGGCACCGGGCCACCCGGTCGCGCAGCTCGGCCGTGCCCAGCTCGACGCGGGGCCGGGACTGCGACAGCCCGATCAGCGCCGGGCCGCCGGTGTCGTGACGCAGTGCGTGGGTGGCGTAGTTCAGCGCCACCCCCGGGAACCAGCGGGCACCGGGCATCGACGGGTCGGCCAGGGCCGGGCCCACCGGCGTCGACGACGCCAGGGCGAAGTGGTCCCACACCGAGCGCCAGAAGCCGTCGAGGTCGTCGACCGACCACCGCCACAGGGCGCCGTAGTCGCCCTCCGGGAACCGGCGCCCCCGCTCGGCGGCCAGCCACCGCAGGTAGGCGCCGATGCGGGTGTGCTCGGCGGCGTCGGCCGGGGGGCGCCACAGGACCCGCCCCCGGGTACCGGTCGTGTCGTCCACGCCCGCCAACCTATTGCGCGTCGACGACCTCCACGGTGCCGTGCATGCCGTGCTCGTAGTGCCCCGGGAGGTGGCAGGCGAACTCGACCGTGCCGGGCTCCTCGAAGGTGTAGGTGGTGACCGCGGTGCCGTTGAGGTCGACGGAGACCTCGCCGGGGATCGAGGGGTGCTCGGCCTCGGTGCCCCCGGCGTGGCGCTCGTGGACGGCCGCGGGCCCGACGATCAGCTCGTGGTGCAGCGGATCGCCGTTGACCACCACGAACCGCACCCGGGTGCCTTCCACCACCCGCAGGGCGTCCGGCGAGAACAGGCTGTGCTCGACGTCGAGCCGCACGGTCACCTCGCCCGGCCCGAGCGCAGGGACCTCGGCGCCGCCGCGGGTGGCCGCCACGCCGTAGCCGGCCGCCGTGGCCGCCGCCGCGACCACCAGGGCCGCAGCCGCCCACCGGCGGGTCCCACCCCGCCGGCGCCCGGGGGGCGGCGCCGGCTCGGGGGTGGCGGGGCCCGCCGGGCTGCGGGGGACGGCGGGGCTGGTGACGGTCATGCCGGCCGCCGCCGGTCGCCGGCCGGCAGGACGTCCCGCCGGCGCCGGTCCCACCACAGCACGCCCACGGCCAGCCCGGCGCCGGCTCCCAGCGCCAGCGGCCACAGCGCCGGCCCGGGGGTGTCCGGCAGCACCGGTACGCCGATCCCCTCGCCCACCCCGGCGTCGACCAGCGACGGGGTGACGCCGGGGGTGGCCGACACCGCCAGGTCGTAGTCCAGCTCCCGGGCGGGCGCGTCGAGCGTCATGTAGGTGAGCCACATCTCCTCCGGCATCCAGCCCATGCCCACGTCGGAGCGCAGGTCGTCGAGCAGCAGGTCCCGGGCCGGCTCGCTGCGGTCGAGGTCGAGGCCGCTGCCGCCGGCCAGCAGCTCGGGCTGCTCGTCGGTGAGCAGGAACACGTCGGCCTCGACGGTGCGGTCGCCGTCCAGGCCCAGGCCGAGGATGCGCACCGGCACCCACGGGTCGTCGGTGGGGATGGTGGCCATGATCGGCGTGCTGTCGCCCGCCCCCTGGCCCAGCTCCCGGGCCCGCTCGGCGTCGAAGCGGGCCGCCATGAACACGGGGCTGCGGTCGGCGTAGTAGTCGAGGACCTCGGGGGCGTCCGGGGTGAGCAGGAAGCCGTTGTCGGCCGCCCACTCCCCGACCTCGTCGCCGCCGCCGGCCAGGACCGTGATGTCGAGGGCGTCGATGGTCGTCTCGAGGATGATGTCGACGCCGGGCGCGGACGCCTCCGCGCTGAAGGCGTCCTCGTCGCCGTCGGACTCCGGCACCGGCGTCACCTCCTGGACCAGGCGCTGGAGGGTCCAGTCGCCCGCCCGGGTCACCTCGGTGGGGACGTCGGGCAGCGGGACGATCGAGCCGACCTCCTCGCCCTCGCCGGTGAACTCGAACGCCGTCACGTAGCGCTCGACGCCGTCGCTGTAGGTCGCCAGGGTCGTGGTGCGCACCAGCTCGATGGTGCCGTTCTCGCCCACCAGGCCTCCGCAGGCGCCCGCGGGCGCCGCGCTCACCACCACGACGGGCACCACCAGTGCGGCCATCGCCATGATCCGTCTCATGCGCTGTGTGACGACGGGGCGGCGCCCCCCGGTTCCCGGGGCGGCATGATGGGCGCCATGGTGACCGAGGACGACATCCGGCGGGTGGCGCTGTCGCTGCCCGCGACGACCGAGAAGTCGTCGTACGGCATGCCCGGCTTCCGGGTGAGGGACAAGCTGTTCGCCCGCGTCCGCGAGGAGGGCGACGTGCTCGTCCTGTGGGTCGAGGACGTGGGCGAGAAGGAGGCGCTGCTCGCGTCCGAACCCGGCACGTTCTTCACCACCCCGCACTACGACGGCTACCCGATGGTGCTGGTCCGCTTCGACGCCGTCGACGTCGAGGAGCTGACCGAGCTGCTGACCGACGCCTGGTTCGTGCGGGCCCCGAAGAGCCTGGCCGACGAGCTCGCCGCCCGCCTGCGGGGTAGCTGAGGGCCGTGGTGCACGAGGTCCGCCACGAGCCCGACCGGTCCCGCTACGAGCTGTTCGCCGACGGCGAGATGGTGGGGGTCGCCGACTACCGCCTCGGCCCGGGCGGCGTCGCCACCTTCCCCCACACGGTGGTCGTCGGGCACCGGCGGGGCCGGGGCCTCGGCGCGGTGCTGGTGCGGGGCGCGCTCGACGCCGAGCGGGCCGCCGGCCACACGGTCGTGCCGACCTGCTGGTACGTGGCGCGGTTCATCGACGAGAACCCGTCCTACGCCGACCTCGTGGCCGGCTGACTCAGCCTTGCCGGGTCTCGAGCACCAGCACGGGGATCTGGCGGTCGGTGCGCCTCTGGTAGTCGTCGTAGGCGGGCCACACCTCGGTGGCCCGGGCCCACCACTCGGCCCTCTCGTCGCCGGCCAGCTCGCGGGCCCGCATCTCGACCACGTCGGTGCCGTCCTGCAGCACGATGTCGGGGTCGGCCACCAGGTTGTGGTACCAGCCGGGGTGCGCGGGCGAGCCGCCCTTGGACGCCACCGCGGCGTAGGCGCCCCCGTGCTCGACCCGCATGACGGCCGCCTTGCGGACCTTGCCGCTGCGCCGGCCCCGCATGGTCATGACCACGCACGGCACGCCCTGGATGGTCAGGCCCTTGGTGCCCCCCGACGACTCGTACAGGTCGACCTGCCTGGCGACCCAGTCCCACCGGCTCGGCTCGTACTCGCCCTCGATCGGCATGGCCCGGACCCTACGGGCTGGGACGCATCCCGCGCGACCGTTCGTAGATGGCGATGAAGTCGTCGACCGACGTGCGGGCGACGGCCTCGCCCACGACGTCGAGCGCCAGGTCGTCGAGGCGCCGGAACCGCACGCAGCTCTTGCCCATGTCGAGCCTCAGCCCGGTCTCCGCCCAGCCGGCCCGCAGCCGGTCCCGGCTGCCCTCGTCGCCGTACACGCCCATGAGGTACAGCGCCATGTGCCGCTTCTGGTTGGCGAGCGACGCCACCGCCAGCGCCCGGCCGTTGTAGGTGTCCGGGTAGCGCTCCAGCGGGACGACCCAGCTGATCATCCCGTACTGCATCCGCTCCTCGAACCCGTCGGGCAGGTTGGCGTTGACGACGTCCCGGACCGCCTCGATGGCCGGCCGGCGGTCGTCGGGCAGCCCGGCCAGGTAGTCCTCGACCGTGTCGGCTCCGCTCGGCATGCACGCAGCCTGGCACGCCGAGGCCCGCCAAGGCTTTCCGACTCGTCAGGTCGCGCGAAGCACAAGACTGACTCTCGAACTTGACAATAGTTAGCCACAGCAACAACTATTTGGACATGGCCGCCGACCTCGACGAGCGCGACGCCGGCAGGGTGTTCGATGCGCTGGCCGACCCCACCCGGCGGAAGGTGGTGGCGCTGCTCGGCGAGCGGCCCCACCGGGCGGGCGAGCTGGCCACCGCCGCCGGCACGTCCGCCCCCGTCATGAGCCGGCACCTGCGCGTCCTGCTGCAGGCCGAGATCGTCCGGGACGAGCGGGTGCCCGAGGACGCCCGGGCGCGCCTCTTCCGGCTCCGCCCCGAGTCGCTGGTGGGCGTGCGGGCGTGGCTCGACCAGGTCCAGGCCCACTGGAGCGAGCAGCTCGGGGCCTTCAAGCACCACGTCGAACAGGAGAGGAAACCATGACCGCTGCGACCTCGGCATCGGCGCAGGTGGAGGTGGCGGTCGACCCCGCCACCGCCTTCGCCGCCTTCACCGACGAGATGGACCTGTGGTGGCTGCGCACCCCCATCACCTTCTACGACTCGGCCCGGGCGGTGGCCCGCAAGGTCGAGCCCGGCGTCGGTGGCCGCCTGCTCGAGGTCTACGACGAGGCCGCCGGCGACGTGCTGGTGCTCGGCCACATCACGGTGTGGGAACCCGGCGCCCACCTGGCCTGGCGCAGCGCGGTCGACGACGTGGACGTCGACGTCTTCTTCGAGCCCACGGCGTCGGGGACCCGCGTCCGGGTCGAGGCCCGGCTGCTGCCGGGCGGCGACCCGGCCAACACGGGCAGCTTCTCGTTCGCCCGCACCCTGGACCCGTGGTTCCTCGACTGGTGCGCCCGGCGGGACACCGCACCCCGCGTGCCGCAGGAGATCGCCCGCCTCGCTGTCGTCGTGCACTACGCCAAGCCGGTCACCGCGGCCCGGTGGCTGGCCGACGCCTTCGGGCTCCACCTCACCGGCAAGCTGCCCGACGAGGGCGAGGACGCGGGCTGGATCGAGTTCCACGTCGGGAACTGCGCCGTCGTGGTGCTGCCGGCCGAGGGCTCGCCTGCCGAGGGCGCGCCCCCCACCCACGTGCCCTGGGTGTTCGTCGACGACCTCGACGCCCACTTCGCCCGCGCCGAGGCCGCCGGCGCCCGCATCGTGGCGGGCATCCACAGCCACGGCTACAGGGCCTACACCGCCGAGGACCTGGAGGG
>DASSUD010000085.1:0-4614 GCA_035707385.1 Acidimicrobiales bacterium
CTCTCACGACGCACATGCGACGTGAGAGACGCCAAATCGGAGCCGGAACCCGGCCGCTGGTCCGTCACCCGGTCGTCCCCGAGGCCACGGCCGCCAGCTGGCGGGCCAGGCGCCCGAAGATCAGGCCGTGGAACGGCAGCAGGGCGTACCAGTAGGCGCGGCCGGTGAGCCCGCGCGGGTAGAAGATGGCCCGCTGTGTGAGCCGGCTGCCGCCGGCCACCGGTTCGATGTGCCATTCGAGCCAGGCGTCGCCGGGGAGGCGCATCTCGGCACGCAGCCGGACCAGGCGAGGAGCCTCGACCGCTTCGACCCGCCAGAAGTCGAGGGCGTCGCCCACCCCGAGCTGGTCGGGGTGGCGGCGGCCACGGCGCATGCCCACGCCGCCGATCAGCTTGTCGATCCCGCCGCGCAGGCTCCACAGCAGGGGGGTCACGTACCAGCCCCGCTCGCCACCGATGCCGGTCACCCGGGCGTAGACCGCCTCGGGCGGGGCGGTGCTGGTGGCCGATTGCTCGTCGACGAGCACGCTGCCCCCGGCCCAGTCCGGGTCGGTGGGCAACGGCTGCGCCGGGGACCGGCCGGGGAGCCCGGCGTCGGACCAGCGGGTGGCGACCTGGAGATCGACGGACCCCTCGAGCGCCCGCGTCACCGACTCGCGGAACGTCAGCGGCAGCGGGCCCGCGGGGGCCTCGGCCTGGGGACGGGTGACCACGACCTCGTTGATCAGGCTCTCGACCAGGGGCCGGGCGAGGCTCGACGGCAGGGGCGTGACCAGGCCCACCCACCGGGACGACAGCTCGGGCGTCAGCACCGGCACGGAGACGACCAGCCGGCGGGGCAGGCCCGCCACCTCGGCGTAGACCGCCATCATCTCGCGGTAGGTCAACACGTCCGGCCCGCCGATCTCGATCACCTCGTGGCGGTGGGGGGCACGGGTGGCGCAGGTCACGAGCCAGCGGAGCACGTCCCGCACGGCGATGGGCTGGCACTGATTGTCGACCCATCGGGGGGTGATCATGACCGGCAGGACCTCGACGAGGTACCGCAGCATCTCGAAGCTGGCCGAGCCCGAGCCGATGATGAGCGCCGCCCGCAGCTCGGTGACGGGCACCGGGCCCGCCGCGAGCACCCGGCCGACCTCGTGCCGGCTGCGCAGGTGCCGGGACAGGTCCGGGTCGTCGTCACGTCCCAGCCCGCCCAGGTAGACGACGTGGCCGACGTGTGACCGCCCGGCGGCGTCACGGAACGAGGCGGCGGCGCGGCGGTCGGTCTCCTCGAACGCCCCCGACCCGCCCATGGAGTGCACCAGGTAGTAGGCGACGTCGATCCCGGCCAGGGCCCGGTCCAGCGCCGCGGCGTCGGTGACGTCGCCCTCCACCACCTCCACCGAGTCGTGCCACACCGCGTCGGTCAGCTTGGCCGGGCTGCGGACCAGGCAGCGGACACGGTGGCCCGCGTCCAGCAGTTCCGGCACCAGCCGACCGCCGAGGTAGCCCGTGGCACCGGTGACGAGGACGAAGGCCATGGGTGGCTTCTACCCCGATCGCCCGCCGGCCGCGCGGGCGCGCCGGGGCGGCCGCCATCCGCCGGCGCGAAACCGGTTCACCTCCAACGGGACGACCCGGACCGGCAGGCGTCGGAGTCGACGACGAAGTCGATGACGAGGTCGAGTCCGGGCTCGTAGCCGTCGTCCGTGTTGACCTCCAGGACCGGTAGGTCGAAGTCCGTCTGCATCTCGTCACGGACCGACCGCATCCGGGCGATGGCGTCGCTCGTGTGCTCGTCGATGGAGGTGTAGCCGAGGGCGTCGAGCACCGGTCGCCGGTTGAGCAGGCGATCCGAGGTGTTGCGGCGGGCCAGCCTCCCCGGGGCGTCGCGGCACCAGGTGTGCAGGACGCGACAGTCGGCGACGGTCGCGAGGCGCTGGAGGTCGGCGGGGCGTCCCCGCCGGACGACGTACTCGACGACACAGCTCACGCCGAGCCCGACGGTCGACTCCACGATGTGCAGGAACGTGTCCGTTGCCTCGTCGGCGGTCGGGACCCGGCGCGGCCGTGCGCTCCACCCTCCGGCGGTGACGAACAGTCCGCCCCGCACATCGTCGCGGGCGATGAAGGGCGCTCGCAGGGCACGCGAGAGGTTGGCTCCGAGGACGGACTTGCCGCTCCCCGGCTCGCCCGTGATCAAGGCGACCAGCGGCCGATCGTCTGCTGTCACGCTCCACCCCCGGCTGGTGATCTCGACGGCTCCACGGTGGTCTCCTCAGGCCGTGAAGCGGCCGGGGGTCCGGGCGGGACCCCCGGCCGTCCGGTCAGGACCCGATACCGCACTCCTCTGCCATGAAGGCGTCGATCTCGTCGCCGGCGGCCTCGAACTCGCTCAGCTGTTCCTCGCTGGCGGCGGTGGGGTCGTCGACGAACTCGCCCATGAAGTCGACCATCGTGTTCCACGCCTCCTCGATCTCGGCGGGCGGGTCGACGTCGGAGACCGACGACAGGATGCCCTCGATGTCCTCCTGGGTCGGCTCCTCGTTGGCGAACTCCTCGTCGAGGGCCGCCATGGCGGTGCAGAAGTCGTCGCCCCCGCCGCTGGCCTCGTTCCCGCCGTCGTCGTCGTCGCCGCACGCGGCGGCGACCAGGCTGAGGGCGCCGAGCAGCGCGACTGCCGCCCACCGCGCGGTGCGGCGGGTGGGGCTGGTTGTCGGATCCATGGTGGTGGCTGTCTCCCGTATCTGGTGGATGGCGGACACAGGCCACCACACCGCGGCCCCCGAGGGGCGTCACCGGCAGAGATCCCCGCTGACCGGCCCGCCGCTCAGGGATCGTCGGGCACGTTGCCGTCCGCATCGGGCACGACCAGGTCCCACCGGTCGAGGCAGTCCTCGCACCGGTAGACCACCAGGTCGCCCGGCGCCCAGCCGTCCTCGGGCGGGTACGAGGTCAGATGCGCCCGGCCGCCGCAGTCGACGCAGGTGATGACCTGGTGCACCTCGGCCGGCTCCACTACTCGGCCCGTCGCCGGGACTGCTGGTGGTCGCCGAAGGTCCGGGCGACGCCTTCGGAGAAGCCGTCCGAGAAGATGACCTCCCTCCCCAGCCGGTCCTCGTTGGCCAGTGCCTCGACCAGGCCGAGGCCGAGGCCGTCGTAGACCGCCCGGCGGTCGCTGACCACGCAGCGCCACGGGCTGGCCGCGATGCCCTCGGCCAGCTCGCACGCGGCCGCCAGGGCGGTGCCGGCGGGGACGACCCGGTCCACGAAACCCATCCGCCCGGCCTCGGCCGCGTCGATCTCCCGGCCGGTGAGGATCAGGTCCAGCGCCCGGCCCAGCCCGACGATGCGGGGCAGCCGGTAGGTCCCGCCGTCGACGAGGGGCACGCCCCAGCGCCGCTCCAGGCACCCGAGCCGGGCGGTGTCGCCGGCCACCCGCAGGTCGCACCAGGCGGCCAGCTCCATGCCCCCGGCCACGCACCAGCCTTCGATGGCCGCGATCACCGGCTTGGAGAGCGTCAGCCGGGTCGGGCCCAGCGGCCCGCTGTCCCGCAGGCGCGGCAGGTCCCGCAGGTTGGCCCCGGCACAGAACGCCGACGTGTCGCCGGTGAGGACGGCCACGCGCGCCTCCTCGTCGTAGTCGAAGGCGACGAACTGGTCGTGGAGCCGCTGGGCGGTCCGGGAGTCGATGGCGTTGCGGACCTTCGGCTGGCCGATGCTGATCACCCGCACGTGCGCGCTGCTCATGGCGACCACCTTGCCACCCGGTACGGTGCCGGCGATGGTCCCGACGCCCCGCGCGCCCCGGCGTCGATGCGCGTCGTAGGCGGTACCGCCCGCGGTCGGCCCCTGGTGGCACCACCGGGCGACCGCACCCGTCCCACGTCCGACCGGGTGCGGGAGGCGATCTTCAACGCCCTGTGGAGCCGGGGTGCCCTCGCCGGAGCCCGGGCCGCCGACCTCTTCGCGGGCAGCGGCGCGCTGGGCATCGAGGCGCTGTCGCGGGGCGCCGGCCACGTCACGTTCGTGGACAGCGACCGGGCCGCCCGCCGGGCCATCGTCCGCAACCTCGAGGCGTGCGGCGTGGCGGACCGGGCCGAGGTGGTGGCCGTCCCGGTCGAGCGGTGGCTGGCCGGGCTCCCGTCCGGCACCCGGTTCGACCTCGCCTTCTGCGACCCGCCCTACGCCTACGACGGCTGGGACCGGCTGCTGGGCTCCCTGCCCGCCGACCTGGTGGTGGTCGAGTCCGACCGCCCGGTCGCCCTGCCGGCCGGCTGGGAGCTCGCCCGCGACGCCCGCTACGGGGGCACGTGGGTCGGGTTCGGCGTGCCGGCCGCCCCTGGTGGTACCCGGTTCGAAGACCCGTGAGGGCTACCGTGGTCCGCGTGACGACCGTCCTCTACCCGGGCTCGTTCGACCCGATCCACAACGGGCACATCGAGATCATCGAGGTGGCGGCCGGTCTGTTCGACGAGGTGGTCGTCGCCGCGGTCCGCAACCCCCAGAAGGGCGAGCCGCTCTTCACCCTGGCCGAACGCCAGCAGCTCATCGGCGAGGCCACGTCGCACCTCGACAACGTGCGCATCACGATGTTCTCGAGCCTGGTCGTCGACCTGGCCCGCGAGGT
>DASSUD010000086.1:0-13368 GCA_035707385.1 Acidimicrobiales bacterium
TACAGTGAGGTGACAGTTCCCGATGAGCGCGGAGCAAACCACCCTCGAACGGTCCGCCCTCGAGCGCAAGGACCGCGAGGAGCTCACGACCATCGCCCAAGCCCTCGGTGCCAAGCCTCCCTCGCGCGCCCGCAAGGCCGACATCGTCCAGCTCATCCTCGAGCTGACCGGGGTCGAGCCGAGCAGGGGTGGCGACACGGCCGGCGGCGGGGCCAGCGACCGCCAGGAGGCCACCGTGGACGAGGCCGAGACCCCCGCGCCGGCCGGCGAGCCCGAGGTGGCCGCCGAACGCCCCGACCAGGACCCGACGCCGGCGCCGACCGGGGGCGGGCCAGGCGGCGAGCCGCCGTCGGAGTGGGAGATGGAGTTCGGCGGCACCACCGACGTGGTCGAGCCGGCGGTGCCGGCCGCCGGCAAGGGCAAGGCCAACGGCAACGGCAACCGCAACCGCAACGGCGAGTCCGGCCACGGCGACGCCAGGCAGGCGGACGCCCGGCAGGCGGACGACCGGCAGGCCGACGACCGGCAGGCCGACGACCGGCAGCCCGACGACCGGCAGGCCGACGATGACAGGCAGGCCGAGGGCGGCCAGGCCCCGGGCGGCGCGCAGGGCGGCGGCAAGCCCGGCGAGGTGGCCGACAACGACCAGGGCAACCGGCGCCGCCGGCGCCGCGGCCGCCGCGGCAAGGACGACGCCCCCCAGGCCGAGGAGTTCTCCGGCGAGCCCGTCGAGGTCGAGGGCCTGCTGGACCTGCGGGACGAGGGCTACGGCTTCCTGCGGGTCAAGGGCTACCTGCCGTCGAAGGACGACATCTACGTGTCGGTCAAGCAGGTCCGCCAGTTCGGGCTGCGCAAGGGCGACCACGTCCGGGGCGCCAGCCGGCCGGCCATGCGCAACGAGAAGAACCCGGCCCTGCTGCGCATCGACACGGTCAACGGCCTCGATCCCGAGCAGGCCCGCCGCCGGCGCCGGTTCGAGGACCTGACCCCGCTGTTCCCCGACGAGAAGCTGTCGCTCGAGACCGTCGACGACCCCACCAACATGACGGCCCGGATCGTCGACCTGATCGCGCCCATCGGGAAGGGCCAGCGCGGCCTCATCGTGTCGCCGCCCAAGGCGGGCAAGACCGCCATCGTCAAGCAGGTGGCGCGCTCGATCGAGACGAACAACCCCGAGGTCAAGCTCATGGTGCTGCTCGTCGACGAGCGGCCCGAAGAGGTGACCGACATGCGCCGCTGGCTCCGCGGCGAGACCAGCGAGGTGGTGGCCTCGACCTTCGACCGCCCGAGCGAGGAGCACACCCAGGTCGCGGAGCTGACCATCGAGCGGGCCAAGCGCCTGGTCGAGGACGGCCGTGACGTGTGCATCATCCTCGACGGCATCACCCGCCTGGCCCGGGCCTACAACCTGGCCGCCCCCGCCACCGGCCGGATCATGTCCGGCGGTGTCGACTCCGGGGCGCTGTACCCGCCGAAGAAGTTCTTCGGCGCCGCCCGCAACATCGAGGAGGGCGGGTCGCTCACCATCCTGGCCACGGCCCTCATCGAGACCGGGTCCAAGATGGACGAGGTCATCTTCGAGGAGTTCAAGGGCACGGGGAACATGGAGCTGCGGCTCGACCGGCGCCTGGCCGAACGGCGGGTGTACCCGGCCATCGACGTCGACGCCAGCTCCACCCGCCACGAGGAGCTCCTCTTCCCCCGCCAGCAGCTCCAGCTGGTGTGGGCGCTGCGCCGGGTGCTGTCCGGCCTGTCGTCCACCGACGGCGGGAATGCCGCCGCCCTGGAGCTGTTGATCGACCGGATGAAGACATTCCGTGCCAACGACGAGTTCCTGGCCGAGGTGGCCAAGAACCGGTTGGCGGCGGGCTGACACCGTCCGTAGACTCAACCGCCTTTTCGTTCACCACAGGAGACCCGCCATGAGGGCCGGCATCCACCCCGACTACGTCGAAGCCACCGTGCGCTGCTCGTGTGGCAACACGTTCACCACCCGCTCCACCAAGGCCGACCTGCGTGTCGAGCTGTGCAGCGAGTGCCACCCCTTCTACACCGGCAAGCAGAAGCTGGTCGACACCGGCGGCCGCATCGACCGGTTCGAGCGCCGCTACGGCCGGCGCGCCAAGAAGTAGCCCCATCGCCCCGCCCCACCTGCTCGCCGCCAAGCTGGCGGCGCTGGTCACGGGCCGGTGGGGCGCCGGCGACCGCCAGCCGCACGCGGTGGCCGCCGGCGCTGCCCTGGTCGACGCCGCCGGCCGCACCGCCTGGGTGCTGACCGACGGCCCGGCCGACCGCTCGCTCGGGCCCGCCCTGGTGTGGGCCGACCGCCGGGAGGTCACCGACCTCCACCTGCTGGTCGACGACGGCGCAGGCGCGATCGCCCGCCAGGCCGCCCTGTTCGCGCCCGCACCCACGGTGTGGGCCGTCGAGGGCACGGCCCTGGCCGAGGCGCAGCCGGCTCCGGTGCCGCCCCCCGTCGAGCCCATCGCGCCGGCGGACCTGGTCGACCTGCTGATCGACTCCGGGGTCGAGATCGTGGTCGAGGACGGCCTCGTGCGGGGCGAGGTCAACGGCCTCGAGGTGGCCCGCATCGTGGCGGGCGAGACGACGGCCGGCGTGCCGCTGGACGCCCCCCTGCTGGAGGTGGGGGTGGGCAAGGCCGACCGCGAGCTGACCGCCATGGTCCACGGCGAGCTGGCGCCGGTCGACCGGCTGGCCCGGGTGGTCGAGATCGTGCGCAGCCACCGCCGCCCGGGCGCCGCCCGCCACCCGCTCAACCAGCTCGTCCCCGACCGCTGGCTGCGGGCGGTCCTGGTCCGCGACCCGGGCCGGGTGGGGCTGGCGTCCCTGCGCCCGGCCGAGGGCCCGCGCCCCCGCCGGAACCTGACCGAGCGCGGCGCAGCGGTGGCCGTGGGGTCGACGGCGGGGGGCGAGCCGGTGGTGGTGGCCTGCTCGGTGGGCGTCGCCGCCGACCTGGTCCCGGCCGCCGCCGACGCCCGCGCCGCGCTCGACCCGGGGGCTCGGCTGCTGCTGGCCGTCCCCGAGCGCGACGACCACCCCTCCACCCGCCGCCTCGCTGCCCGCCTGCGGGCACCGGCCGAGGTCGTCCCGGTCCCCGGCGACTGGCGCGCCGCCGAGTGAGGGGCGCGGACCCGACGTAAACTGCCGGCATGGGCACACGGGGGAACTGGCGCAGCGGCGACATCGTCGCCTGGACCGAGCACGACGGCGTCGGGGCGCCGCCGAAGGGCCCCGGGCGGGTGCTGCCCCTGGTCCTGGCCGCCACGCTGGCCGTCATCCTCGGCGGCATGCTCTGGAACGACACCCTCTGCCCGGAGCACCGGGCCTGGGTCATGGCGCTCGGGACCGTGGGCATCATCTGCACCGCCGTCTGCATCGTCGGCCTCGTGCAGTCGTGGTCGCTGGCCCCGGTGCTCACGGTGTTCGTCGCCCTCGACGGCGTCGCCATCGGTCTCATCGACGCGCTCCACGACCCCGGGCGGGGGCGCATGATCGCCCTGGGGTTCGCGCTCGCCGCCGCGCTGGCGGCTGCCCTCACGGCCCGGGCGGTGCGGTTGTCCATGTGGGAGCGGAACGTGCGTCGCCAACTGGCGCCTGCCGACCCGGCGCCCCGGCGCGAGGTACCCGCGCCGGCCCCCGAGGCCCCGGCCCCGGCACCCGAGGCGGAGGCCGCCCCGACCAGCCCCGGGTGAGCCTGCCGGAACAACTGCGCGCCCACCGGGCGCGCCCGGTGCCGTGGCTGCTGGCCGGCACAGCCTTCAGCGTCCTCATGGCCGCGGTCGGGCTGCACGCCGCGGCCGCCGATCGGGCCTGGGTCGACGTGGCGCGGCGCGTCGAGGCCGAGGTGGCGCCCGGCTACCGGGGCGGCGGTGAGATCCCGGTCGTCTATCGCCACCCGGTAACCGACCAGGAGGTCGAGGTGGTCGTGAGCCCGTGGTCGTCAGGCTTCGGCAGTGAGCCGGGCGACACGCTGGCGCTCGACGTCGACGTCGACGATCCCGAGCGGGTGGCGGTCGCCGGCGACCGGGTGCCGTGGGTGGACTTGGCGTTCGTCCTGCCGTGGGCGGCGGTACCTCTGGTCGCCTACCTGTGGCGACGGTGGTCGGTGTGGCGCACGGTCCGGCTGGTCGAGCGCACCGGCACCACCTTCGCCATGCTCGGCGCCATCGCCCCGGCCACCCGGTTCCGGGGTCGGCGGCCAGTGCTGCACCTGTACCCGCTCGACGCCGCGCCGGGCGCGCCGTCGCAGTGCTCGGTGCGGGTGGTGGCGACGGCCGGGTGCCCGCTGGCGGGACCGGCGTTCCCGGTCGAGGTGAAGGGGATCCCGCGCCCGCTCGGGCGGGTGGTCGCCCGGGTCGGGACAGGGGACGGCATCCTCTGGCCCGCGGGACGGGCCGCTCCCCACAGTCCCTGGCCCCGGCCCGCACACGTCGGGGAGCCGGTGCCGCCGACCCCGGCAGATGCGCCCGTTCCCGCGGACCCGCAACCGCGCTGGTGGCGGGGGCCGGCGGAGGCGCTGCTCCTCCCGCTCGGCGTCTTCGGGGCGACGGTGCTGCTGGGTGCCGTCGTGACCGTGGCCACGCTGGTGAACGCCGACGCCTACCGGCGGCCGGTGGCCTGGCGGGACGACGTCGGTGAGGTCGTCGACCGGGACATGGACGCGTACACCGTCGAGGTCGCCTTCGGCGAGGGCCGCACGGCCCAGGCCCCGGTCGAGTTCGCCGAGGACTACACCGTGGGCCGCAGGTACCCGATCGAGGTGGACCCCGACGATCCACAGCACGTCCGCATCAGCCGCGAGGTCTACGACACGGCGGAGCCGATCGTGTGGGGGTGGCTGCCGGCGGCCGTGGCGGCGGCGGTGCTCGTGGTCCACGCCGCCCGCTGGCGCCGGGTGCGGCGGTCGGCCCGGGAGGGGCCCTTCTGGCGGATGAGCGCGTGGAAGGTACCCGGGGGCGACGTGCACATCGGGGATCGGTCCGCCGGCCACGTGCGGGCCCGGCTGCCCTGGGGGAAGCCGGTGGAATCGTCGTTGCCCGTGGCTGTGGTCGTGGCGGGCCGGCCCGAGCCCGGCGAGGTCGTCATGCTGTTCGACGAAGCGGGCCACTGGCACCCGGTGGTGCATCGGATGCAGGTCCCGCGACGCGACCTGCCTGCCCGGCTCCACTGGTGACCACGGTTCGGAACCGGGTCGTCATCGCCGTCCGGACCGGCTGACCACCGCCGGCGGTAGCCTGGCTCGCTGTGTTCGAACGCCTCGGTGAGCTGGAGCAGGAGTTCCTCGACCTCGAGGCGCGCCTCGGCGACCCCGACCTGCTCGCCGACCAGCCCCGCTACCAGCAGGTGGCCAGGCGCTACCGCGAGCTCGAGCCCATCGTGGCCCGCATCCGTTCCCTGGGCGGCCGCCGGGCCGACCTGGCGGCCGCCCGGGACATGCTGGCCGACGCCGCCGGCGACGAGCGGGAGCTGGCCCGGGACGAGGTGACCGAGGCCGAGGCCGACATCGAGCGGCTGTCGGCCGAGCTGCGGGTGCTGCTGCTGCCCAGGGATCCCAACGACGAGCGCAACGTCATCGTCGAGATCCGGGGGGCCGAGGGCGGCGAGGAGGCCAACCTCTTCGCCCGCGACCTGTTCGAGATGTACCGGGCCTTCGCCGGCCGCCAGGGCTGGTCGGTCGAGGTGCTGGGCGCCGACCCGTCCGACCTCGGCGGCTACAACGAGATCACCCTGGCGCTCAAGGGCGACGGCGTGTGGGCCCGCATGCACCACGAGGCCGGCCCCCACCGGGTCCAGCGGGTGCCGGTGACCGAGAGCCAGGGCCGCATCCACACGTCCTCGGCCACGGTCACGGTGCTGCCCGAGGCCGAGGAGGTCGACGTGGCGATCGACCCCAACGACCTGCGCATCGACGTGTTCCGCTCGTCGGGCCCGGGCGGCCAGAGCGTGAACACCACCGACTCGGCCGTGCGCGTCACCCACCTGCCCACCGGCACGGTCGTGTCCATGCAGGACGAGAAGAGCCAGATCCAGAACAAGGCCAAGGCGCTGGCCGTGCTGCGGGCCCGGCTGCTGAAGGCGTCCCAGGACCGCCAGGCCGACGAGGCGTCCGCCGCCCGCCGCGGCCAGGTCGGCGGGGGAGGCCGGTCCGAGAAGGTCCGCACCTACAACTTCAAGGAGAACCGGGTCACCGACCACCGCATCGGCCTCACCGTCTACAAGCTGGACAAGGTGCTGGCCGGCGAGCTCGACGAGATCAGCGACGCGCTGGTGGCCGACGAGCAGGCCCGGCGCCTGTCCGGTGACGACGGCTGACGTGCCGGCCGCCGGCGCCGAGCCGCCCTGGCGGGCGCTGCTGGTGGACGCCCGCGACCGCCTGGCCGAGCGGGGTGTCGACAACCCCGAGCAGGAGGCCCGGTGGCTCGTGCAGCGGGCCGCCGGGTTCGCGCCCGGCGAGCTGGCGGTCGGACTCGACACCCCGGCGCCGCTGGGCGCGGCCACGTACTTCCACGGGATGCTCGTCCGGCGGCTGGCGGGCGAGCCCCTGCAGTACGTGCTGGAGCGGTGGTCGTTCCGGCGGCTGGAGCTGGCGGTCGACCGCCGGGTGCTGATCCCCCGGCCCGAGACCGAGGTGCTGGCCGGGCTGGCCCTCGACGAGTGCCGGCGCCTGTCGGCCCGCATCGCCCTCGACCTGGGCACGGGCTCGGGAGCCATCGCACTGGCGCTGGCCGACGAGCGGCCGGGGCTGGAGGTGTGGGCCACCGACCGGGACGCGGGCGCGCTCGAGGTGGCCCGGGCCAACCAGCTGGCGCTGGGGCCGTCGGTGGCCGAGGTCCGCCTGTGCGAGGGGTCCTGGTTCGACGCGTTGCCCGAGGGCCTGGCCGGGCAGGTGGACGTGATCGTGTCCAACCCGCCGTACGTGTCGGACGCCGAGATGGACCGGCTGCCCGACGAGGTCCGGGACTGGGAGCCGTGGGGTGCCCTGAACTCCGGTCCCGACGGGCTGGAGGACGTGGCCGACATCGTGTTCGAGGCGCCGGCCTGGCTGGCCCGACGGGGCGCGCTGCTGGTCGAGATGGCCCCCCACCAGGTCGGCCGGGCCGCCCACCTGGCGGCGGAGGTGGGGTTCACGTCCGTGTCGGTGTGGCCGGACCTGGCCGGCCGGGACCGCATCCTGCTGGCCCGCCGGTGACCGGGACCGGGCCGCCCGTCCTCGACGCACGCCGGCCCACGGTCGAGGTCGTGGCCCGGGGCGCCGCCGCGCTGCGGGCCGGGGAGGTGGTCGCGCTGGCCACCGACACCGTGTACGGCCTGGCGGCGCTCCCGGGCTCGGCCGCGCACACGAGCAGGCTGTTCGCCCTCAAGGGCCGGGCGGCCGACGTGCCGCTGGCGGTCCTGTGCGCCGGGGTCGGCCAGGCGCTGGACCTCGCCGACCCCGCCCGGACCAGCCGTGCGGTGCGCGGCATCGCGGCGCGGCTGTGGCCCGGTCCGCTCACCCTGGTGCTGCCGCGGCGGCCCGGGCTCGCCTACGCGCTCGGCGAGCCGGCGGACACCATCGGGGTTCGGTGCCCCGACCATGCGCTGGTGCGGGCGCTGGCCGCCGAGGTCGGTCCGCTGGCCACCACCAGCGCCAACCTCCACGGCGAGCCGACGCCGCCCACGGCCGAGGGGGTGGCCGCCGTGTTCGGGACCGGCGTGGCGCTGGTGCTCGACGGGGGGCCGTGCGCCGGCGTGCCGTCCACCGTCGTCGACTGCTCCGGGCCGGCGTGGCGGGTGCTGCGGGCCGGGCCGATCACGGAGGCGGATCTGGCGGCGGCGGCCTCGGGGGCCGGGTCCACAATCGCCGATCCACTTCGTTGACACTCGGCTACTGTCCTGTGTCGCCATGGGGACCAGGGGTGAGCTGCTGGCGCTGGTCGACAGCGCACCCGGAGATCTGCGAACGCTGCAGGCCGCGCTGACCACCTGGGTCGACCGGGGACTGGTGGCCGAGGTCAGGCGCCGCCAGGACCCCACGGCCCCCGGCACCCCGGCCGGGGCGACCGCCGAGGTCCGGCGCCTGCCGGGCGGGGGAGACGACTACGGCCAGCTGGACGAGGAGGTGCCCGCCCCGCCGACGGCGGTCGACGTCGCCGCCGAGGCCGCGGACGAGGACGACGACCCCTACGGGGCCACCACCGCCGCCACGTCGTACGTGGTGGTGGCCCTGCCCGACCGCTGGCGGGTGGTGGGCCGGGGCTACCTGGCGGTCAGCGACGGGCACCGCAGCTGGGCCGGCACCTCCACCCTGGTCACCGAGCGGGACTCGGTGCGGGCGGCCATCCACGACGCCGGCACCATCGGCGTGTGCCTGTACCCCGGGCGCCTGCTGCGGAACCTGACCTTCACCGTCCCCGAGGCCGCCGACATCGAGGGCCGGGCCTGCTGGTACGTCGAGGGCGGCCCCCGGGCCGAGGCCCGGACGGGCACCGCACCCCCCGACCTGCGCCTGCACCGCGACCTGGTCGGCATCGAGCACCGGATCTGGTTCGACGCCGTCACCGGCGTCGTGCTGCGCCACGAGGGGTCGATCGACGGCGAGCCGTGCTCGACCACCGCGCTCACCGACCTGGTCTTCGACCAGCCGGTGGGCGACGAGTTCCGCCCCCCGCCGGGCGCGGTGGTGCGGTCCCGTCACGAGCTTCTGCGCGACCACCTGGCGGCCATGGGGATCGACCCGGACACCGTCGACCTCGACGACCCCGCCCAGGTGCGCGAGGCATTGCGCAAGGGAGGTTGAGAGGGTGCGCCACCTCCGGCGCACCCGCTGCTCGGCGGCGGCGCCGACTGCGGGGATGCCCTGCCCAGTCGGTACGATTTCGCGACCGACCGTGAGACCCGCCGACCCCCAGCCCAGGAGCATCCCGTGAGTGGCCTGTGGCCGCAGATCGTGCTGGTCGCGGTCCTGGTGTTCCTGAACGCCGCCTTCGCCGGCACCGAGATGGCGCTGGTGTCCCTGCGGGAGGGGCAGCTCCAGCAGCTGGAGCAGCGGTCGTCGACGGGGGCGCTGGTGGCCCGCCTGGCACGCGACCCCAACAACTTCCTCGCCACCATCCAGGTCGGCATCACCCTGGCCGGCTTCCTGGCCTCCGCGGCCGCGGCGGTGTCGCTGTCCGAGCCGCTGGAGGACCCGCTGTCGTTCCTCGGCGGGGCGGCCCGGCCGGTGTCGATCGTGGTGGTCACCCTGCTCCTGGCGTACCTGACGCTGGTACTGGGCGAGCTGGCCCCCAAGCGGGTGGCCATGCAGCGGGCCGAGCGCTGGGCGCTGCTGACGGCCCGGCCGCTGTCGATCATGTCGACCATCACCCGGCCGGTGGTGTGGCTGCTGTCGAGGTCCACCGACCTGGCCGTGCGGCTCATGGGCGGCGATCCCAACGTCCAGCGCGAGCAGGTGACCGAGGCCGAGATCCGCGAGCTGGTGGGCACCCAGCCCTCGTTCACCCCCAAGCAGCGCATGATCATCGACGGCGCCTTCGAGATCGCCGAGCGCACGCTCGACGAGGTGCTCCGGCCCCGGCCCGACGTGTTCGTCCTCGACGCCGACTGGAGCGCCGACCGGGCGCTGCGCGAGCTGGCGGCCAGCGCCCACTCCCGGGCCCCGGTGGCCCACGACCGCAACCTGGACGACGTGGTCGGGGCCGTCCACCTCCGGGACCTGCTGGACCAGGGGCCGCGGCCGGTGACCGAGGTGGCGGGCGAGATGGCCGCCTTCCCCGAGACCGCCGACGTCCTCGACGTCCTCCACGAGATGCAGACCCGCCGGGTGCAGCTGGCCCTGGTGGTCGACGAGCACGGCGCGGCGGCGGGCATCGTGTCCATCGAGGACCTGCTGGAGGAGCTGGTCGGCGAGATCTACGACGAGACCGACCGGGACGTGGTCAGCGTCCGCCGGGAGGCCGACGGCTCGCTGGTGATGCCGGGCCGCTTCCCGGTCCACGACCTGGTGGACGTGGGCGTCACCGGGACGCCGGAGGGGCCCTACGCCACCGTGGCCGGCCTGGTGCTCGACCTGCTGGGCCGCGTCCCCGATGCGCCCGGCGACCGGGTGGCGGTGGCGGGCCGCACGATCGAGGTGCTGGCGGTCGACGGCCGGGCCATCACCGAGGTGCGCATCGGGCCGCCCGCGGCCGGGGCGGCCGAGGAGGCCAACGGGTCGGGCGGCGATGCCTCCACCGCCGCCTCCGATCCGTCGCTGCTCTGAGGAATCCCGCCGAGCGGCCGATTTAGCGGTTTGCGAGCCGGCGACAGCGGTAGCTGTCGGCCCGTGAGCGGGACGCTGGGCACTCGGGTGGTCGGGGAGGGCACGGTGGCGTCCGCCGACCTGCTCGCGGGGCGCTATGCCCTCGGCGAGGTCGTCGGCCGGGGCCGGTCGCCGGTCCACGAGGCCCGGGACACCACGCTCGGCCGGGACGTGGCCGTGAAGCGGGTGGCCGTGGCGGCCGGTCCGGGCGAGCTGGACGACGCCCGCTCCCGGGCGCTGCGCGAGGCGCGGGCCGCCGCCCGCCTGTCCTCCCCCCACGTGGTGGCGGTGTACGACGTGGTCGAGGAGCGCGATGCCGTCTGGCTGGTGATGGAGCTGGTGCGGGCACCCAGCCTGGAGTCCCTGGTGCGCGAGCGGGGCCCGCTGGCCCCGGGCCTGGCGGCCCGCATCGGGAACAGCGTGCTCGACGCCCTGGCCGCGGCCCATGCGGTGGGCGTCGTCCACCGCGACGTGAAGCCGGCCAACGTGCTGGTCGGGCCCGGGGACGGGCTGGTCGACGACGGCGCGGGCATCACGGTCAAGCTCGCCGACTTCGGCGTGGCCGCCCTGCGGGACGAGGGCGGCCTGACGCTGCCCGGCCTGGTCATCGGGTCACCGTCGTACATGGCGCCCGAGCAGGCCGCGGCCGGCGAGGTCGGCCCCGCCGCCGACCTGTGGGCGCTCGGCGCCCTGCTGTACTTCGCCCAGGAGGGCGTGCCGCCCTTCGCCGGGAGCACGGCGCTGGCCACCGCCACGGCCGTGGTCCACGGGCGGCCCCGCCCGATGCGGTCCCCCGGACCGCTGGCTCCGCTGATCGAGGCCCTGATGGTCAGGGAGCCCGCCAGCAGGCCGCCGGCCGCGGTGGTGCGGGCTGCGCTCCAGGCCGTGAGCGCCGACGACGAGCCGACCGCGGTGGGGCCGGTTACCGGCACGGCCGGCCTCGCCGTCCTTACCACGACCCCTGCCCCGGCGCCGGCGGCCCGGTGGGTGGGGTCGGACACCGTCGCCACCACCGCCGGGCCCGGGACCCGGGGCCGCCGCCGCCGGCGCCGGCGGCACACGGTGCTGGCCGCCGCCGCCGCAGCCGCGCTGCTGGGCGGCCTGGGCACCCAGATCCTCGGCGCAGATCCGAGCCGGCCCGGTCCCGAGCCGGCCGAGGCCGAGCCGACGGGGGCCGAGCCGACCGCCGGGGTGGACCCCGCGGCGCTGGCGCCCGACGCCGCCTCCGCCGGGGTGCCCGCGAATCCCGCCCAGGACCGGGACGACGCGGGCGCACCGGCGGAGGTCCTCCCCGAGCCCGCCGCCGCGGCGACCGAGCCCGCCGCCGCGCCCACGGGCGGGCAGGGCAACGGCCAGGGAAGCGGCCAGGGCCAGCAGGCCCCGGCGACCACGGTGCCGTCCACCACGGTCCCGGACGAGCCGGAGGTCACCACCCCGCCGCCCACCGAGCCCGAACCACCGCCCACCACGGTGCCCGATTCGGGCGGCGGCAGCGGCGAAGGCGGCGACGGCTGATCCGGCGTTCGTCCGTATCGGAAAACGACACGAACGAACGCCAGAAATGCGGCTAGTCGCCGTCGCCGGCGGCCGCCTGCAGCAGGCCCTCGGTGCCCGAGCGGGCCACGGCCGTGTCGTTGGTGCCCAGGTAGGACGCCACCACCCGGGGGTCGTGCAGCACGACCTCGGGGGCGTCTCGGGCGATGACCCGGCCCAGGTCGAGGGCCATGATCTCGTCGGAGATCGACCGCACCAGCGGCATGTCGTGCTCGATGATCACGATGCTGGCGCCGGTGGCCTCCCGCACCCGCAGGATCATCGGCCCCAGCGCCTCGGCCTCCCGCTGGGCGATGCCCGACGACGGCTCGTCGAACAGCATCACGTCGGGCTCGTGGGCCAGCAGGCAGCACAGGTCGACGATGCGCCGGGTCCCGGTCGACAGCTCCCGCACGAACTTGGCCCGGTAGGCCTGCAGGCCCACCAGCTCGATGAGCTCGTCGACCCGGGCCGACACCGCCTCCTCGGACTCCCGCACCATGGGCAGGCCCACGGCGGTGGCGAACGGGTCCCGCACCTCGACGTGGCGCTCCAGCGCCAGGGCGATCGTCTCCTCCACCGACAGGCCGGGGAAGAGGCGGGCGTCCTGGAACGACCGGCCGAGGCCCAGGCGGGCCCGGGCGTCGGCCGGCAGGCCGGTGATGTCCTGGCCCCGGAACAGCAGGCGTCCCGTATCGGGCGGCATGTAGCCGGACATCAGGTCGAAGAGCGTCGTCTTGCCCGCGCCGTTGGGGCCGATGACGCCGAGGATCCTGCCCCGCGCCAGCCGGAACGACACCTCGCTGACGGCCCGCACCCCGCCGTAGGAGCGGGTGAGGGCGTCGGCCTCCAGCACCACGTCGGAGGTCTCGCCGTTGGGCCGGGGCGCGCCCACCACGGTGGCCGCCACCGCCGGGGCGGGCGAGCCGGGGGCGGTCACCTCGCCCGAGCCGATGGTGCCGGCGCCCTCCAGGAACACCGCGCGCAGGATGTCGGGCCGGTCCAGCAGGTCGCGGGTCGGCCCCCGGAAGCGGATCTGGCCCTTCTCCATGAAGTAGGCCTCCTCCGCCAGGGTGAGCGCCACGTTCACCGACTGCTCGACGAGGATGATCGTCGTGCCGCGGGCCCGGATCGCCTCGACGATGCCGAGCAGCCGCTCGACGACGATGGGGGCCAGGCCGAGCGACAGCTCGTCGATCATGAGCAGGCGGGGCCTGGCGATGAACGCCATGCCGAGCGTGAGCATCTGCTGCTCGCCGCCGGACAGGTTGCCGGCCTCGTCCCGCCACCGCTGCCGCAGGATCGGGAAGTGCTCCAGCACGGCCTCGGTGGCCTCGTCCACGTAGGCCTGGTCGTGCTGGTAGGGCCAGGCGGCCAGCCGCAGGTTCTCGGCCACTGTCAGGGTGGGGAACACGCCCTTGCCCCCCGGGACCTGGACCACGCCCCGGCCCACCACCTCGTTGGGCGGGGTGTAGGTCATGTCGGTGCCGTCGAACACGATGGCCCCGCCGGACGGGTCGACCAGGCCGGAGATGGCC
>DASSUD010000087.1:0-7086 GCA_035707385.1 Acidimicrobiales bacterium
TGGCCGAGGCGGACTGGCCGGCGGGGACCACCATCTCGGGCGGCTACCGGCCTCCCGCCCCGGGCGAGCGGGTGGTGGTGGTCGTGGGGGTGGGGGTCAACGTGGTGTGGCCCACCGACCCGGCCGAGCTGGGCGAGGACGGGGCCGAGGTGGCCGGCATCGCCGCCGCGCTCAACTGGGTGGGGCCCGAGGTCGACCGCGTCGACCTGCTGGTGGCGTTCCTGCGGGCGTTCGCGGGCCGCTATGCGGGCCTGGTGACCTCGGGCCCGGCGGACCTGCTCGCCGCCTGGCGCCGGCGGTCGGCGACGCTCGGGCGGCGGGTCCGGGTCGATCTCGGCCGCGACGACGTGGAGGGCACGGCGGTCGACGTGACCGCCGAGGGCCACCTGGTGGTCGAGACGCCCGACCGTGGTCGGCGGGCGGTGGCGGTGGGCGACGTCGTCCACCTCCGCCCGGCGTGACGCCGGAGCGCGTCAGGGGTCGATGTCGCGGGACTGGAGGTCGGCGATGGCGGCCATGGCCCGCTGCGCCCACGGGCCGTCGACCCCGGGCAGCGGGCGGCCGTCGAGCAGGCGTAGCGGCTGGACGTCCCGGGTGGTGGACGTGAGCAGCACCTCGTCCGCCCCGGCCAGGGCGGTCATCGGGACGTCGGCCTCGTCGGCGTCCGGCAGGAGGTCGAGGACCAGCGCCCGGGTGACCCCGGCCAGGCAGCCGGCCAGCAGCGGCGGCGTGACCAGCTCGCCGCCGATGACCACGAACACGTTGGTGCCGGTGCCCTCGCACAGGTTGCCGACCGTGTTGGGCACGATGGCCTCGCTGGCCCCCACCTTGTGGGCCTCGGCCAGCGCGATCACGTTCTCGGCGTAGGACGTGGCCTTGACGCCGGCCAGCGGCGAGCGCTCGTTGCGGGGCCAGGGGACCGTCACCGCCGCGGTCTCCGCCGGCCACGGGGCGAGCGGACCGGCCACCACCACCAGCGTGGGCCTGCCCTCGGCCCGGCCCGACCCGAGCGGCGTGACCCCGGCGGTCAGCGTGATGCGCAGGCGGGCGAGGTCCAGCCCGGCGGCCGCCACCACCTCGTCGATCACGGCCCGCAGGCGGGTCTCGGTGAGGGGGACCGGCACGCCCAGGCCGGAGGCCGAGCGGGCCAGGCGCTCCAGGTGTCGGCGGACCGCGAAGGGCCGCCCGCCGATGACCTTCAGCGTCTCGAACACGCCGTCGCCCACCGTGAACCCGTGGTCGAACACGGACACCAGGGCCTCCTCCGGCGGCACCAGCCCGCCGTTCAGCCACACGGCCCCGGCCCCATGACCGGCTGCGGAGCCGGACCCGTGGCCGGCCGCGGAACCGGTCATCGCCCCGCCCCCGCGAGCTGCCCGGCGGCCACCGCCAGCAGCCGGTGGGCCTTCAGCTCCGTCTCGGCCCACTCGCCCTCCGGCGTCGAGTCCCAGGTGATCCCCCCGCCGGTGCCCAGGTGGAGGCGCCCGCCCTCCACCCAGAAGGTGCGGATGGCCACGTTCAGCTCGCCCCGCCGGGCGTCGGCGTCGACCCAGCCCACGGCCCCGCAGTAGACGCCCCGGGGCACCGGCTCCAGCCGGGCGATGTGGTCGAGGGCCGCCAGCTTCGGTGCCCCGGTGACCGACCCGGGCGGGAACGTGGCCGCCACGATGTCGCCCCAGGTCACCCCCGTTCGCAGCCGCCCGGTCACCGTCGACACCAGGTGCACCAGGCCGGGGTGGTGCTCGACCGCGCACAGGCTGGGCACCGCCACCGAGCCCCACTCGCACACCCGGCCCAGGTCGTTGCGCACCAGGTCCACGATCATCACGTTCTCGGCCCGGTCCTTGGGCAGGAAGGACCCGGCGTCGGCGGCCGTGCCCTTGATCGGCGACGACGCCACCCGGTCGCCGTCGCGGCGCAGGAACCGCTCGGGCGACGCCGAGGCCACGTGGCAGCCGATCGACGGCAGCCGCACCACCGCGGCGTAGGGCGCCGGGTTCCCCCGCCCCAGGGCGGCCCCCAGCGCCGCGATGTCGGCCCCCGGCGGCAGGGGAGCGGACAGGCGGCGGGTCAGGTTGACCTGGTAGACGTCGCCGGCGGCGATGGCCGAGCGGATGGCGGTGACCCCGGCGCAGAACCCGTCCCGGTCGAGCGACGACGACCAGGCGTCGAGCGGGGGGCCGTGCCACGGCGGTCCCGGCCAGGGGCGGGCGGGCCGCGACTCGGCGAAGCGGGCCAGCACCGGCGGCCCGTCGAACGGAAGCACCACGGCCCAGGTCCCGGCCGACTCCAGGGCGGCCAGGTCCGACGTCACGTCCACCAGGCCGGTCAGCAACCGGCCCCCGACGACTGCCAGGGCCTGCACCGCCGGGAGGATAGGCCCGGCCGCCCGCCGTACCATCCCCGGTGATGCACACCGACTTCACGGACGAGCAGGAGGCGCTGCGCAAGCTGGTGCGCGACTTCGCCGAGAGCGAGATCGCCCCCTACGCCGAACGCTGGGACGCGGAGCACACGTTCCCCACCGGCGTGGTCCGCCAGATGGGCGACCTGGGGCTGTTCGGCATCCCCTTCCCCGAGGAGTACGGGGGCGGCGGCGCCGACCTCACCACCCTGTGCATCGCCATCGAGGAGCTGGGCCGCGTCGACCAGTCCCTGGCCATCACCCTCGAGGCCGGTGTCGGCCTGGGCGCCAACCCCATCTTCCGGTTCGGCACCGAGGACCAGCGCCAGGAGTGGCTCCCCGACCTGTGCGCCGGCCGGGCGCTCGGCGCCTTCGGCCTGACCGAGCCGGACGCGGGCAGCGACGCCGGCGGCACCCGCACCACCGCCCGGCTGGAGGGCGGGGAGTGGGTGATCGACGGCGAGAAGGCGTTCATCACCAACTCCGGCACCGACATGACGTCACTGGTCACGGTGACCGCCCGCACGGGCCCGGGCGAGATCTCCACCGTGGTCGTGCCCGCCGGCACGCCCGGCTTCACGGTCCAGCCGCCGTACCGCAAGATGGGGTGGCACGCCTCCGACACCCACGGGCTGAGCTTCAGCGGGTGCCGGGTCCCGGAGGCCAACCTGCTCGGCCCCCGGGGGCGGGGTTTCGCCCAGTTCCTCGAGATCCTGGACGAGGGGCGCATCGCGATCGCCGCCCTGGCGGTCGGGGTGATCCGCTGCTGCCTGGAGCAGTCCGTGGCCTACGCCGGCGAGCGCCACGCCTTCGGCCGCCCCATCGGCGCCAACCAGGCGGTCGCCTTCGCATGCTCCGACCTGGCGGTCATGGCCGAGAACGCCGCGCTGCTCACCTACCGGGCCGCCTGGCTGCGGGACACCGGCCGTCCCCACAAGCGCCAGGCGGCCATGGCCAAGCTGTACGCCACCGAGGCGGCGGTGACCGCCACCCGGATGGCCACCCAGGTGTTCGGCGGCTACGGGTTCATGGACGCCACCCTGGTGGCCCGTCACTACCGGGACGCCAAGATCCTGGAGATCGGGGAGGGCACCAGCGAGATCCAACGCCTGGTCATCGCCCGCGATCTCGGGTTGCCGGTGGGCTGAGCCGGCCGGGTTGTGTCCGGGCCGCCTGCGAACTGCAACAATGTCTGACCCGTGAAAGGTCTCATCCTCGCCGGGGGCACCGGCAGCCGCCTGCGCCCCATCACCCACACGAGCGCCAAGCAGCTCGTGCCCATCGCCAACAAGCCCATCATCTTCTACGGCATCGAGGCCATGGCCGAGGCCGGCATCAAGCAGATCGGCATCGTGGTCGGCGGCACCGGGGCCGACGACATCATGGCCTGCGTCGGCGACGGCACCAGGTGGGGCATCGAGATCAGCTACATCCCCCAGGAGGCCCCGCTCGGCCTGGCCCACTGCGTGCTGATCTCCCGCGACTTCCTGGGCGACGACGACTTCGTCATGTACCTGGGCGACAACATGCTCCAGCAGGGCCTGGTCGAGCTCACCGAGGGCTTCGAGGCGGCGCGGGCGCTGGCGTCCACGCCCCGGCTGGGCGAGCACGACCGGACCGCACCCGCGGCGCAGATCCTGCTGGCCCCGGTCGAGGACCCCACCCAGTTCGGCGTGGCCGCCCTCGGTCCCGACGGGGAGGTCGTCCGGCTGGTCGAGAAGCCGAAGGACCCCCCGTCCAACCTGGCGCTGGCCGGCGTGTACCTGTTCGACCGCACCATCCACGAGGCCGTGGCCTCGATCGAGCCCTCGGGCCGGGGCGAGCTGGAGATCACCGACGCCATACAGTGGCTGATCGACCGCGGCCACCGGGTCACCCACGAGGTCCTCGAGGGCTGGTGGATCGACACCGGCAAGAAGGACCCGCTGCTGGAGTGCAACCGGCTGGTGCTGGAGACGCTGACGACCCGGGTCGAGGGCACGGTCGACGCCAGCTCGTCGATCGAGGGCCGGGTGGTCATCGAGCCCGGGGCCGAGATCGTCAACAGCCGGGTGCTGGGACCGGCCGTCATCGGCGCCGGCACCCGCATCGTGAACAGCTACGTGGGCCCGTTCAGCTCGGTGGCCGAGGAGTGCGAGATCCTCGACTCCGAGCTGGAGCACTCGGTGGTCCTCACCCGCTGCCGCATCGTGGACGTGCCCCGGCTCACCGACAGCCTCATCGGCCGCGACACCGAGGTGACCCGGTCCCCGCGCCGGCCCCGCGCCCTGCGCCTGATGCTGGGCGACCACTCGGTCGTCGAGCTGCACTGACCCCGAGCCGTCCCCGAGGAGCACCTTCGTGGCCACCATCGTTCCCTCCGACGTCATCGACGGCGTCGTCGTCGTCGAGCCGGCCATCCACGGCGACGAGCGGGGCATCTTCATCGAGACGTACCGGCGCCAGTGGTTCCCCGGGGGCCGGGAGATGATCCAGGGCAACCGGGGCGACCGCAAGGCCGGGGCGGTGGTGGGGCTCCACTACCACCTGCACCAGGCCGACTTCTGGTACGTGCCGTTCGGGCAGTGCCGGGTCGTGCTGCACGACCTGCGGGAGGGCGGCCCCACCGACGGCAAGACGCTCACCATCGACCTCGGCAGCCCGCCCGGGACCGCCGGCGTCGACCACGACCACCGGGGCGTCTACATCCCGCCGGGCGTGGCGCATGGCTTCGCGGCCCTGACCGACATGACCATCACCTACCTGGTCGACGGCTACTACAACCCGGCCGACGAGCTGGGCGTGGCCTGGGACGACCCCGCCGTCGGGGCCGACTGGGGCGTGTCCGACCCGGTGCTGTCCGCCCGCGACCAGGCCAACCCCCGCCGCGCCGACCTCCCCGAGGGGCGCCGGCCCTACGCCGCCCTGAGGACGGGATGAGAGGGTAAGGAGACTCCTCCATGAAGCAGCTCGTCACCGGTGGGGCCGGGTTCATCGGCTCCAACTACGTGCGCTGGGTGCTGGCCAACACCGACGACGAGGTGACGGTGTACGACGCGCTCACCTACGCGGGGAACCTGTCGACCATGAAGGACGTGGACGACGACCCCCGGTACTCGTTCGTCAAGGGCAACATCTGCGACCCCGGCACGCTCGAGGACGCCATGGCCGGGCACGACGCCGTGGTCCACTTCGCGGCCGAGAGCCACGTCGACCGGTCCATCGCCGGTCCCGACGACTTCGTCAACACCAACTGCTTCGGCACCAACGTGGTGATGGACACGGCCCGCCGGCTGGAGGTGCCCCGGGTGGTCCACATCGGCACCGACGAGGTCTACGGCTCGGTCGAGGTCGGCTCGTCGAAGGAGACCGACCCGCTGGAGCCCCGGTCGCCCTACTCGGCGTCCAAGGCCGGCTCCGACCTCATCGCGCTGTCGTACCACGCCACCTACGGCCTGCCGGTCACGGTGACCCGCTGCACCAACAACTTCGGGCCCTACCAGTTCCCGGAGAAGGCGCTGCCGCTGTTCACCACCAACCTGATCGACGGCAAGCCGATCCCGCTGTACGGCGACGGGCTCAACGAGCGGGACTGGATCTACGTGGACGACCACTGCGCCGGCGTCGGCCTGGTCCTGGCCCAGGGCGAACCGGGCCAGGTCTACAACATCGGTGCCGGCAACGAGACGCCCAACCGGGTGCTGGTCGACAAGCTGCTGGCCCTGTTCGGGGTGGGCGAGGAGATGGTCTCCTACGTCACCGACCGCCTCGGCCACGACAGGCGCTACTCCGTCGACATCGGCAAGGTCACGGCCCTCGGCTGGGCCAGGCGGCGCACGCTGGACGAGGCGCTGGAGCAGACCGTGGCCTGGTACCGGGCCAACGAGTGGTGGTGGCGCCCGCTCAAGGAGCGGGCGGGGCTGGCCTGACGTGCGGGTCCTGATCACGGGAGCCGGCGGCCAGCTGGGCCGGGACCTGCACCTGCACTGCGAAGCGCAGGGCGACGAGGTCACGGCCGGCACCCATGCCACGCTCGACGTCGGCGACCGCGACGCCGTGTACCAGGCGATCACGTCCCTGCGCCCGGACGTGGTGCTGCACGCCGGCGCCTACACCGCGGTCGACGCCTGCGAGACCGAGCTCGACACGGCCTACCGGGTCAACGCGCTCGGCACCCGGTGGGTGGCCGACGCCAGCCGCCGGGTGGGTGCCTACCTGTGCTACGTGTCGACCGACTACGTGTTCGACGGCACCAAGCTCGGTCCCTACCTGGAGTGGGACCGCACCAACCCGCAGTCGGTGTACGGGGCCTCCAAGCTGGGTGGCGAGCACGAGGTCGCGGCCCATGCCCCCGGCGCCTCGGTGGTGCGGACGTCGTGGGTGTGCGGCGAGCACGGCGCCAACAACATGGTCAAGACCGTGCTGCGCCTGGCCGACCGGCCGGAGCTGGCCTTCGTCGACGACCAGCGGGGGTGCCCGTCGTTCACCGCCGACCTGGCCGTCGGCATCCGCCGCCTGGCCGCGGCCCGGATGCCGGGCACGTTCCACATGACCAACCAGGGCGACGTGAGCTGGTACGAGTTCGTGCGGGCCGTCCTGGCCTCGGCGGGCCACGACCCGGCCAAGGTCCGCCCCATCAAGACCGAGGAGCTGGACCCGCCCCGCCCCGCGCCCCGCCCGGCCAACTCGGTGCTGGACAACGC
>DASSUD010000088.1:0-3320 GCA_035707385.1 Acidimicrobiales bacterium
ACCGTCGACGTGCTGCTGGAGGCGATCGCCGAGCGGCCCCTGTGGATGCAGGCCCTCGCCCCGACGGTCGGCCTGCTCATCGCCGCCGCCTGCCTGCGCTGGATCAGCGGCGGCCCGTCGACCAGCACCGCCGACGAGTACGTCCGCAGCTTCCACGACCAGGCACCGGAGCACATCGACCCCCGGCCCGTCGTCGGCCGGGTCCTGGCCGGCATCGCCACCATCGGGTACGGCGGCGCCCTGGGCATGGAGGGGCCGTCGATCTACGCCGGTTCCGTCATCGGCGCCTCGGTGCAGCGGCGCTTCGCCCGCTTCTTCTCCCGCGAGGACGCCAAGCTGCTCCTGGTGGCGGGAGCCGCCGCCGGCGTGGCCGCCATCTTCAAGGCACCCGCCACCGGTGCCCTGTTCGCCATCGAGGTCCCCTACCGGGCCGACGTCGCCCGCCGCAACGTCCTGCCCGCCATGGTGGCGTCGGCGTCGAGCTACATCACGTTCGCCGTCGTCAACGGCACCGACCCCCTGCTGCCGGTCGGGGGTGAGCACCCTTTCAACTGGCGTGACATCGGGGGCGCCCTGCTGGTCGGGCTGCTGTGCGGCGTGGGGGCCCGGCTGTTCAGCGCCGGCCTGCGGGTGCTCCGCACGCTGCCCCGCATCGTCGAGACGCCGTGGCCGACCCGCCTGGCCGTCGGCGGGGCGCTGCTGGCGGCGCTGGCCCTGCTGTCCGAGGCCGTGGCCGACGTCCCGCTGTCCCTGGGCCCCGGCTACAACGTCATCCAGTGGGCCACCGACCCGGCCCACAGCGCCTGGCTCGTCCTGCTCATCCTGGTGATCCGGGTGGGGGCGGTCATGGGCAGCTACGGCGCCGGGGGCGTGGGCGGGCTGTTCGTGCCGCTCGTCGTCATGGGGGCGCTGACCGGCAGGGTGGCCGGCGGCGCCTTCGGGGTGCCCGACACCGACCTGCTGGTGGTCGTCGGCATGGCCGCCTTCCTGGGCGCCGGCTACCGCACCCCGCTCGCCGCCCTCATGTTCGTGGCCGAGACGACCGGGCGGCCCGGCTTCGTCGTGCCGGCCCTGGTGGCGACGGCCGCGTCGCAGCTCGTGGTCGGCGACTCCTCGGTGTCGGTCCACCAGCGGGCCGGCCGCCTGGGCCATCTGGAACGGCGCTTCGAGCTGCCGATCAGCGCGGTGATGAGCACGGACGTGCGGACCGTGCCTCCCGACGCCACCATCGAGGAGTTCCTGTCGGTGCACCTGGTCGGCCAGCGCCGCCGGTCGGTGCCGGTGGTGGACGAGGCCAACCGCTACCTGGGGCTGGCCGTGCTCGACGAGGTCGTCACGATCCGCCGGGAGGCATGGGCCACCACCGACATCCGCACCATCGCCCGCGCCTCGGCGCCGCGCGGCCGCACCACCTGGCTGGTGCGCGACGCGGTGGGCGCCATGGAGCGGGCGGACACCGACGTCCTCGCCATCGTCGACGGCGACGACCGGTTCGTGGGCGTGGTGACGACCGACGAGGTCCTGCAGCTGGACGAGATCCTCGAACGAACCGGGATGACCTGAGGGCTAGACGGCCAGCAGGTCGCGGGCGCCCGTGTCGGAGGACGGGTGCCGCAGCTTGGACATCGCCCGCGCCTCGATCTGGCGGATGCGCTCGCGGGTGAGGTTGAAGTGCTCACCCACCTCCTCCAGCGTGCGGGGCTCGCCCCGGTCGAGGCCGAAGCGCAGCTTGAGGATCTCGCGCTCGCGCTCGTCGAGGGGAGCCAGCAGCCGGTTGATCTCCTCGGGGAGGAGGGCGGTGGCCGCCACCTCGAACGGCGACTCGGCCGAGCGGTCCTCCACCACGTCGCCCAGCTCGGCGTCACCGTCCTCGCGCAGGGGCTCGGACAGCGACAGCGGCTCGGCGGCGAAGCGCAGCGCCTCGGTGACCTTGTCCTCCGGCATCTCCACCTCGGCCGACAGCTCGGCCAGGGTCGCCGGCCGGCCGAGCTTGAGCTCGAGCCGCGCCCGCGCCTTCTGCAGCCGGGCCAGCGTGTCGCCGGCGTGGACGGGGAGGCGGATCGTGCGGCCGGTGTTGGCGATGCCGCGCGTGATGGCCTGGCGGATCCACCAGGTGGCGTAGGTGGAGAACTTGAAGCCCTTGCGCCAGTCGAACTTCTCGACGGCGTGCATCAGGCCCAGGTTGCCCTCCTGGATGAGGTCC
The DNA here is from genome assembly GCA_035707385.1 of Acidimicrobiales bacterium. Classification (GTDB taxonomy): domain Bacteria; phylum Actinomycetota; class Acidimicrobiia; order Acidimicrobiales; family VFJN01; genus ZC4RG19. Next base: position 2,204 of record DASSUD010000088.1, read on the forward strand.
AGCAGCGGTAGGCCGGACGCCTGGTACTTCTTGGCGATCGACACGACCAGCCGGAGGTTCGACTGGACGAACGTGCGCTCGGCGTCCTCGCCGTCACGCGCCGAGCGGCGCAGCTCACGCTTGCGCGCCGGCGACAGCGACCGTCCCTCTGCCTCGAGCTCGACGCGGGCCGCGTTCCCGGCTTCGATCGCCTGGGCCAAGCGGACTTCGTCGTCCTTGGTCAGCAGCGGGTACTGCCCGATGTCGGTGAGATACAGACGGACGAGATCTTCCTCGTCGCGCTCGACGCGCTCCTTGGGCAACGTAACGTCCTTCTCGCGTGTTGCTCGGTCCGTGGGAAGCCCCGCAAGTCCTCGTCATGGTGCGAGAGATCGTGGCGGTCGGCTCAAAACTCCGGGCCCCCAACCAGGAACCCGAGGCGGGCTAAAGGATACCGGGGCGGTCAAGGGTGACCACCTCCGCGGGCGTTTCCCCGGTCCGACGTCACCCGCGGCGGCCACGTCCCGTGCTCGGGGATGACAGCGGGCGCTCGTTGGCTAAGGTGCCGGTGGGTGGACCCCGAGGCCTTACACCCGTGGTCAACGACGACCCAGGGGAGGGAGCGAGCGGCGTGCAGCTCACCGAGCAACGTATGAGGCCGACCCGCGGCCATTCACCGAAGTCTTCGCCCGCCGGCCGGCGACCGCCCCGCGGCCCGAGGCCAGAGGTCCTGGCCCCCGGGCCGGCAGCGGCGGCGGCCGCATCGCCGGCCGGGCTCCAGCTCGCCCCGCTGGTGGCGGCGGCCAAGGCCGGCTGCTCGACCTCCTTCGAGCGGCTCTACCGGCTGCTGGCCGGCCAGGTCGCCTCGTACCTGCGCTGGCAGCGGGCCAGCGATCCCGACGGGCTGACCAACGACGTCTTCGCCCAGGTCCACCGCAACCTCGGCCACTTCGAGGGCGACGAGCGGGGCTTCCGCTCGTGGTTGTTCACGATCGCTCACCACCGGATGATCGACGACCGCCGCCAGGCCAGCCGGCAGGTCGCCGCCCACGGCGACGACGCGCTCGACGAGAACCGGGGCGGTGGCGACGTGGAGGAGGAGGCCTTCGCCGCCATGTCCCGCCACGAGGTCGAGGAC
>DASSUD010000089.1:0-20868 GCA_035707385.1 Acidimicrobiales bacterium
GGCGTTCGTCGTCACGGACGTGGCCCGGTACCCGAAGTCGGCGCTCCCGGCCGCCGTGTGGGCCCGCGAGGGCGACCCGCAGCTCGTCCTCATCACCTGCGGCGGCGAGTTCGACGCAGAGGCTCGCTCGTACGAGGACAACGTCGTCGTGTTCGCCCGGCCCGCGTGAGCGCGCCGCCGGCGGTGCGGCGATGGCCAGGATCATGCCGGGCGGGTCGAGTCCCCGGCGTCGGGTCAGTCCCGGGACGGCGGGCCCGCCGGCGGAGGCACACCGGGCCGTGCGATGGTGACGCCGCCGGTGGCGACGGCCGCGTGCGGTCGTCGGGTCAGCACCCTGACGCCGCCGGAGGGCCGGTTGACGACCATCCCGAAGGGCGGCGGGATCTCCGGGGTTGCGAGCTCGACGTCCACCCGTTGCGCGAGACGGGCGATCGCGAGGGTCAGCTCCGTCTGGGCCAGGGCGAACCCGATGCACCGCCGGGGGCCGTGGCCGAACGGCGCCCAGGCCGCCTCCCTCAGGGCCGCCGTCTCGTCGTCCGCGTCGAGGTGGCGCTCCGGTCGGAACGAGAGCGGGTCGCTCCAGGCCCCCGGGTCCCGACCGGCGAGGTAGGGCGACCACAGGATCATGGCTCGCCGGGGGATCGTGTACGGACCGACGTGCACCTCCTGCACGGCCTGGCGGGGCGAGAACACACCGGGGGGATGCAGGCGTAGCGCCTCGCGTACGACCGCTCGGGCGTAGGTGAGCCGGCGCATGGTCGAGGGGCCCAGGCGGTACGCTCCCGCCTCGAAGGGGGGGAGCCGAGGTGATCCTCACGCAGCGCTTCCGCGACGCCCAGATCGGGTCGCTCGCCGCCCGCCTCGGGCTCGGCCCCGGATGAGCCCGGCCGCGACGACCGCGTCGCCGGGTGCCGTGCTCGCACCGAACGCTACAGTCTAACAGTCGTGTCATTTCTCGGGCCGGCGCCGGCTGCCTGCGTGCGCCGCGGGGACCGAGCGAGCGGAGCGAGAGGGGGCCAGGGTGCGAGGCGAGGGCGACGGCGGCTTCGACCCCGAGGCCGTCCACGCGAAGTACCTGGCGGAGCGCGACAAGCGGCTGGTCCCCGGCCGCGCCGCGATCCGGGACCTGGCGACCGACCGGCACTTCGCCCGGTTCCGAGCCGACCCGTTCACCCCGGTCAGCCCGCGGTCGCCCGTCACCGACGACGTCGACGTCGTGATCGTGGGCGGCGGGATCGCCGGGGTCCTCGCCGGCACCCAGCTGCGCAAGGCCGGCATCGAGCGGATCCGCATCGTCGACCAGGCCGGCGGCATCGGTGGCACCTGGTACTGGAACCGCTACCCGGGGGTCATGTGCGACGTGGAGTCGTACATCTACATGCCGCTGCTCGAGGAGCTCGACTACGTCCCCCGCGACCGGTACGCGTCCGGGGAGGAGATCCGGCTGCACCTGCAGGCGATCGCCGACCGCTACGACCTCGTGCCCGACGCCCTCTTCCACACCGGCGTGACCGCCGCGGCCTGGGACGAGGACCTCGCCCGCTGGCGGATCCACACCGACCGCGACGACGAGCTCACCTGCCGCTACTACGTGCTGGCGGTGGGGATCCTCAACCTCATGAAGCTCCCCGCCATCCCCGGCATGGAGCAGTTCGGGGGCCGGTCGTTCCACACGGCGCGCTGGGACTACGGGTACACCGGCGGCGGCCCGGGCGAGCCGCTCACCCGGCTCGGCGGCAAGGTCGTCGGCCTCCTCGGCACCGGCGCGACCGGCATCCAGTGCCTCCCGCCGCTGGCCGCCGCGGCCGAGCACGTCTACGTGTTCCAGCGCACCCCCTCGGCGGTGGGCGTCCGGGGCAACCGGCCCACCGACCCCGGCTTCGCCGACCGTCTCGGGCCCGGCTGGCAGCGGGCCCGCATGGACAACTTCCAGGCCCTGATGCTCGGCCGGACGGTCGAGGAGGACCTCGTCGACGACGGCTGGACGCACCACTTCGCCGCCGTTCACCACCCGCCCCGGTGGAAGGGCATGACCGTCGAGGAGTACATCCGCGGCGGCGAGGAGCTCGACCACGGGATCATGGAGGAGCACCGCCGGCGCGTCGACGAGCTGGTGGCCGACCCCGCCACCGCCGAGATCCTCAAGCCGTACTACCGGTACCTGTGCAAGCGCCCCTGCTTTCACGACGAGTACCTCGACGCGTTCAACAACCCCAACGTCACCCTCGTCGACTGCCCCGCGGGTATGGAGCGGGTCACCGAGCGGGGCCCGGTCGTCGGCGGCCGGCAGTACGAGGTGGACTGCCTCGTCTACGGCACCGGCTTCGAGCCCGAGCTCACCCCGCTGTACCGCCGGGCTGGCCACGAGATCGTCGGCCGCGGCGGGATCACCCTCGCCGAGAAGTGGGCCGACGGCGCCGCCAGCCTCTTCGGGATGATGAGCCGGGGCTTCCCGAACCTGTTCGTGATGCCGGCACCCGGGCAGCAGGCCGTGGTCACCGTGAACTACACGCAGATCGCCGTGCTCGGGGCCGAGTTCGTCGGCCGCGCCGTCGCCCTCCTCGACCGGCGAGGCGTCAAGGTGTTCGACGTGAGCGCCGCCGCCGAGGAGGCCTGGACCCGCAGCATCCTCGACACCCACGTGGACGCTAGCCGGGTCCTGTCCGCCTGCACCCCGTCCCGGATCAACAACGAGGGCGACCCCGCGGGGATGAAACCCCGCAACGGCAACTACGGCCGCGGCCTGGGCGACTACTTCGGGTACCGCGATCTGCTGGAGCAGTGGCTCGAGGCGGGCGACTGCGACGGCCTCGAGCTCCGATGAGCGCGACTGCGACCGCCACCGACCGCCGGCCCGTCGCGGTCGTCACCGGTGGCGGAGGCGGCATCGGCGCCGCCATCGCCGAACAGCTCGGCCGCGAGGGCTGGTTCGTCGTCACGGTCGACCCGCTCGTGTCCGTCGACGGCTCGGAGCAGCTCCCGGCACCCGAGGAGACCACCGCCGGGCGGATCGTCGCCGCGGGTGGTGCCGCCCGTGCCTCGGCGATCTCGGTGACCGAGGGCGACGCCGTGTGCGGGCTGTTCCGGGACCTGGTCGGTGAGCTCGGCCGGCTCGACGCGGTGGTCAACATGGCCGGCATCTCCCGGCCCACGAGCTTCGCCAGGGGGAGCGAGCAGGACTGGCTCAGCGTGCTCACCGTGCACCTCGACGGCTACCTCAACGTGCTCGGGGCGGCCCTCCCGATCATGGCGGCGGCCGGCCGCGGGCGCATCGTGGGGGTCACCTCGGGGTCGGGATGGCGGCAGGCCGACACCGGCGCGTACGGCTGCGCCAAGCGGGCCGTGGCCTCGCTGACCTGGCAGCTCGGCCGGCACGCCCCGGCGGGCGTCACCGTCAACGCCATGTCCCCGATCGCCATGACCCGCATGGTCGCCGCCGCGCTGGGCGGCGCACGCGCCGGGGGCGGGGGCGGCTCGGGCTCGGCCCCGCCGACCCCGGGCGGGCTGTCGCTCGGCTCGATGCCGGCACCCGACCAGCTCGGGCCCTTCGGTGCCCACCTCGTGAGCGACGGCTTCGGTTGGTGCACCGGCCGGGTGCTGTTCGCGGGCGGGTCGGAGGTGGCGGTGGTCGAGGAGCCCCGTCTCCTCGAGGTGGTGCGGGCCGACCGCGCGGCCGCCGCGGCCCGCCTGCTCGAGGCGGCCACCGCCGCCGTGCTGGCGCCGGCCGAGGCGAGCCAGGCGAGCACCGGGGGGAGCAACGCCCGGCTCGGACCGATCCCCGAACGGCCGATGGACGGCGGCCTCCCGCCTGGCGCGGTGCGCTCGTGCGCGGTCGTCACCGACCGCCCGGCGGTGACGGCCGCCGTCACCGCCGCGCTCGAGGCCCGCGCGGTGACGTGCATCCCCGTGCCGGCCCGCGACATCGCAGCCGGCTTCGCCGGAGCCGCCGGCGCGCTGGCCGGGACCGCCGAGCGGGCCGGCCGGCTCGACGCCGTCGTCGTGGCCCTCGCCGGCGGTTCCGGGGCCGGCGACGCGCCGAGCGCCTGGGAACGGGTGCTCGCCGAGCACGCCGCCCTCGTGGACCAGATCCGCGACGACGCAGGGTGGGCGCGCGCGGTCGCGGACCACGCCGTCCACGCCGACCGCCCGGTGCGGCTGGTGACGCTCACCGACGCCGTCACCGCCGGCGGCCGCAGCCGGGCGCAGGCCTCGGCGCAGCTCGCCCGGGCCTCGCTCCGGGCCACCGGTGACCGGGTGGCGGCCTTCGCGGTCACCGTGGAGACGTCCGCGGCGAGCGGCCTGGAGCTGAGCGGGGAGCTCGCCGCCCACCTGGTCTGCAGCCGGGAGGCCCCGGCGCTGTCCGGCGCGGAGCTGGTCGCCGGCGCCGGCTGGGTCGGCCTGCGCAGCCACCCGCGCCCGAGCGGCAGCGTCAGCCTCGGCGGTCCCGACCTGCCCGGCTGGCTCGACGGCGCGCTGCGGGACATCGTCGGCGCACCCGGCCCACAGGAGTCAGGGCGAGCGCAGCACCCGCGAGCCGAGGAGGGCTCATGACCCGGCGGCCCGCCCGGGTCGTGGACGCCCACGTGCACCTGTGGGACCCGGCCCGCACCGACTGGTACCCGTACCTGTCCGGACGGCAGCAGCTGGACATGGGCGACGTGAGCGGCATGTCACGCCGCTTCGACGTGCCCACGTACCTGACCGAGTCGGCCGGGTGGAACGTGGAGAAGCTGGTGAACGTCGCCGCCGCGACCGGCCGCCACTCGATCGACGAGACCATCGAGCTCGATCGCCGCGCGGACGCGGAGGGCCATCCCGATGCCATCGTCGGCGGCCTGCCGCCCACCGCGTCGGTGGCCGAGGCGGTGGGGTTGATCGACCGCCAGATGTCCGCCTCTCGGTTCCGGGGGGTCCGCCCGATGGGCCGGCTCGACGCGCCGTTGCCGGCGGGCGAGGTGCTCGGCGCGCTGGCTGAGCGGGGGCTGCTGTTCGAGGTGATGGCCCACCCCCACCAGCTGGAGGCCGTGGCGGCAGGGCTCGCGGCCTTCGACGAGCTGGTGGTCGTGGTCGAGCACACCGGGTGGCCACGGTCCGGCTCGGACGAGGAGCTCGCCCTGTGGAAGGGGGGCATGCAGGCGCTCGCCGGCCTGGGCGAGCACGTCGTCTGCAAGCTGTCGGGCCTGGCGATGCCGCTGAGGTCCATGCGCGCCGCGGCGCTCTCCCCGTGGATCGAGCACGCCATCGCCACCTTCGGCGTGGACCGCTGCATGTTCGCCAGCAACTTCCCCGTCGACGGCATGCACGGGACCTTCGACGAGCTGTACGGCGCCTACTCCCGCGTGACCGCCGGGCTGGACGACGTGTCCCGCGACAAGCTCTTCGCCGCCAACGCCGAGCGCGTCTACCGCTGCTGAGCACTCGCCGCTCGAACACCGGGCGCCGATGACCGTCCCGGTCCGGCGACTCAATCGTCGTCGATGAGCAACCCGAAACCGATCGGCCCGAGCGGGATCGGACCTATGACCGCGTTCGTCGCGTCGGAAAGCTCGATGAGGAGCCATTCGTCGGGCTCGGCGGTCGTGTCGCCGAGGACGGTGATCGAGACCGTCTCCTGGGTGTCACCCGGCGGGAAGGTCACGGTGCCAGTGCCGGCCAGGTAGTCGACTCCCTGTGTGGCAGTGGGAGGGTCCTCGAGGTCGAACGGCACCGTCCTCCAGTCCACCGTCACGGTCTGGGTGGACGGCTGGCTCAGGGTGACCGGTAGCTTCAGGATCTGGGAACCGGAGTCGCCCTCGTCGACCGTGGCCGGGGCGTCGCCCGGGGCGGAGGCGACGAGGGGCGGGTCGTCGTCGTCGATGACGGCGAAGCCCAGCCCCCAGTAGCCACCCATCACCGCGTGCTTCGGGTTGCCGAAGCTCACGACGATCCACTCGGGGCCCTCTGCCAGGTCGTCGCCGAACACGGTGATCGCCACCGTCACCTCGGTGGATCCGGGCTCGAAGGTCACCGTTCCGCTCGCCGCCTGGAAGTCGGCGCCGGGCTGCGCCGGGTCGGGCGGTCTCACGCCGGGCCCGAAGATCGTCTTCCAGTCGGCTGTCACCTTCCGGGGAGACGGCGCGCTCAACGTCACCGGTATCTCCACCACCTGGGAGCCGGTGTCGCCCTCGACGACCCCGCCCTGCCCGGGAACCACACGCGGGCACCCCGGGGGGTGGCCGGCGGGGCCGCGGGTGCAGGAGTCCGCGCTCGCCGACGGCGCCACCCCGACCACCAACAGGGCCGCGCCGACCGACGCGACGAGGCGACGAAAGGTGCGCATCGTCATCGTTGACCCCCAGGCTCCCGCACCGATCCGGCGACGCGCTCACGCTAGCCCGGCGTGACCGGCCGAGACGTGACGAACGACATGGCCCGTTCCATTGACCTCAAGTGAGCTTGAGGACTTAGCGTGCACCTGCAGCGACGAGCGAGGAGATCCGGCCATGGGCATCGACGCAGACGAGCGAGCCGGGCGCATCCGGCACGAGGTCACCGGCTGGCCCGGGGTGGCCACAGCCGCCGGCACGTACGGCGAGACGGACTTCGTCGTGGACGGTCGTTCGATCGGCCATGTGCACGGCGGCTACCAGGCCGACATCCCGTTCCCTCGCCGGATCCGCGACGAGCTCGTCGCCGGGGGCCGGACCGGACCACACCACGTCCATCCCGACTCGGGGTGGACCACGCTGTACATCCGGACCGCCGCCGACGCCGAGGAGGCGATCGAGCTCCTGCGGATCAACTACGACCGCATCACCCGACGGGCCGGGCGACCGGCCCGGATCGACCCGTAGGGGGTCCAGCCGGCGCGCCGCGGGCCGGGTGGTGGGCGGGCGGTCGCGGGCCCTCACCCGGGGAGTACCGTCCCCGCCCGTGACGGGTCGCCGCGGTGCCGCACTGGTGCTGGCGTGCATCGCTCTCGGCGGGTGCGCGTCGGAGGCCGAGGAGCCCCTGATCGCGCGGTCGAGCACCCCGCGGATCACGGTCGGTCCAGCCGCCGCGGACGTCGAAAGCCTGCTCGTGTCCGACGACGACGTCCAACTTCGGCGCCGTCCAGGAGGTGTCCCAACCGGTTCCGATCGACACGACCGGCATGGGGGACAGGGCCATCGGGTGGAGGGCGACCATCACGGTCTCCGACGTGACCGCGGAGGCGGGACTCGTGGTCGTCGTCGCCGGCGAGCGGGCCACGATCCTGCAACTTCTCGCCGAGGAGGTCGACGGCGACCAGTTGGTGTCACTCGCCCGTGCGGCCGCCGAGCGGCTGGAGTAGCGAGTGAGTTCGCCAGAGTGATGCGCTGCTCAGGTGAGCAGGCGGGCCGGGCCCGAGACGGCGAGGTCGCAGTTGACCGCGTCCAGTTGCCGGGCGGTGTCGCGGCGCAGGTGGGTGAGGCGGCGCCGGTCGAGTCGCTCGCACACCCAGTCCCAGTGGAGCGCCACGTCGTCGCCCTCGTGCACGTCGACGAGGGCGACGCCGTCCCGGCCGCGCCGTGCCTGCTCGGTCACCGCGCCGCCGAGGGCCAGGCGGGCACCGTCCCAGGTCAGCCGGCGGGTCCGCACGGTCACCTCGTCGGCCTCGACGGCCAGCACCCGGCCCCAGCGGATGCGGCAGCGGTCGAGGACGTGGAGCGGATGGTCGACCGAACCCGACCGCAGCAGGCCCACCCACGGGTACACGGCGAAGACGTGGAACCCGTGGCTCAGCCGCGTCGACGGCGTCACCGAGGCGGCCACGGCGTCCCAACCGCGACCGGCCCGCCGGCGGAAGCGGTCGTCCAGCGAGTTGCCGACCAGCGCCAGCGGCAGCCCGTCCAGGAGCGGTCCACCCAGCCAGTAGGCGTCGACCACCCGCCCGTCGAGCGGGTCGCCGATGCCGCGGGCACCGGCGATCAGCTCGAGGTAGGGCCAGGCGCCGTCGAACGCCTGGGCGAGCGCCCGCAGCCCGGCGTCCACCACGCCGGAGGCGCCGTACTCGAAGAGGGCCACGCCGTCGTCGGGCCCGCAGTAGCCCAGCAGGTTCGGGGGCAGGGCGAACCGGGCGAAGCGCGCCGGGCCGTCGTCGATCGCCGGCGGCGGCTGCGTGTGCGGCCGGGGGCGGCGGCTCACGGGGCAGGGGCGGGCCGGGCCCGGGGGAGGAGCGAGACCACCACCACGCCCGCAGCCACCAGCACCAGGCCGGGCAGGTCGGCCCGGAGCGGCACGCCGTCGAGTGCGCCGGCGAGCGCGGCCGTCACCACGGCGCCGAACACGAGCACGGCCGTCACGTCCACCGCCTGGGCCCGGGCCAGCGCCGCGTACCAGGTGGCGACGTAGCCGGTGAGCAGCAGCCCGGTCAGCAGGACCCAGCCCCACTGGGCCGCGCCGTAGTCCGCCAGGTCGCCGAGCTGGCCGCTGGCGGCCAGCCAGCCGACCAGAACCAGCGCGCCGAGGGCCATGCGCGCCACCCCGACGGTGAGCGGGGAGAGGTGCCCGAGCAGCCGCTTGGCGATCACCACCTCGACCGACCACAGCAGCGTGGCCGCGAAGACGAGGACCTCGCCCGACCCCAGGCCGAGACCGGCCAGGTCGTCGGTCAGCAGGGACTGGCCGGCCACGAGCGCGGCGATGGCCGCCAGGTGGGGCCAGCCCAGGCGCTCGCGCAGCACCACCACGGCCAGGATCGCCACCCAGACGACCAGGGTCTTGTGGATGAACGCCGCGTCGCTGGACGTCGCCCGGGACAGGCCCTCGAAGAACAGCAGGAACGGGACGCTGCCGCCCACGACCCCCACCGCCACCAGGCCCAACCGGGTGCGTGCCGTGCGCGGCGGAGTCCAGCCCCCGGGGGAGCGGCGGGCGGTGAGCGCGGCCAGCAGGGCGCCCAGCACGACGGCGGCCACCAGGTTCTTGGCGGTGGTGAAGGGCGCCGAGCCGGGGAAGCGCCGCACCGCATGGCCGTTGGTGTAGATCGACACCCCGCTGATCAGCGACGTGACGAAGGCCAGCCCCACGCCCCAGGCCCGGGTGTGGGGGACGACGGTCCGGCGGCGCGCCCCGCCCACCTCGCGTACCTCGGTCCGGCTCACGGCGACTCCCCCCGTTCGGTGGATCCCATGTCCCGCCGCAGGCGGGTCAGCTCGGCGCCCTCGGCCGGGTCGAGCCGCGACACGGCGAGGCCGGTGTGCACCAGCACCCAGTCGCCGGGGACGACCCGCTCGCCCTCCAGCTGCAGCAGCGCCAGCGACACCCGCCGGTCGCGGCCGTCCACGTCGACCAGCGCGTGCTCGCCGTCGATGTGGCTGATCCGGCCGGCGAGCGAGAGGCACATCACGCCACCCCCGGCCGGACCGTGCGGGAAACGGCGGGCGCGGCGCCCGGCGCTGCGGCGGCGGCGTCGGCCCGCACCTGCGCGGTCACCGTGGGCACCGCCCGGGCGACGGGATCGCTCAGTCCCGGACCGGCGCCCACGTCCCCGGCTTCGACGGCGTAGAGCACGAGCCGGTCGGGCAGCCGCCCGAGCGCCCGTCCCAGCGCCACGGCCTCGCCCAGGGAGGCGCCGTGCGAGCTGGCCTGCCGCGTGGCGGGCAGCGGGCCGGCCGCCGTCCCCCGGTCCGCGCCGTCGCCGCCGGCGATCTCGACGCGGCGCACCGAGCCCGGGGGCGCTCCCGACCGGGCCGCGTCGACCACGATCGCCAGCCGGGCGCCCGCCCAGGCGTCGACGATGCGGGACGGCTCGCCGTCCAGCTCGACGACCGGCACCCCCTCCGGCAGAGCGGACCGCAGGAGCCCGGCCACGGCCGACGCCACGCCGTCGTCCCGGCGGAACGGGTTGCCCACGCAGAGCACGACGGTGGCGGTCACCGGTCGATCCTCCGCAGGTCGAGGAAGTGGGTGGCGCACGAGATGCAAGGATCGTGGTTGCGGATGGTCTGCTCGGCCAGCCGGGCCAGGGCCTCGTCGTCGAGGTGCAGGTTGTCCTCCACCACGTGCCACACGTCGTGCTCGATGGCCCGCTGGTTCTGCGACGTGGGCGGCACGATGCGGGCGTCGACGATGGTGCCCGCCTCGTCGAGCTCGTAGCGGTGGTAGAGCAGCCCGCGCGGCGCCTCGGTGCAGCCGTGGCCGGCGCCGGCCCGAGGCTCGACCGGCACCGCGGGCGCGTCGGGCTCCTCGTACGTGTCGACGATGCGCAGCGCCTCCTCGCAGGCATGGAGCACCTCGACCGCCCGCACCACGATGCTGCGGAACGGGTTGCGCTCGACCGGCCCCAGCCCCGCGGCGCCTGCCGCCTCGGCGGCTGCCGGCGCCAGCCTGCCGGCGGCCAGCGAGTAGCGGGCGAGGGGCCCGACGACGTACTCGCCGCCGTCGAGCGCGGCGTGGAGGGCCGTCGAGTGGGGGACGTGCTCCTCCACGACGTGGTCGAGGAACTCGTGCTCGGCGATGTCGAGCCCCGCGGTCGAGACGACCCGCCCGCCGATCACGGGGTAGTGGCCGGGGTCGGACACGGCCACCAGGGGGCTGCCGATCTCGCGGTCGGGGAAGTCGAAGCCCGCCACCCAGGCGACCGTGGCGGCCGCGTCGTCCCGGGCCCGGAATAGCGGGTCGCGCAGCCGCCGCAGCTCGCGCCGGGACGGCACCCGATGGAAGCCCCCGACCCGCACGTTGACAGGGTGGATCGCCCGCCCGCCGATCACCTCGACCAGCTCGTTGCCGGTCTTCTTGAGCCGCAGCCCCCGCTCGACGGTCGGCCGGTCGCGCTCGGCCAGCTCGATCGCGCTCTCGGCCCCCAGGAAGTCGGGGGCGTGCAGCAGGTAGACGTGCAGGGTGTGGCTCTCGATCCACTCGCCGCAGTAGATGAGCCGCCGCAGGTCGTCGAGCGGTCCGTCGACGGTCGCACCGCACGCGTCCTCGATCGCCCGGCACGCGCTCATCTGGTAGGCGACCGGGCAGATGCCGCAGATGCGGGCCGTGATGTCGGGCGGTTCCCGGTGGTCGCGCCCCCGCAGGAACGCCTCGAAGAACCGGGGCGGCTCGTAGATCTGCAGCCGGACGTCGACCACGCGCCCGTCGACGGTCTCGACGACCATGCCCCCCTCGCCCTCCACCCGGGCCAGGGCCTCGACCCCGACCCGGCGGCTCACCGCCTTGTGCGTCATGGCTGCCCCCGCCGTCCCAGGCTCACCGGCACCGCCGTGGTGTGGCGCTCGCTCTCGTGGCGGAACGGCTCGCGCCACGTGTTGAAGGTCCGCAGCACCCGCACGATGTCGACCTCGGCCACCCCCATCTCCCGGAAGCGCCGCATCAGCGCCGGGGCGTCGGGCGTCTCCATGGGGCCGAAGCAGCCGTAGCAGCCGCGGTGGTAGCTGGGGCACAGCGCCCCGCAGCCGGCGTGGGTGATCGGGCCCAGGCACGGCGTGCCGTGGGCGACCATCACGCACACGTTGCCCCGCATCTTGCACTCGACGCACACGCTGTGGGCCGGCACCTCCGGCCGGCGCCCGGCGAGGAAGGCGCTCACCACCTCGAGGAGCTGGCCCCGGTCGATGGGGCAGCCCTGCAGCTCGAAGTCGACCGGGACGTGGGCGGCGATCGGCGTGCTCTGGTCGAGCGTCGAGATGTAGTCGGGGTTGGCGTAGACGATCGAGGCGTACTCGCGGACGTCGGCGAAGTTGCGCAGGGCCTGGACCCCGCCGGACGTCGCGCAGGCCCCGATCGTGACGACGTGGCGGGACACGGCCCGGACGTGGCGGATGCGCTCGACATCGGCCGGGGTCGTCACCGACCCCTCGACGAGCGACAGGTCGTAGGGCCCCTCGGCCGTGGCCCGCGTGGCCTCGAGGAAGTGGGCGATCTCGACGTTGGCCGCCACCTCGAGCAGCTCGTCCTCGCAGTCGAGCAGGCTGAGCTGGCAGCCGTCGCACGACGCGAACTTCCACACCGCCAGGCGGGGCGCCCCGGGCGGGGCCATCACAGCGACCTGACGGACAGGAGCGGGCCGACGGCGTCGAGCGTGTAGACGGGACCGTCGCGGCACACGAGGGTGGGACCGAGCTGGCAGTGCCCGCAGTGGGCCACCGCACACACCATGTTGCGCTCCAGCGAGACCTGGATGCGCTCGGGCGCGACGCCCGCGTCGCGCAGCGCGTTGCCGGCGAAGCGCATCATGATCTCGGGCCCGCACACGAACGCGGCCGCGGCCGCGACGTCGATCGGGATGCGGGGGACCAGGCTCGTCACCACCCCGACGTCGCCGTGCCAGCCGCCCCGGGCATGGTCGACGGTGATCTCGACGTCGAGGTCGAAGCGCCCCCGCCACTCGGCCAGGACGTCGGCGAAGAGCAGGTCGTCCGGCGACCGGGCGCCCACCAGCACCGCCACCCGGCCGAAGCTGTCCCGCGCCGCGGTGATCGCCTCGACGACGGGCCGCAGCGGTGCCAGCCCCAGGCCGCCGGCCACGACCACCACGTCGCCGCCGCGGGCGGCGTCGAGGTCCCAGCCGTGGCCGAACGGCCCCCGCACGCCGAGGGTGTCGCCCTCGGCGAGCGCGCACAGCGCCCGCGTGGTGGCGCCGACGGCCCGCACCGTGTGGTGGTGGGTGCCGGGGCGGTCGCTCTGGAGGTGGCTCACCGAGATGGGGACCTCGCCCACGCCGAAGGCCCACAGCATGTGGAACTGGCCGGGTCGCGGCCCGGCCAGCCCGGCCTCGATCGGCTCGAGCGCGAGCGTCGCCGTGTCGGGCAACTCGGTGCGGCGGCCGGTCACCCGGTAGGGGACCGGGACCATCGGCCCGGGGACGGTGGCGTCAGCCGGCAACGGACCGCTCCGGGCCGTCGCGGCCGTACAGGTCGAGCAGTTGCAGCCGGGTGGCCTGGAGCCGCTGCTGGATCAGCCGGGCGAACCGGGCCATGAGGCGGTAGCCGAGCGCGGTGTCGGCCTCGCACTTGCCCCGGAGGCAGGCGCCGTCGAGCGCCACGGCGCTCGTGCCGGCCACGGCCCGGGCGTCGAACTGCCAGCGGTGGGGCGGGAACAGCCACGACCACCCGAGCACCTCGCCGTCGCCGAGGGTGGCGATCGTGAGCTCGCCGCCCGGGGGGCTGTGCACCGACAACGCCACCCGCCCGTGGCGGATCACGAAGAAGGCGTCCGCATCGCCGCCTTCGGCGAACACCTCCTGGCCGGCGGCGAAGTGCACGTTGCGGCCGCAACCGGCGACGAGGTCGAGGTCGGCGGCGGGGAGATCGGCGAAGAACGGGTGCCCGGCCAGCAGGTCGCGGATGGGGACGGGGGCGCTCACCGGAAGCTCCCGGGCGCCGGGTAGGGGAGCGCGGCGCCGCCGGGCTCGGCCCGGATGGCCGCGACCTCCTCGGTGAGGTCGATGCCGACCGGGCACCAGGTGACGCAGCGCCCGCAGCCGACGCACCCCGAGCTGCCGAACTGGTCGATCCAGGTGCCCAGCTTGTGCGTCAGCCACTGCCGGTAGCGGTCGCGATGGGTCGGCCGCACCGACCCGCCGTGCAGGTAGGAGTGGTCGAGGGTGAAGCACGAGTCCCAGCGGCGCGTGCGCTCGGCGTGTTCGCCCGCCAGGTCGGAGTGGTCCTCGACCGCGCTGCAGAAGCAGGTGGGGCACACCAGGGTGCAGTTGGTGCAGGCCAGGCACCGCTCGGCCACGTCGTCCCAGCGCGGGTGCTCCAGGTTGGCGGCCAGCAGATCGCGGATGCCGTCGGTCTCGACCGTGCGGACGATCCGCTCCCGCGCCCGCACCGTGACCTCCGCCGCCGCCTCGACGTCGGCGGCGGGCGCCGGGCGCGTCGGGAGCCCCGCGAGGAGGTCGACGCCACGCTCGGTCGCCGCCTCGACGACGAAGCGGTGGTCCGCGGCGTCCAGCAGCTCGGTGAGCGCCAGGTCGTAGCCGCCCACAGCACGCGGTCCCGTGCCCATCGACGGGCAGAAGCACGTGGCCGCCGGGTCCGAGCAGTTGACCGCCACGACCAGCAGGCCCTGGCGCCGCCGGGCGTAGTGGGGATCGGGGTGGTCGCCGCCGAGGAACACCCGGTCCTGGACCGCCATGGCGTGCAGGTCGCACGACCGCACCCCGAAGAAGGCCAGCGGCGCCCCGGCGTCGTCGGGGCCGGGTTCGATGCGCATGCCGCCGGCGTCTCGGGACGCCGACCACAGGGTCACCCGCGGCGGGAACACGTAGGGCTTCCACGAGTGGGCGCCCACGGCCCAGCCGAACAGCGCACCGTCGTCCCGGCGCCGCAGCCGGTAGTTGCCACCCTCCTGCTCGTCGCCCCAGCCGGCCGGCAGCTCGGCGACCGACTCGATCTCGTCGAGCACGACCGCCCGGTCGCGCACGGTCGGGCCGATCAGCCGGTAGCCGGCGCCGCGGATGGCGCCGAGCAGGGCATCGAGACCGGCGACGTCGAGCGTGACCCGCGCCGCGACGGCGGCCGGCTCGATCAGCGCCGCGTCCTCGCGTCGATCGGTGGTCACCGCCACAGTCTTGCGGACGCCGGTGCCTGCCGCCGCGATCAGTCGCCCGCCGGGCGGGCGCGGGGCCGTCGCTAGGCTCGGTGCGTGGTAGCGGCAAGCGACGGACTCGGGCCGCTCGACCCGGCAGCGGCGGCACCGGCGACAGGCACCGACACCGGCAGCGGGAACATCGAATCGGTGGTCCGGCGCCTGATGTCGCTCCCTGTCCGGACCGCCGATGCCCTCGCCCTGGTCAACGGCCTGTTCGGCGACGCGCTGGCCGCACAGGGATCGTCCCTGGCTGTCCCGCTGACGTTCCGCACCGCGTCGGGTGAGGAGCTGCCGCTCGATCGTGGCGGCCTCCGGGAGGCGCTCCCGGACGCGAGGGCCGGGCTGTGCGTGTCCGTGCACGGGCTGATGTCGACCGAGTCCGTGTGGCGGTTCGGCCCCGGCGGGGTCGCCTATGGCGAGCTGCTGGCCCGGGAGCGCGGCATCACCCCTGTCTACGTCCGCTACAACACGGGACGGCACATCTCGACGAACGGGCGTGACCTCGCCGCCAAGCTCCAACGGCTCGTGAGGGCCTGGCCGGTGCGCGTGCGCGAGATCGACCTCATCGGCCACAGCATGGGCGGGCTGGTCATCCGCAGCGCCTGCCACTACGGCCGGCACGCTGCGACCGTGGCGGACCGCGTGCGCCGCCGCGGACCGTGGCCGGGGAGGGTGCGCCGGGTGGTGCTGCTCGGCGTGCCGAACCGGGGCGCCAACCTGGAGGCGATCGCCAACCTCACGAGCGCCGCGCTGTGGTCGGTCCCGACGCCCGCCACCCGCCTGATCGGGGCCGGGCTCGATCGGCGCAGCGAGGGGATCAAGGACCTCCGCTGGGGTGCGGTGCTCGACGAGGACTGGGTCGAGCGCGACCCCGGTGCCACCGGGCGCCCGGAGCTCCACCGCGTCAAGGTCCCCCGGCAGGCCCGCTTCCTCGCTGTCGCCGGCTCGCTCGTCGACCAGGCCGACGCCGACCGTCCCCCCACCGTCAACCGCCTGCTCGGGGACGCGCTCGTGACGGCCCCCAGCGCGCACGGGCATTTCGGCCACGACGGGCCCGCCCTCTTCCGCGACGTCGCGGTGCGCGTCTGCCCGAAGATCAACCACATCGCGCTCGCCGGCCGACCCGAGGTCTACGACGAGATCGACAGGTGGTGGGACGCGGCGCGCTGACTCCGGATCCGCGCACATCAGGTCCTTCGGCACTGTCGCCGGGGGCGCGGCCTTCCTACCGTCTGCCAATGAACGCAGCGAGGAGGGTGGCGTGGTGCAGATGAACGTCCAGCCCATCCCGACGGTGTCGGACCGGGTCAACGAGATCCGGGCGCTCACCGCCCGGATCGTGAACCGCGAGATCCTGCCCAACGAGAACATGCTGTGGGCCGAGACGAACGCCGGGACGCACCTGACCGACGGCGACCGCGAGCAGTCCCGCAAGCTGCGGGCGCACGTGCAGGACAAGGTGCGCGAGGCCGGGCTGTGGGCCCCTCACCTGCCCGCCGAGTACGGCGGCGCCGGGCTCGACTTCCTGGAGCTGGCCTACATGTACGAGGTGCTCGCCTACGCGGTGGGGGCATCGGCGCTGTTCGGCGTCGTCGCCCCCAACTCGGGCAACCAGTCGATCCTCGTGAAGTACGGCACGGAAGAGCAGAAGCAGCGCTGGCTGCTCCCGTTGATCGACGGGACGATGCAGTCGGGCTTCTCCATGACCGAGCCCGACCAGCCCGGCTCCGACCCCCGGTCGCTGAAGACCACCGCACGCCGCGACGGCGAGGAGTGGGTGATCAACGGCCACAAGTGGTTCACCTCCAACGGCAGGCGGGCCGACTTCTTCATCGTCATGTGCCGCACCGAGGACGTCGAGGGCGGCGCCGACGGGAACGCCGCCATGACCCAGATCATCGTGCCCACCGACGCACCGGGCGTGAACATCGTGCGCGGCATCAACGTGTGGGGCCGCGAGAGCGACCATTGCGAGATCATCTACGACGACGTGCGGGTGCCGCTCGGGAACGCCCTCGGCGCCCGCGGGTCGGGTCATCAGGCCGCGCAGGACCGGCTCGGTGCCGGCCGGGTGTACCACTGCATGAACTCGGTCGGGGCGATGTGGCGGGCGTTCGACCTGATGGTCGAGCGGTCCATCACCCGCGAGGTGCACGGCGGGCCGCTGGAGACCAAGCAGTTCATCCAGGGCTTCATCGCGGATTCCTACATCGACATGCAGGCGGCCCGTCTCATGACCATCAACTGCGCCGAGAAGATGGCGGCCGGCCAGGACGCCCGCACCGACATCTCGGCCATCAAGGTGTTCGTGCCCGCCGCGTTCCACCGCGTCGTCGACCGTGCCATCCAGGTGTGGGGCGCCGCCGGGGTCAGCGGGGACCTGCCGCTGGCCGGCATGTACCAGGGGGCCCGCGCCCTCCGGCTGGCCGACGGTCCCGACGAGGTGCACAAGATCCTCATCGCCAAGAACGTCCTGAACCGCTTCCGCGGGCGGGAGAAGGGCTGGGACTTCGGCAACTAGCCGCGTGGCCCGCCGGTACGGTTCGGGCCATGCTCGTCGCGTTCGCGATCACGCCCCTCGGCGTCGGTGAGGACGTCGGTCGCCAGGTGTCCGAGGCCATCCGGGTGGTGCGGGCCAGCGGCCTGCCCAACCGCACCGACCCGATGTTCACCACCGTCGAGGGCGAGTGGGACGAGGTGTTCGACGTCATCAAGCGGGCGTGCGAGGCGGTCGACGCCCCGCGGGTCGGCCTCACCCTGAAGGCCGACATGCGGCCGGGCGTCACCGACGCCATGACGGCCAAGGTCGAGGCGGTCGAGCGCCACCTGGCAGGCGGCTGAGCGGCTGAGCCGGCTGGTCCGCGCTACTCCGGCCGTTCGGCCCTAGCGGCCCACCCCGGCCGGCCCGACACTGGGATGAGTCCCCGGAGGTGCCCGATGGCCGACGCCCGTTCCACACGAGCCGTGCCCGAGTCGAACGAGGCGGGGCTCGAGCTCGTCGCCCGCCACATGTCCGCCGCCAAGGTCGAGGCGTACCGCAAGCTCGGTCTCGGGATCGTCCAGGGACGCCGCCGAGGCGTGCGGATCTGGGACCTGGACGGCAAGGCGTACCTGAACTGCCGCAGCTCGGGGGGCGTGTTCGACTTCGGCCACCACCCCGAGTTCGCGATCCGCGCCCTCACCGCCGCGCTGGAGGAGCTGGGCGACATGGGCGACTGGCTGGTCCCGTCCGCGGTGCGCGCCCGGGCGGCCGGCGCCCTCGCCGAGACCTTGCCCGGCGGGCTCCGGTACACCTTCTTCACGCCGGGCGGCGGCGAGGCGGTCGAGGTCGCCTGCAAGCTGGCCCGGGCCACGACGGGACGGACCGGGATCGTGTCCGCCGAGCACGGCTACCACGGCCACGTCGGCTTCGCTCTGGCGATGGACGAGGCGCGCGACTCGCAGTGGTTCGCACCGCTCGTCCCGGGGATCACCAAGGTCCCGTTCGCGGACATCGCCGCGGTCGAGCGCGCCGTGACCGCCGAGACGGCGGCCGTGTGCATGGAGACCGTGCCCGCCACCGCCGGCTACCTCGTCCCGCCCGACGACTACTGGCCCCGGGTCCGCGAGCTGTGCGACCAGCGGGGCGCGCTGCTGATCCTCGACGAGGTCCAGTCCGGCCTGGGACGGACCGGGAAGGTGTGGGCGTGCGAGCACTGGGACGTCGCGCCCGACCTGCTGGTGGCCGGCAAGGGGCTCTCGGGGGGCGTCTACCCGATCGCCGCCTGCTCGTTCGGTGACCGCGTCGACGCGTTCTTCGCCCGGGACCCCTTCTTCCACCCGTCGAGCTTCGGCGGCTCCGAGCTCGGCGCCGCGGTCGTCGAGGCGGTCGTCGCCAAGGTCACCGAGCCCGGCTTCCTCGGCCACGTCGACGACATGGGCGCCCGGCTCGCCGCCGGGTTCGACCGCCTGTGCGCCGCCCACCCCGGCCTGCTCGCCGGGCACCGCGGGCTCGGCCTGATGCGGGCGCTCGACACCGTGTCGCCCGAGGCCTGCTACCGGCTCATGGTCGAAGCGATCGACGCCGGACTGCTCGTGGTGTGGGCGAACAACAAGCAGGAGACGCTGCTCGTCATGCCGCCGCTCGTCGTGGAGGCGGACGAGGTCGACGAGATCATCCAGCTCCTGGACCGGGCCGCGGCCGAGGTGGGCGCCCCGTGATCGAGCCGGGCGAGCTGCGTGCGCTCGAGGACGAGGTGTCGGTGGCGCTGGCCACGCGGGACCCGGGCCGGCTCCCGCTCCTCGGCCACGGCGAGATCAGCCTCGTGCTCGGCTGGCCGCCGGACGGTCCCCGGGTCGCCTGCAAGCGGCTCCCACCCTTCCGGGACGCGGCGGCGTTCGAGCGCTACGCCACGGTCGTGCGCCGCTACATCGACGAGCTGCGCGCCGGCGGTGTGCGGGTGGTCGAGACCGACCTGTGCCACCTCGTGCGTCCCGACGGGCGGGTCGTGGGCTTCCACGTCCAGCCGGCGCTCCCGGCGGGGGCGCTCGGGTCGGCGGTCCTGCGCTCCGGCGACCCGTCGCACGGCCATCCGATCGTGCCCGCCGTCACCGAGGCCGTGGTGCAGGTCACCCACGCCCGCCTCGGCGTGGACTCGCAGATGAGCAACTGGGCCTGGATCGACGGCGAGCCCTGGCAGCTCGACCTCACGACGCCGTTCCTGCTCGACGAGCGCCGCCGTCCCGCGTTCGACCTGACCCCGTTCGTGGCGGTGCTCCCCGCTCCGGTCCGCCCCGTCGTCCAGCGCAAGATGTGCACGTTGATGCGCCGCTGGACGACGGCCCGCGGCGCTCTGCTCGACATGACCGCCAGCCTGCTGAAGGAGCGCCTCGACGCCTGGGTGGATCCCGTGCTCACCGAGGTCAACGCCCGTGTCGCCGCGCCCATATCGCGGTCCGAGGCGGCCCGGGTGCACGCCAGCGACCGGCGGCTGTGGCCGCTGCTGTTCCGGCTCGAGCGCGCCAACCGGTGGTGGCAGCTGAACGTGCGCCGCCGCCCGTTCGAGTTCCTCGTCCCCGAGCGCACCACCTACGAGGAGGCGCGCGACGGCACGTAGCGTCGTGCGATGCGCACACTTCCCTTGACCATCGGGGGTGGTCGTACGTACGGTGTGCGTGACTCCACTTAACGTATTGTCGGGCTCGGTCGTCAGCGTCGTCGCCATCGCTCGTGCCTCGCAGCCACGCGTCGAGTGCTGGGAGGGGTGGGGGATCGCTCGGTACTGGAGGCGGCGCTGTGCACCGAATGTCCGATGGCCCCGACCACGGTCCCGGCGGCGGGCAGCCCGACGGTGCCGCGGCGACGATCGAGCGGCCCGGCTCCGCCGGCGAGCACCAGCTCCAGCAGGAGTGCGGCACGCAGGACCGTGCCGTCCGCTTCTACCGCCAGCAGATGGGCGACCGCATCAACGCCCCCATGCGGGAGTTCATCGGGCGCATGGAGATGGCCTTCGTCGCCACCGCCGACGCCCACGGGGAGTGCGACGCCTCCTTCCGCGCCGGCCCGCCCGGTTTCGTCCACGTCCTGGACGAGCGCACCGTCGCCTGGCCCGAGTACCGGGGCAACGGCGTGATGGCCAGCGCCGGCAACCTCGTCGGCAACCCGCATGTGGGCATCCTGTTCGTCGACTTCGTCCGCGACCTCGTCGGCCTGCACGTCAACGGATCTGCGGAGCTGATGGCGCCCGCCGACTTCGCCCGCCGGTACCCGGCCGACCAGGTCGACATCGTTCCCGGCCGGCGGCCGGAGCGCTGGATCGTGGTCACGGTCGAGGAGGCCTACATCCACTGCTCCAAGCACATCCCCAGGCTGGCGCCCGTGCCTCGCACGCGGGACTGGGGCACCGACGACCCCGAGAAGAAGGGCGGCGACTACTTCGGTGTCGCTGCCGCACGCCGCACTGCCGCCCTCGGCGCGGAGACCGGGGGCTGAGGGGTCACGCGTCGGTCAGCACCAGCAGGCCGTTGTGGGTGTTCGAGGTGGGCACATGGGTGGCCCGGTAGACCTCCTTCACCGTGTCGCCGAGCGCCCCGCGCATCACCAGCCACATCACCAGTTCGATGCCCTCGGAGCCGGCCTCGCGCAGGTACTCGATGTGGCGGATGCGGGCCACGGCCTCGGGGTCGCGCACGAGCCCGTCCAGGAAGGCGGTGTCGAACTCGACGTTGATGAAGCCGGCCCGCTGGGCCTGGAGCTGGTGCGACATGCCGCCGGTGCCGAGCACGACCACGCGCTCGTCGCCCTCGAAGTCCTCCACGGCCCGCCGGATGGCCCGGCCGAGGTGGTAG